>DASZWY010000103.1:0-5315 GCA_035546135.1 Opitutales bacterium
TGCCGCTGCGGCTGGCGGAATACGGGTGCTGCTACCGCTACGAGCAGTCGGGCGAGCTGTTCGGGCTGATGCGCGTGCGCTCGCTGAACATGAACGACGCGCACATCTATTGCACGCCGGAGCAGTTTGCCGCCGAGTTCAACGCGGTGAACGAGATGTACCTGAAATATTTCAAGATCTTCGGCATCGAGAAATACGTGATGCGCTTCTCGACGCACGACCCGGCGAAGCTCGGGCAGAAATTCGTCAACGAGCCGGCGCTGTGGAAGCAGACGGAGGACATGGTGCGCGAGGTGCTGAAAAACAGCGGCATCAACTACGTCGAGGTGCCGAACGAGGCGGCGTTCTACGGGCCAAAGATCGACGTCCAGGTCTGGAGCGTCATCGGCAAGGAGTTCACGCTCGCCACGAACCAGGTGGACTTCGCGGTGCCCGCGAAATTCGGCCTCGTGTACACCGACCGCGACAACGGCGCGAAGACGCCCCTGTGCATCCACCGCGCGCCGCTGGGCACGCACGAGCGCTTCATCGGCTTCCTCATCGAGCACTTCGCGGGCAATTTTCCGACCTGGCTTGCGCCGGAGCAAGTGCGCCTGCTGCCCATCAACGACGAGCTGACGCCTTTCGCCCAGGAATTGTGCGCGCAACTGCGCGCCGGCGACGTGCGCGCCACGGTGGACGCCCATTCCGACAAGCTCGGCGCGAAAATCCGCCGCGCGGAGACGGACAAGGTGCCGCACATGCTGGTACTCGGCGCGAAGGAAAAGGAAAGCGGCCAGATTTCGGCGCGCTCGCGCGTCAACAAGGCGATGGAGGGCACCTTCCCCTTCGCCCAATGGCGTGAGCTGCTGAAGACCGAAATTGCCACCCGCGCGCTGCCGGCGAAGGCGTGATAAATCTCTTTGGCTGGCAATGACTTGTGAAGGGCCTCTGGAACCTTGGGCGTTCTGCCGCTTTTAGCCTAACTTTTCGCTATCGGCGGCGTCTATACAGGCTGTGAGCACCTCCACCGTCTCCCTCAAGAACCAGGAATCCCTGTTGGCGCTGGGGTTGTCGGTCGCGGTCGTGGCTTTGCTCGTGGTTTATTTCGCGTTCATTAATCCGGCGATGTTTCGGGAAGCGCTGACGGGGCGCGGTGATGCTCCCCCGTGGACGACGGGGCCGGCGCGGAGCATGCGGTATCTCGGCGATTATTCGGCGGCGACCGACCAAAAGATTCCCCTGCCCGGCACCGAGGGCAAAACGTTCCGCCTAACCGGCCAGGTGTGGCTCAATGGCCGTTCGACCACGGCGAGATTTCCCGATGAAGCGGCCGACGGCGTCGCTTTTCTTGCGCGGGAAACGAACAGCCTCCATCGGTATGAATTCAACCCCGATTGGGTGCGGGACAAACGGCGGATGCTGCAAGGCGCCCCGGAATCGAAAATCGTGCGGGACGTTTCGTTCCCGCGGTCGCCGCTGCACACCTGGATTCCGTTTTCGCTGCTCGTGTCCGAGCAAGGAATCACTTACCTCTTCGACAAAAATATGGCAAAGCTGGACGGCCCGCTCGCAACGGACGGCAAGAACAACATCCTCCTCGTCGCCGGCAGCCGGCTCCGCGATGTCCGGCTGGAGATTCTGGGCGACGCGAAATCTCCCTGAGCCGCGGCCACTCCAAGGTTGCCAAAGCGGCGTGGCGGAGGGAAAATACGCCGGATGTTGCGCGCGGCGATTTCGCTCCTGGCCCGGCGGCCTGCGCTGGCGGTTTTGATCCTGTTTTTCGCCGGCGTGGCGTTTTCGGCGCTGCCTTCGCTGGTGTACGGGCCGCCGCTCCCGGCCTTGCACGATGAATACGGCTACCTCTTTCTCGGCGAGACCTTCGCGCAAGGGCGGCTGACCAATCCGCCCCCGCCAGGGCCGCCGGAGTTTTACGCGACGTTTCATGAATTCATCACGCCGCGCTACGAAGCCAAATTTCCGCCCGGCAACGGCGTGGCGCTCGCGCTGGGCGATTGGCTGGGCAGCCCGATCATTGGCATCTGGCTGGTCAATGGCCTCTGGGCGGTGGCGCTTTATTGGATGCTGCGCGCCGCTGCGCCGCCGGGCTGGGCGCTGGCCGGGGCGGTGGCCGGGATGGTCGGCTACGGGGCGATGACGTACTGGAGTTATTCATATTGGGGCGGAAGCGTGCTCGCGCTTGGCGGCGCGCTGGCCTTCGGCGGGGCGCTGCGGCTGTGGCGGAGGCGGGGGCACCCGCTGAGGGCGGCGGCAGGGGCCGGAGTTGGCTGCGGCATCATGGCGCTGACGCGGCCGCTCGATGGATTCATTTTCGCGCTGTTGCCAGCGGCATTGATTCTCGGGCGGATTTTTCGCGACCGGCCAGCTATCGGGAAAAAACTGGCGGCGTTCCTGATCCCGGCGCTGTTGGGCGTGGGGCTGATGCTGGGCTATAACCAGGCCACGACCGGCAGCCCGTTAGCGTTCGCCCACCGGCGGTATGACGAGACCTACCTGCCGCGGGTGGCGCTCTTTGTCTGGCAAAAACCCGCGCCCGACCCGCCCGGGCAGCCCGCCTGGCTGGCACGCTATGAGGACGTGTTTGCCACGAACATGAGCGCCGACCCGCTGTCCGCGCGGCAATATTGGGCCAATGTCGAAAAATTCGCCGTCGAACAATTCAAGTTCTTATTCCCCTATTGGATCTGGCCGCTGGCGGCTCTCGGCGTCCTGGGAGTCTTTGCCCGGGGCGGCCCGGCGCGATTGGCGCTGCTGAGCCTGCTGTTTATCGCCATCCCGCTGCTGACGGTGCGCTTCTATGCGTTTCCCCATTATATCGCGGCATGGACGGCCCCGGCGCTGGTGCTCTTTATTCAAGGCGCGCGCCGACTGGCGGCCTGGGGGCACCGCCGAAACGGCCTGCCCGCCGCGGGCAGCATCGCCCTGCTCGCCCTGGCGCTCTGGCCGATGGCGGCCACCGGGTTCGCCTTGTCGCAATCCTATCCTGCGTGGTCCAGTTTCCCCTGGGTTTACGACCGGGAAAAATTGCGCGAAGACCTCGCCGACCGCGCGCAAGCGACCGGCCACAAGCAGCTCGCGCTGGTGGTTTACGCCGCCGACCATGACCCGCATGCGGAATGGGTGTTCAATTCGCCCGACCCCGCCGCGCAGGATGTGCTGTGGTTGCGCGCGCTGGGCGCGGCGCGGGTGCCGGAACTGGCGCGGTGGTTTCCCGGCTACGACGAATGGCTGGTGTATGTGAAAGCCAATGGCCAGCTCGACCGCAGTGAATTGATAAAATTGCCGCCAGCGGAAAAATGAACCAGCCCATGCACCGGATTTTTCAATTTTACCGCCGGCTGGCCGCCACGCCGTGGCTGCTGTATCCGTTGTTATTTGTGCTGGGCACCGTGGGCGCGATGCTGCCGACGCTGCGGACCTCTGGCGTGGTTTTGCCGCAGGAATACGACGAGTTTTCCTACCTGCTCGGGGCGGACACGTTTCTGCAAGGCCGGCTGACGAATCCGCCGCATCCGCTTGCGCCGTTCTTTGAGACGATGCACGAATTGTCCGCGCCGACCTATGCGTCGAAATATCCGCCCGGACAGTCGCTGCAACTGGCCGCAGGGGAATGGCTCGGCGCGCCGATTTTTGGGGTGTGGATTACGGGCGGACTGCTCGCCATGGCGGCGGCCTGGATGCTGCGCGCGCTGGCCCCGGCGACGTGGGCGGCGGCGGGCGGGCTGCTGGCTTCATGGCAATGGTGCGCGCTGACGTATTGGGGCCGCAGCTATTGGGGCGGCAGCTTGTTCGCGCTCGCGGGGATGCTGGTCTTCGGCGGGCTGGTGCGGTTTTGGAAAAAACCCGGCGCCGCCGCGGCCTGGGGGATGGGGGTGGGCGCAGGCGTGATGGCGTTGACGCGCCCCTACGAAGGCTTGTGGTTTTGCGCCGTTCCCGCGGGGGCGGCGGCATGGCGGTTTTGCAAATGGAAAATGGCCGATGGAAACTGGAAAAAGAAATTTTTGACCGGGGCCGCCGCGGCGTTGCCGGTTGCGGCGGCGCTGGCGTTTTTGTTTATGTATAATCGGGCGGTGACCGGCCACGCGCTCGATTTCCCCCACCGGGTTTACCAACAGCAGATGGAACCCGATGTCGGCGTGTTCGTCTGGGACCACCCCACCCCGCCGCCCGCCAATCGCAACCCCGAGCTCTCCTATCAAATCCGGCGCTTCAACCCGCAAGTGCTGCTCGCACCATCCGTGGGCTTGGCCGAGGTATTGAAGAGTCATTTGGCTGCCGCGCTGCCGCGCCTGGGCGGATTCTTTTTGCCGGGCTTGTTCGGCCTCGGTGCGGCTTGGGCGCTCTTGAGCTTCACGACCTGGCGAAACCCGGCGGGGCGTTTGGCGCTGGCGAGCCTCGGCTCATTTTTCATCATGCTGGGCACGCTGCGGTTTTTCGGCTTCCCCCATTACGCCGCAGCCTGGACCGCGCCGCTGGCGGTTTTGATTGTGCTCGGGTTTCGCGAACTCTGCGCGATCCAGTGGCGCGGGCAGCGCTGCCTGCTCATCCTCTTCGCCATCGCCCTGCCCATCTGGACGGTCGTCGTCATGGCGAAGCAGACCCTGCGCGGCAGCCCGCCGGCGCTTTGGGCGCTTGACCGGCAGGAAGTCATGGAAGACTTCGAGCAAAAGAACGCCGAAACTTTCACGGGTGCTGTCGTCTTCGTGATGATGGCCGAGGGCCAGCCGGCCTTTGCCGAGTGGGTTTACAACGGGCCGGACATCGACCGGCAGCCGGTCATTTTTGCGCGCAGCCTCGGCCCGGCGCGGGATGCCGAGGTGGCGCGCTATTATCCCGGGCGCCGCCTCTGGCAGGCGTGGCTCAAGCCCAGCGGCGAACTGGACCATTTATCGCCCTACCGGCCCGCAGCCCCGCCTGCGACGAAAGGTTGACGCCGCCGCCAGAAGTCTCGACGCTATCCGCCTGCCATGCACCTTGTCTGTCTCGACCTCGAAGGCGTGCTCGTGCCCGAAATCTGGATCGCCGTCGCCGAAAAAACCGGGCGGCCCGAGCTGCGCCGCACCACGCGCGACGAGCCGGACTACGACAAGCTGATGCGCTACCGCCTGGCGCTGCTCGACCAGCACGGCATCACCCTCCCGCAAATCCAGGAAGTCATCGGCACGCTGCGTCCGCTCGAAGGCGCGCTCGAATTCATGAACTGGCTGCGGGCGCGCACCCAGGTGCTCATCCTCTCCGACACTTTCGAGCAATTTGCCGCGCCATTGATGCGCCAGCTTGGCTGGCCCACGTTGCTGTGCCACGAGCTGGAGGTG
>DASZWY010000104.1:0-2850 GCA_035546135.1 Opitutales bacterium
TCCTTCCAGAAAATGGATGGTCGCGGCCACGCAGGTTTTCAAATCCGACTGCGGCCCGGCCACAAACACCACCCCCTCGGTGGACGGCCCTGGCGTGGCGCCAGCCGCCGCCGGCACCGCCGCCACCACGGGCTTGGCGACCTGCGCCGGCACCGCCGAAGCCACGACCGGGGCCGGGGCTACGGGTTTGGCCGCCGCGGGCGCAGGTTTGGCGGCATCGGCGGATTTCAGGGCGCTGCCGGAGGTCGAGGAATACATGTACCAGGCGAGCACGCCGGCGATGACACCGACAGCGGCGATGAGAAAAATGCGGGGTTTCATGGGTGGACTAAAAGTGAGCGATTGGATTGGTCGGAGCAATATCTCTATTAAGAGCGCCGCGTCAAATGTTACGTCATTTGGGATGGACGGGACGCGCCTAATTTATGTCAGGGACGCTTCTGGGTATATTTCTGGCTTCCAACCCTCGCGCTCCCGCTTCTAACTTCTCCTTCCCGCCATGGACTATCCCGCCGCCAAGCGCTACCTGCTCAGCCTCAAGGAGAGCATCGGGCCCAAATACGGCATCGACCGTATGCGCCTGCTCGCCGAACGGCTCGAGCACCCCGAACGCCGCTACCCGGTCATCCATGTCGCGGGCACCAACGGCAAAGGCTCCGTCTGCGCGATGCTGGAGGCGATTTACCGCCGGACAGGCTGCGTCACGGGCCTGTACACCTCGCCGCACCTCGTCTTTCTCGGCGAGCGCGTGCAGGTCAACCGCGCGATGCTCACCCCGGAGGAAATTTGCGCCTACACCGAGGAGCTGCGCCCGCATGCGGAGGCCCTCGCCGCCGCGCATCCGGACGACGCGCCGACGTTCTTCGAGTTCATGACCGCCATGGCCTTCGTCCACTTTGTCCGCAAAGCCGTGGGCATCGGGCTCATCGAAGTCGGCCTCGGCGGCCGGCTCGACGCCACCAACGTCGTCCAGCCGCAGTTGAGCGTCATCACCTCCATCGGGCTGGACCACACGGAATTGCTCGGCAACACGCTGTCGGAAATTGCCGTCGAAAAGGCGGGCATCATCAAGCCGGAGGTGCCCGTGGTCATCGGCCGGTTGCCGGGCGAGGCCGAGGAAATCGTCCGCACCATCGCTGCCAGCCGCCGGGCGCCGGTCTACGGCGTGCGCGAAATTTTCGGCGAGGATTGGACCACCTACCCCGCCACGCGGCTCGAAGGCTCGTATCAGCGCGTCAACGCCGCCACCGCGACCCTCGCCACCCAGGTGCTCAATGACTTGCTGCCGGTTTCGGACGACGACTGCGCCGCCGGCCTCAGGGAGACGGAATGGGCCGCGCGCTGGGAGCGCTTCCCGCTCGCCGACGGCCGCACCCTCATTCTCGACGCCTCGCATAACGCCGAGGGCGCGCAAACGCTGGACGAAAATCTGTCGCGCCTCCGGCTGGAAACCGGGCGCACCCCGATTATCATGGTCGGCGCGCTCGGCGAATACCGCGCCCGCGTCCTGCTCGGGGTCACGGTGAAACACGCCCGCGAAATCGTCCTGCTCCAGCCCAAGCAGCCCCGCGCCACGCCGCTGGCCGAATTGCAAAGATTCATCCCCTCGTCGTTTCGCGGCCTCGTGCATCTTGGCCGCGTCGAGGAAATTTTCCCCGCCCCCGGCGCATGCGCCCTCGGCGCACCCGGCGACACCCTCGTCGTCACCGGCTCCATCTACCTTCTCGGCGAAATCCTCGACCGCTTCCGCCACCAAGACCCCGTCGGCGAAGGCGCGCTGCAGGATCGGGTGTGAAATCCGTTGCGAGATGAAGAAGGACCAGCAATGCCCTCGACCCCTAGTAGATTTCAATAAAATCCAGCCTCGGATTTTGACCCAGCTCGTTGAGCAAACCGGCATGGCGGCGCAGTAATTTCTCAACTTCCGTGGTTGCGGTGTTCCCACAACGCAGCCAAATAAGCTTCGGGGGCGAGCCGCGCAGCCGGCTGAGTTCGGCAAAGTCGGCGTCCTGTGAAACTAGCACGAAGCCCTGCGTCTTGGCGTAGTCCCAAACTTGCTGGTCCGTCGCCTGGGCGAGCCCCGCTTGGCGAACGTGCGCCGAGGCGGGGCAAACATCCGCGAGTCGCCGAACCAATTCGTGGCTCAGGTTCTGGTCAAACAGCAATTTCACGACGGCGGGCTGACCAGGTGGTGCTCGCGGTCGGCCGCATAGGCGAGGGCGGCACGAATGTCGTCAAGGGTCAACTCCGGGTAGTCCGCCATGATTTGCTCGTTGGTCATCCCCGCAGCGAGCCAGCCTAAAATGTCGTAAACGCTGATCCGCATGCCGCGGATGCAAGGGCGACCGCCGCGCTTGCCCGGTTCGATCGTGATGATGTCCCGGTAATTCATGCTCCAAACATATTCAAATGCCGGTTCAGTTCAAGCCCTATGCCGTCGCCTTGGATGCTTCACCAAACGCTTACAATGTATCCAAGTCCTTCAAAATCTCCCGCGGGCTGGAGCCGTTTTCGGGGCCGACGATGCCTTCGGCCTCGAGGATTTCCATGATGCGGGCGGCGCGGTTGTAGCCGATTTTGAGGCGGCGCTGAAGCATCGAGGTCGAGGCGCGCTTGGTTGAGCGCAGCACGTCGAGCGCCTGGGGCACAAGCTTGTCGTCCCACTCTTCGTCGGGTTCGCCGCCCTCTCCGCCTTCGCCATCCTCCTCGGCGCCGGCCTCGATTTGCGCCTGCACGTCGTCGTCGTATTCCGGGTCGCCGTTGCGCTTCAAAAATTCCACGAGCTGGTTGATTTCCTCGTCGGAGACGAACGCGCCCTGCGCGCGCACGAGGTTGGCCGCGCCGGGCGGC
>DASZWY010000105.1:0-12598 GCA_035546135.1 Opitutales bacterium
GCTGGGGGCGTGGGACGGCCTGGCCGCGCTGACGACCAACGCGGTCGAGCAGGAAGTCATCCGCCTGCACCGCATCCGCATCTTGATTGAGCTGCGGCGCTTTCCGGAAGCGCGGGAATTGCTGGCGCAGCCGGTGCGCCCACCGCTGGAGAAAGTGCGCGGGGCGCTGCAAGCGTACCTGGATAAAGCGGCGGGATCCAAAACGCCCGCGGCAACGCCTGCCGCGACGGCGTTGCCGGCCGCTTCCTGATTGCCAAAAACCGTCATTCGCGCTTGCCTGAAGCGTAATGGATCCGAATTACGTTCAGTACATCCAAGAGGGCCTGGTCGCCTACCTCATCCTTTGCGCGAGCATCGCCCTGCATGAATTCGGCCACGCCAAGGCGGCGGACAAATTGGGCGACTTTCTGCCGCGCAGCCAGGGCCGGGTGACGCTCAACCCACTGGTGCACTTGGACCCGATCGGGACGGGGCTAATTCCGCTGGCGACGATTTTTCTGCGCCTGCCGTTTGCGATGATTGGCTGGGGGCGGCCGGTGGAGATTTCGCTGCCCAACCCGGCGACCCGGCGGCGGGACGACATCCTTATCACCCTGGCGGGGCCGGCCATGAATGGGCTGATTGCACTGGCGGCAACGTTCACGCACGCGGCGGTGTGGCGCTTTTTGAATTCAGCCACCGCCGCGAGCATCATCCCGCTGCTGGATGAAGTCGTGGTCATCAACTGCATGCTGATTGCGTTCAACCTCATCCCGATCCCGCCGCTGGATGGCTCGCGCATCATGCGCTACGCGGTGGGGATGTCGGAGGAGGTGTTCCAGAAATTTTCGATGATGAGCTGGATTCTGCTCATCGTGCTCATCAACCTGCGGCCATTTCAGGTGTTTCTCAACTGGCTGATTTTGGAGGTGGCGGCGCCGTTCGGGATGCTGCTGGCGCTGCTGACGCGCTGAGGGCCGGATGATTTCCGCCTTGGCAAGAGGCCGGGCGACAGGGCAAACTGGCCGTTCATGAACGTTCTTGTCGTCGGCGGCGCGGGCTACATCGGCAGCCATTGCGTGCGCCAGCTTATCGCGCAAGGCCACCGCCCGGTGGTCGTGGACAATCTGGTTTACGGTCACCGCGCGGCGGTGCCGACGGGCGTGCCTTTCCACAAGGCGGACTTGGGCGACGGACGGGCGATGCGCGCCATCCTGAAAAAGCACCGCATCGGGCTGGTGATGCACTTTGCGGCGTATTGCTACGTCGGCGAATCCGTCACCTCGCCGCTGAAGTATTACCAGAACAATCTGGCCGCGCCCCTGAACCTGCTGGAGGCGATGCTCGACGTCGGCGTGAAGAAATTTGTGCTGTCCTCGACGTGCGCGACGTATGGCATCCCGGACAAAATGCCGCTAACGGAAGACGCGCCGCAGCGGCCCATCAACCCGTATGGCGAGTCGAAGCTCGACTTGGAGAACGTGCTCAAGGCGCTGGCGCGGGCGTATGGGCTGAGCTTTGCCGCGCTGCGCTATTTCAACGCCGCCGGCGCGGCCGCCGACGGGGTGATTGGCGAAGACCACGATCCTGAAACGCACCTCATCCCGCTGGTCATCGGCCAGGCGCTCGGCCAATTGCCGTTTGTGCAGATTTTCGGCGGCGACTACCCCACCCCGGACGGCACCTGCCTGCGCGACTACATCCACGTGGACGACCTGGCGCGCGCACATATTTTGGTGTTCGACAAACTGGCCAAGCCCGGCACGCAACTCTTCTACAACCTCGGCACCGGCACGCCGAACTCTGTGCGCGAAGTGATTACGGCGGTCGAAAAAGCCTCGGGCAAAAAAGTCAAAGTGAAGATCGCGCCGCGCCGCGCCGGGGATCCGCCGGCGCTGTATGCGGACAATTCCAAAGCCGTGCGCGAACTGGGCTGGAAGATCAACTACGGCACCATTGATTCAATTGTCGAAACCGCGTGGCGGTGGCACAGCACGCACCCAAACGGATTTGCGGATAAGCAGAAAAATCACCGCCAAGGCGCAAAGAAAGCCAAGAAACGGAAATAGCGTTGAACTTCCGATTCAAGCAGATAAGATTTTTATCATGACAACCGCGACCATCGCCCGGCTCTCGCGGGCTGAAAAACTCCGGATAATGGAAGCCCTGTGGGCGGACCTCAGCCAGGATGCCGGATTGCTTGAATCTCCGGCGTGGCATGCGAATGCGCTCAAGGACGCGGAGGCCGAAGTCAAATCCGGGCGGGCCAAATTTGTGGCGTGGGAAACCGCCAAACGCCAGCTATCCCGTCCGCGCAAATGAAAATCCGCCTGCTGTCCGTCGCGCTGCGCGATCTGGAGGAAGGGCGTGATTTTTATGCCCGGCAAAGCCCGGGGCTGGGGGATTATTTTCTGGACTCCTTGTATTCTGACATTGAGTCGTTGTCGCTCTACGCCGGCATCCACCACCGGTTTCGCGGCTATTTCCGACTGCTGTCACAGCGATTTCCGTTTGCGATTTATTACAAAATAAATGCGGCTGGGGTGGAAATCTGGCGGGTGCTCGACTGCCGTCGAGAACCCGGAAAAATCACCCGAGCATTGGGCGAACTCGATTGAAATTAAACGCTTTCGCTTCCCTCGTGCCGTTGCGGTAAAATTCCTTACTTCGGCGCGGCGTCCACGCGTTTGCGGAGGGTGGCGCGGGTGATGCCGAGGAGGGCGGCGGCCTTGACGTGGTTGCCGTCGGTTTCCTTGAGGGCGCGTTCGATCATGGCGGATTCGATTTTCTCGAGGATGTTCTCCCCCGCTTCGGCGCGCACGAGCTTGTAGAGCAAATCGTAGGTGTCGGGCAGCGAAGCGGGCGCGGGGCTGGCGGGCGCGGAGGCGACCGGAGCCGGTGCCGCGGGCGCCAGTGGCGCGACCGCCGGGGCTGGCGCCGCCGGTTTGACCGCGGGCACAAAGGGTGAATGCGTGCCGCCGGCGCTGGGGCTCAAAATTTCGCGCGGGAGATCCTTGACAAGCACAGTGTCGCCCTGGGCGACGACGCCGCTGCGGTAAACGGTGTTTTCCAGCTCGCGGACATTGCCCGGCCACGGGTAGGCGCAAAGCGCGGCGAGCGCCTCGGGCGAGACCTTGCGCACGCGGATTTTTTTCTCGTTGGCGAGGCGCTGGAGCATGAAGTCCACCAGCGCGGGCACGTCGTTGAGGCGTTCGCGCAGCGGGGGCAGCTTGATGCGGACGACGTTGAGGCGGTAGTAGAGGTCTTCGCGGAAGATTTTGTCGGCAACAAGTTTTTCGAGATCCTTGTTGGTGGCGGCGATGAGGCGGACGTTGACCTTGATGGTTTCACTGCCGCCGACGCGCTGGATTTCACCCTCCTGGATGGCGCGGAGAATCTTGGTCTGGGTCGAGAGGGTCATGTCGCCGATTTCGTCGAGGAAGATGGTGCCCCCGTCGCAGAGCTCGAACTTGCCGATGCGCTGGGCAGTGGCGCCGGTGAAGGAGCCTTTTTCATGGCCGAACAGTTCGCTCTCGATGAGGTTCTCGGGGATGGCGGCGCAGTTGACGGCGATGAAGGTGCGTTGCGAGCGGTGGCTGTGCTGCCAGAGGCAGCGGGCGACGAGTTCCTTGCCGGTGCCGCTTTCGCCGGTGATCATGACCGTGACGTCGCTGGCGGCGACCTGGCCGATGATTTTGAAGACCTCCTGCATCGGCTCGGAATTGCCGACGATGCCCTCTTTGTAATCCTCGCTGCGCAACAGGGGCTGGTAGGCCGGGCCGGCGGCATAGAGGTCGGCCCAGGCCTTGACGGCGTTGTCCACGAGGTTGACGATTTTCTTGTGGTCGAAGGGCTTGATGACGTAGTCGAAGGCGCCGAACTTCATCGCCTCGATGGCCGTCTGCGTGGTGCCAAAGGCGGTCATCAAAATAATCATGCACTTGGGCACGGAGCCGCGGAGGTGCTGGAGGGTCTCGAGGCCGCTCATGCCGGTCATGCGGTTGTCGAGCAGGATGACCTGGGGCTTTTCCTTGCCGGCGACCTTGAGGCCCTCCTCGCCGCTGGCGGCGGAGAGCAGGCGGAACGGCCGGCCCGAGAGCACGCGTTGGAGCGAATAGCGGATTTCCGTGTCATCATCAATGACAAGGACGGTTGCGGTGGCGGCAGGTTCGGCCATAATCTCGGGTGGCGGGGCGGCACCCGCCGCTCGCCAACCCCACAGATTTCACCACCATGCCCTTCCGGTCAATGAAGTTATTGCGCGTCGGCGGCATCAGCCTCGAGCTGCATCCGACGTTTTACCTGCTGCCGTTGTATGTGGCCGTCCTCGGCTGGTTTGACGAAGGGCTGCGAGGGGTGTGGACGGGGCTGCTGGCGCTGGCGCTCGTGTATATCAGCGTGGTGCTGCATGAATTCGGGCACGCGCTGACGGCGCGGCGGCTGGGCATCGGGGTGCGGCATATTGTGCTGACGCCCGTGGGCGGGATGGCGCTGCTGGAGCAGCTGCCACGCAACCCGGTCAAGGAACTGCTCATTGTGGTGGCCGGGCCGGCGGTGAATTTCGTCATCGCGGGAATCTGCGTGTCGCTGCTGCACGGGTGGCCGGCCCACCTGGATGAGATTTACGACGTGTCGCTGCGGCCCGCGAGCCTGCTGCGATACCTGCTCCAGGCCAACCTGATGCTGGGCCTGTTCAATTTATTGCCGGCGTTTCCCATGGATGGCGGGCGCATCGTGCGGGCGCTGCTGGCCTTGGGGATGGACTATGTCAGCGCCACTTACTGGGCAATGATGATCGGCCGGGTCGTCGCCGTAACCTGCATTGTGCTCGCCCTGTTCGCGGGTTCCTACATGCTGGTTGTGCTCTTTATGTTCATCTTGGTCCTAGGCACGTGGGAATTCCGCCACGTTCTGCAGCAGGAATTGCAAAATGGCTGAGGCACCAAAAGCTTGGTGGAAGGCCGAAGCGGCGCTGGCGGGGGTCCTCGCCACGGCGGTGGTGTTTTTGATTTTCGGCGGCCAATGGCTGGCAGCCGACGCGAGCACGGGGCTGCTCGCCGGCTGCTTTGTCTGGCTGTTTCTGATGATCTTGTGGGGCGCGATTACCGTGGTGCGCCATGCCGAGGCGCTGGCGACGCGGCTGGGCGAGCCGCTGGGCACGCTGGTGCTGACGCTGGCGGCCATCAGCATCGAGGTGGTGACCGTCACCTCAGTGATGCTGGTGGGCGGGGAAAACACCTCGCTGGCGCGCGACACGATGTACGCCGTGCTGATGATTGTGCTCAATGGGCTGGCGGGCCTGGCGCTGTTGCTCGGCGGGCTGCGCCACCACGAGCAGGAAGTGAATGTCGCCGGCGCGCGGGCGTACCTGGCGGTGCTGATGACGCTGGCCGTGCTGGGGTTGATTTTGCCGAATTATACGCTCAGCGGGGGCGGCGCGATGTTCTCCGACACGCATGCGTTGCTCATGGCGCTGTCGGCATTGGGGCTGTACGGGATTTTCCTCTGGATTCAGACCACGCGGCACCGGGATTATTTCACCCGCGACACGCGTCCGGACGGCACCCGCATGCCCTTCCCCCAGCCCAAACGCGAGGAGGAGCCGGCCCACGGGCACGCGCCCGCGCCGTATCGGACGTGGGTGCATTTCGTGCTGCTGCTCGGCGCGCTGCTGCCGGTATTTGTGCTGTGTAAAAAACTGGCGGTGATTCTGCACTACGGGTTGGAGAAAACGAGCGCGCCGGACGAACTGGGCGGGTTTTTGGTGGCGCTGCTGGTGCTGACCCCCGAGGGCCTGGGCGCGCTGAAATCGGCGTGGAACAATTCGATGCAGCGCTCGGTGAACATTTTGCTCGGCACGGCGCTCTCGACCATCGGGCTGACGATTCCGGCGGTGCTCGGCGTGAGCCTGGCGCTGCACAAATCCATCGTGCTCGGGCTGGCCCCGCGCGAGACCGTGATGCTCGCGCTGACACTGCTGGTCAGCGGGCTGACCTTCGGCAGCAAGCGCACGAACATTTTATTCGGCGCGGTGCACCTGGTGATTTTTGCCACCTATGTCGCGCTGATTTTCGACCAAGTGCCGAGGCAATTTTGAGAGCTTAGTGAAACTCAAAATACCAGAGTCCGTCTTTTTTGTAGAAAACGTAATCCGTAGAAGCACCGCTTAGTCGCTTGATGCCCTTGAAGGTAGCCCTCTCTCCGCTGGCATCCATCTCGGGCGTTAAGGCCTGGAGCGATTGAAATATTTGGGTCAGTTCATCAATATCTTGTTGAAAGTTTTTGTCCTGGCGCACAAGTGCATCAAATTGCACCCCCGTCATGTCCAGCCTTTGTGGTTGTACAAATTCATTATAGAATCCAACGAGGTCTTGAGCCTGCAGCAATCGAACCGCCTCTGGAATGGCGGTGGAGAGGCTTAGACGTGGATCAACCTTGGCCGGAACTGAGCCAGCTGTGCCTGTGGCCATCGCAGGCGTCGTCATGGGCTGTGTGGCGGTGACTTTGGGCGCCTCGACCCGAGTGGAGGTCATGGACGCATCGACCGCAGCCGGCTTTGAGGAAACGAGTGTAGCCGCAGCGCTGGCATTTGGTGTCACGACTGGGTTTCCGCGGCTATGCATGACCATGGTAATGGCAGCAGCCAGGGCGAGGCCAGCAATGGTCAGCAATGTTTTAGTTTTGGTACTCATGGATAAAATTTTCCAAAGAAAACTGGTGGCGCCCACACTGCCGACGGTCGCCGTTGAAACGCACGCGACGCGCGCGCCCAATCCCATTGGCGCCGCTTCAACTGAGTTGACCGGAAGGATTTCCGCCAACAGAATCGCGGACACCACAATGCCGCGGCGGAAGAAGTTTTCCCGCATTTTCTCCAGCGCACGTTCCACGCATTTGCGGGCGGCGTCTTCCGTCAGACCGAGAACCTCGCCCACTTCGCGGTGGCCAAGGCCCTTAAAGAAACGCAGCAAAATGGCCTCTCTGTCGCGGTCGGAAAGTTGCCCAATTGCCTCGTCAAGCGAAGGACGAATCTGTTCCCAGTTGATCGCAACGACCGAATCAAGATTTTGCATGGCGGAGGCCTCCTGCTCACGGATCCGACGGCGGAATTCGCCACGAACCGCCTTGATGGCGGTGTGACGCGCGGTAGTATGGAGCCAGCCCACAATTGAGGGGTGGCCGGCAAGTGAATGGGCATCATGCGCCAGCGCCGTAAAAACAGTTTGGGTAACATCCTCGGCCAAATGGGTGTCGCCATTGACTACGCGCAAAGCGGCAGAATAAACCAAATCCACTTGACGGCGCACGACCTCGGCAAAGGCAGCCTGATCGCCCTGCTCGGTGTAAAGACGCAACAATTCGTTATCGGGGGTCATGGCCGGATTTTGCAATATAGACCCCGCCCGCCTAAGAACCGGACAAACTAAATCACGCCTAGTCTTTGTCCCACGGCAGCCTCACTTTGACGTGCGGGTATTTCCAGACGGAAACGGGGGTGAAGATTTGGCCGGGGTTGAGGATGCCGCGGGGGTCGAGGGCTTTTTTGACGGCCAGCATGGCCTTGATTTCCGCGGGCGAGTGCTGGAGGCGCAGGAAGGGGGATTTGGCGAGGCCGATGCCGTGTTCGCCGGTGATGGCGCCGCCGAGGGCGATGACTTTTTTCATCAGCGCCGCGACGCCGCGCTCGGCTTGCCGGCATTCGCGCGGGTCGGCGCGGTGATACATGAGGTGGACGTGAAAATTGCCGTCCATGGCGTGGCCATAGGTCGGCGTGGCGAGGCCGGTGGCGAGGCTGAGTTCGCGGGCATATTTTAGCAAAGGAACATAGGCACGCGGCGGCACAACGACATCCTCGTTCAATTTCGCGTCGCCCAACTGGAACATCGCCTGCGAGCAGGTGCGGCGGACCTGCCAGAGTTTTTCAGCCTCGGCGGGGTTGGCGGTTTCGCGCAGGGCTTTGGCTCCCGCGCGCTGGAAAAGTTTTTTTAAGGCGGCGCGCTGGGCGGCAACTTCGACGTTGGAGCCGTCCACTTCGAACAGCAGGAGCGCGGCGCCGGGCGCTTGGGGGAACACCGGGCGGCCCCATTTGCGCTCAGTGCCGCGAACGGTCGGACGGTCGAGAAATTCGCAAATCGCGGGCGTGAGCCGCGCGCGCATGAGAGCGAGGACGGCACGCAGGGCGGCAGACTCGCTGGAAAAGGCCGCGAGCAAAGTGTGGCGCGCCGCGGGCCGGGGCACGAGGCGGAGGGTGGCGTGCGTGATGACGCCCAGCGTGCCCGCGCCGCCGATCCACAGGTCGCGCAGGTTGTACCCCGAGGCAAACTTGCGCAGCGGCGCACCCCAGCGGACTTTTTCGCCGGTGGGGAGAAAGCCTTCGAGCGCCATGACGTAGTCGCGCGTGACGCCGTATTTCGCGCCGCGCAGCCCGCCGGCATTGAGCGAAAGATTGCCGCCAATCGTGCAGTAACGCAGCGAAGATGGGTCGGGCGGGTAAAAGAGGCCATGCTTGGCGGCGGCGGCATCGATGTTGGCGGTGACGGCACCGGCGCCGACGCGCGCGATGCCGGCGAGCGGGTCGATTTCGATTTGGTTCCAGCGCGACAAGTCGAGCACCCAGCCGTGGCGCACCGGGCAGGCGGAGCCGGTGGTCGAACTGCCCGCGCCCCGCGGGGTGACGGGCACGCGGTGTTTATTCGCGAGCCGCAACACGGTGGCGATGGCCGCGTCGTTGTTCGGGAAAATCACCGCCGCGGGCAAAAACGACACGCGCAGATTGTCGAGCGAGGCCGCGCGCAACGACGCCTCATCCGTACGCACCTGCGCGCGGCCCAAGGCGCGCACGAGGACACGCGTGGGAGCAGAAAATTTCCGGCCGGGCAAATCCATGGACTACGATATGCGCGAAATCACCGGCTCAGCGCAAATGTGAAAATCACGGCGCGCAAAATGAGCACGCCGACCATGATGCCAAAATACCGGCAGCGGGTGCGCCATTCCACGCTGAAGAAGAACATGAAAAACAACACCGGCTCGGCAATCAGGAACACCACGCCGGCGCAAAAGCCCAGCCCGCTGCTCACCATCATCAGCACATCCATGAACCAGCCGAAGACCGGGCCGAAAATGACCGTCAGGCCCAGCACCGGCCCGGAGGAATAGCCGGGAACAAACGCCGAAGTGAGCATCACCAGCAGGCTTTGCAGCACGCCATAGCCGAACCAATAAACCATCAGCGACGTGCCGAACTCCTCCATCGGCCGGGTGAACCAATTCAGCGGGGCGGCCCAGTCGGGTTCGTTTTCAAATTTCGCGGGACGCAGGCGCAAACGGGCGGGGTCGGCGACGGTGGCGCCGGTGACGCTCTCGACGTGATTGTATTCCGGCAGACGCGGCGCGGGCTGGTATTGCTTGATGGAGCCGAAGAGCGGATTGACCGGTCTCGGCGGCGGACTGGCCGGCTCAGGGCGCGCTGTTAAATCCAAATCGTTGTCCAGCGTATCGGCAGGCTCCGATGCGCACAGGGGCGGATTTTCCGGGTCACTCATGGTGCCGGGCCGTGGTTTTGGCCAAGGCGGCGAATTCGTCCTTCAATATGGGATAGAGCGCGCGGAAATGCGAGTAGTAATCGCGATAGATTTTGGCGGCGGGGCCGGGTTGGGTGCGGGTGGTTTCCTTGATGCAGGCGGCGCAGGCGGCCTCCACGGTGGGCCACACGCCCGCGCCGACGCCCGCGAGCAACGCCGCACCGTAGGCCGAGCCCTCGGTGGCGCTGACGGTGGTGACGGGGGTCTCGAAATTGTCGGCGAGCATCTGCCGCCAGAATGCGCTGCGCGCGCCGCCGCCGGAGGCCACTATTTCCCTGGGGCGAATGCCGAGGCCGCGCATCAAGCCGAGCGCGTCGCGCAGGCCGTAGGTAACGCCTTCGAGCACGGCGCGGGCGAGATGGGCCTTGCCGTGGCGCAGGGTGAGGCCAAAAAAAATGCCGCGGGCATGAGGGTCGGGATGCGGGGTGCGCTCGCCGGAAAGGTAGGGCAGGAAAATCAGGCCTTCACAGCCCGCCGGGGCCGTGGCGGCGAGCGCGGTCAGCGCATCGTAGGCATTGGGGCCGCCGGCTTTTTCGCGCGCGGATTCCTCGCCGCCAAAATTATTTTTGAACCACTGGAACGAGCCAGCGCTGGAAAGCTGCACGCCCATGAGGTGCCATTGGCCCGGCGCGGCGTGGCAAAAGGCGTGGAGGCGGCCCTGCGGTTCGGGGCGGTATTTATCGGCGTGCGCGAAGATGACGCCGGAGGTGCCGAGCGTGCAGGAGACGATGCCCGGGCGCACAATGCCGCAGCCGATGGCGCCCGCAGCCTGGTCGCCCGCGCCCGCGATAATGGGCGTGCCCGCGCGCAGGCCGGTGAGCCGCGCGGCCTCGATCGAAACGACGGTTGAGGCCACCGGAGATTCGGTGACTTCGGCGAGCCATTCGCGCGGGACGCCGCAGGCGCGGAGCATCGGGTCGCTCCAGCGGCGCTTGGCAACGTCGAGCAGGGACATGCCGGAAGCGTCGGAAACATCGGTGAAAAATTCGCCGGACAATTTATAGCGAAGGTAATCCTTGGGGAGCAGAATTTTGGCGATGCGGCGGAAAACTTGCGGTTCGTGGCGCGCGACCCAGGCGATTTTCGGGGCGGTGAAGCCGGGCAGCACGGGGTTGCCGGTGAGGCGCAGGACGCGAGCGCGGCCGATTTTTTTGGTGAGCGCGGCGCATTCGGCGGCGGTGCGCTGGTCGTTCCACATGATGCACGGGCGGAGGACCTCGCCGCGGTCGTCGAGCAGCACGAGGCCGTGCATCTGACCGGTGAGGCCAAAGCCGACGATTTCGCCGGGGGCGACGCCGGACTTGGCGAAAAGCTCCTTGAGGGCGGCGACTGCGGCCCTCCACCAATCGGCGGGGTCGGACTCGGCCCAGAGCGGGCGCGGCGTGCGAAATTCATAGGCCGGCGCCGTGGCAAAGGCCACGCGTCCGCGTCCGTCAATCAGCACCGTCTTGGCGGAGGAGGTGCCGACGTCGAGGCCGATGAGGTAGGGCATGGGGGGAAGGAGGCTGAGGCCACTGAGGCGGCTGAAACGACGGATGGGCAGCTTAACTTTGCTTCCGGCGTTTCATTACTAGCGGATTGACGCATCAAGTCATGCACTAAAAAGCCCGTGGCCTTTCAAGGAACGCAAACCATCCATCATGATGATGCCACCGCCCTCAGTCGCTGGAGTGGCTTCAGCCGCCTTGGTCGCCTCGCTTCAAATAAACTCGTTGAAAATATTCTCGAGCAATTCCTGGCGGCCGGAGGCGAGCGCGGGGTCCTTGATTTTGCGGGCGTAGGCGGCGAGTTCAGCGAGCGTGACCTTGCCGCGCTCAATTTTGCGGCCGATGCCGGTGTCCCAAGTCGCGTAGCGCTCGCGCATGAACTTGGCGAAGCGGCCATCGGCGCGGATGGCGACGGCGGCCTTGAGGCCGCGGGCGAAGGCGTCCATGCCGCCGATGTGGGCGTGGAAGAGGTCGGCGGGCTCGGGCGATTCGCGGCGGCGCTTGGCGTCGAAATTGAGGCCGCCGGTGGTGAAGCCGCCGATGCCGAGGACGACGAGCATGATCTCGGTGGTGAGGTAAACGTCGGTGGGGAACTGGTCGGTGTCCCAGCCGATGAGTTCGTCGCCGCGGTTGGCGTCAATGGAACCGAGGGCGTTGGCGGAGGCGGCGACGCAAAGCTCGTGCAGCATGGTGTGCTGGGCGAGGGTGGCGTGGTTGGTCTCGAGGTTGAGCTTGAAGTGCGGAAGCAGGCCGTATTCGCGGAGAAAGTTCAGGCAGGCGGCGGCGTCGGAATCGTATTGGTGGGTGGTGGGCTCGCGGGGCTTGGGCTCGATGTAGAACTGGCCCTTGAAGCCGATGCGCTGCTTGTGCTCGACAGCGAGGTGCAGGAAGCGCGCCAGGTGCTCGAGTTCGCGCTTGATATCGGTGTTGAGGAGCGTCGAGTACCCCTCGCGGCCGCCCCAGAAAACATAACCCGCACCGCCCAGTTCGTGCGTGGCCTCAAGGGCGGCCTTGACCTGCGCGGCGGCGCAGGCGAACACGTCGGCATTCGGCGAAGTGGCGGCGCCCTGCGCGTAGCGCGGGTGCGCAAAGAGGCCGGCGGTGCCCCAGAGGAGTTTTTTGCCGGTGCGCTTTTGCTGGGCCTTGAGCACCGCGACGATGGCCTGAAGATTGCGCTCCGACTCGGCAACGGTCGCGCCTTCGGGAGCGACGTCGCGGTCGTGGAAGCAGTAAAAATCAATGCCGATTTTTTCGAGAAATTCGAAAAACACCTCGACGCGGCGCTGGGCGTTGGCGAGGGAGTTCGAGCCGTCGTCCCACGGCATCTGGGCGGTCGGCGCGCCAAAGGGGTCGGACAGGCCGTTGCGCATGCAGTGCCAATACGCCGCGGCAAAACGCAGGTGGTCACGCATCTTCCGGCCCGCGATTTTCTCGTCGGGATTGTAATGCTTGAAGGCGAAGGGGTTCTTCGACTTCGGGCCCTCGTACGGGATGGCCGGAATTTTGGGAAAGGCGGACATGGGAGACGGCTTAGCGCGCCGCGGGCAG
>DASZWY010000106.1:0-5326 GCA_035546135.1 Opitutales bacterium
TTTTTATGGGCAACTATTACATGATTGGCGGCGACGGGAAGGAATACGGCCCGGTCACCGCCACCCAACTGCGCCAGTGGCTCGCCGAGGGCCGCGCCAACGGGCAGACGCAAATTCGTCCCGCCGAGGGTGGGGCTTACACCGACCTCAGCTCGGTGTCGGAGTTAAATTCAGCGTCGCCGGCGGTGGCGCCGGCGTCGCCGTTGTCGGCGGGCGGCTATTTCATGCAGGGTGGCGACGGCAAGGACTACGGCCCCGTCAGCGCCCAGCAATTGCGCCAATGGAAGGCCGAAGGCCGCGCCAACGACCAGACGCTGGTGCGCTCCGTCGCCGGGGGCGGTTACGTGGCGTTCGGCACGGTGCCGGAGTTGTCCGCGTTCGCGCGCCCAGCCGGGGCGGCCGGTCTGCCGATGGCGCAATCACTGGCGCAAAACGCCACGCTCAGCGGCGGCGACGATGGCGCGCAAGTCCGGCGCCTGGCTTCGGTGCTGGCGGCGGGCAGCGGGTGGATGAAATTTTTCGCCGTGATTCTTTTTATCGCCGGCGGGCTGATGGCCATCTCGATCATGGGCCTGGTCGTTGCCTGGTTGCCCATCTGGCTCGGGATCGTCCTGATGTCCGCCGCCAACCGGGCGGAAAACGCGCTGGCGCTCGGGTCGGAGAGCGAGCTGTCGGCGGCGCTGGAAAAATGCCGGTTCTATTTCAAGCTGAGCGTCATCGGGGCCCTGGCGGCCATCATCCTGCTGCTGCTGGGCTTCCTGCTGTTCGTCGCCATGGGCATGACCATGGCCAACCTGGTCAGCCAGCAGATGCCGATCTGAGGAAGCGCGGGCCAAAGCGCCATGCGGCACAACAAATTCCCGCGGGCTATTAATTCTTCCCGGCGGCGCAGGCGCAGCCTTCGGGATACACGGCGTCGAGTGCGCCCCAGAGCGCCTTGAGCACGCGTTCCGCGCCATCGAGGATTTCGGCCTCGTTCAGGCCGTCGGTCTCGGTGGCCAGCCATTCGCGCCAGGCTTCGCGGTGGCGCACGTCGGCTTCCTGGTGGACTTCAAAATACTGGAGCGCGGCGGGCTGGGTGACGCCGTAGTGCTTGCGCAGGCCGTCAATCTTCTCGCGGGAAATTTCCGGCACCTGGGCTTCGTAAGCGTAGCAGGCGGCCACCGCGGCGGCGAGGGAGCGGCGCTCCGACACATCGCGAAAATCCTCAAGCAACTTGGCCACGCCGGGCAGCGGGCGGGCCTGGTCGAGCCGCTGGTCGTCCGCGCCGACAGCCTGGGCGAACTGGCGCCACAGTTGCGGATGCGGCGCGGCGGGGTCGAGCTCCTCGGCCAGGTTGTCCACGACGAGGTCCTCAAGGCGCCCATCGCAACGCGCGGCGAGGCGGGCGAGGTTCTTCGGGAACGCGCGCACCTGTTGGTAGTATTGCTCGGCGTAGAGCGCGAGCGTTTCGCGGGGCAGCGTGCCTTCTGTCCAGGCTTGGTAGAAGGGGTGCTTGAGCAGGTGATATTGCCCAATGAGTTCGTCGAGTGCGTTGAGGAGCGGGGAGTTGGCGGAATTCATGGCAAGGAGCGTCGTGGAAACGTCACCTACATTTCACGCGCGTGCGCCGCTGGCAAGAAAAACATATTCACAAGGATATCCACAAGGGAGGGCGCACGGCGCGCGGCGTTCTTCCTTGCTGTGCCGCAAGCGCTTAGCGATGCGCCGGCGGCGGCTGGGGACTTTATCCCAACCTACCCAACGCAGCCAACGGTCCGATTCCCGCGCGATGGCGATTCCGCTATGATGCCCTTCCCGCGCATGAATCTTCCTCCCCTTGCCGCCGCCGGCGACCCCGGCCCCACGGAGTATTACCAGTATTTTGTCATCACCGCCGCTGTGCTGGTGGCCTTCAAGCACGCGCTCGACTTATGGAAAGGTCATTTGCGCCCACCCGAGCCGGTGCCCCCGCTGCACAAGGAATACGCCTCGCGCGAAAATCTCGCCGACCTTGCTGCCCGGCTCGATGCGCTCGCCGCCGACCTCGACCACCGCACCGTCGAGACCGGCCGCGCCGCCAGCGCCTCGCGCGAAAAAATCTACGAGAGCATCCGCGCCCTCGAGCGCGGCGTCGCCGCCATGCAAAAGGAAACGGAACTGCTCACCCAGCGCCTCCACCACCTCGACGCCAAGCTCGACCGCCTCATCGAGCGCGCCACCTTCTGCTCCGGAGAATAACTTTATGGACGCCGAACAACGTCTCCTCTTGCGCCACGCGCTTTTGCGCCAGCTTGCTGCTGCCGCCCCGGCGTCGCTGCCGCCGGCCACCCTCCGCCACGGCGTGCTGCTGGCGGGCTTCCGCCTCGACGAGGCGCAATTGCAGACGGAGGTCGACTACCTTGCCGGCAAGGGTTTTGCCGAAATCGTCCCCGCCGCCCTGTCCCGTGGCCTGCCCCGCGCCCGCCTCACCGCCGCCGGCCGCGATTACCTCGAAGCGGAGCATTTGCTATAACCCCCTGTCCCATGGCCCAATCAAACCGAATCCGACCAAATCAGGCCAAAAAATTCAGAAAACATCTGGACGGCCTCAGTCTGGCTTGGCGACAAATTGACGATGCCATCACGGAAGTGGAACGCACCCAGGCCTTCAATTCGGACATCCTGAAGCTGACTCGAGAAATCGTCTTCGATAGCACCTGCAAATGTCATGACTTGCTGAAATTGGAAACCGACTTAAAGACCATTACAACCAACGTGGCCACGCTGGTGCAAGCCACGCTGCGGATTGCCAAATTGGGCGGGACGCTGACTCAAGAAAATCTTCCCGAACTTGACGGTGCGGGCTTGCCGCCTGCACTGCGTGAGCAGTTGGAGCACGATTTGAAAATCGTCGGTTGACGATCCCTCAGTCGCCTTGGTCGCCACAGCGGCTTCAGTGCCCTTGCCCATGCTCTTTCTCCCCTACCAGCGCCGATGGATTGAAGACCCGTCGCGGTTAAAGTTGCTCGAGAAATCGCGGCAGGTCGGCATGTCCTGGGCGACGGCGTATGCGCTGGTGCGCCGCCAGTCCGCGCCCGGTGCGCGGCTCGACGCCTGGGTCGCCTCGCGCGACGAGATCCAGGCGCGGCTCTTCCTCGACGATTGCCGCAAATTTGCCCGCATCCTCGACCGCGCCGCCCGGGCCTGCGGCGCGCGGGTGCTGCCCGATGAATCGCGCGTCGGCGCGCACATGCTGTCGTTCGCCTCCGGTGCGCGGCTGCATTCGCTGTCCTCCAATCCCGATGCGCAGGCCGGCAAGCGCGGCGCGCGTGTGCTCGACGAATTTGCGCTGCACCCCGACCCGCGCTGGCTCTACGCCATCGCCTACCCGGGCATCACCTGGGGCGGCCAGCTCGAAATCCTCTCCACTCATCGCGGCGCGCAAAATTATTTCAACGAACTGGTCGTCGAGGCCCGCCATGGCGGCAATCCGAAGAATTTTTCACTGCACCGCGTTACCCTCCAGGACGCGCTCGACCAGGGCTTTTTGGCCAAACTTCGGGAAAAGCTGCCCGCCGACGACCCGCGCCGCCAGATGGATGACGCCGCGTATTTCGACTTCATCCGCGCGTCGTGCCCCGACCAGGAAACGTTTTTGCAGGAATACATGTGCCTGCCCGCAGACGAATCCACCGCGTTTCTGCCGTGGGAACTCATCGCCGCCTGCGAATACGCCGAGGGCGAAAATTTTCAGGCCGCGTCCCCCGCCACCGCATCGGTTGAATATTTTCTCGGCGTGGACATTGGCCGCGTGCACGACCTGACCGTGATGTGGCTGCTTGAGCGCGTCGGCGGCGTGTGCTTCACGCGCGACGTGCTCACGCTCGAAAACCAGCCCTTCGCTCGGCAGGAGGAATTATTGTGGGAGCGCCTCGCCCGCTCCGGCCTGCGGCGCGCCTGCCTCGACAGCACCGGCCTGGGCCGCCAGCTCGCCGAGCGCGCGCAGGAGCGTTTTGGCGCCAGCCGCGTCGAGGCGGTGAATTTTTCCGCGCCGGTCAAGGAAGACCTGGCCTACGGCCTGCGCGAAGTTTTTGAAAAACGCGCATTGCGCATCCCGGCGGAAAAGTTAATCCGCGCCGACTTGCGCGCCATCAAGAAGACCGCCACCAGCGCGGGCAATCTGCGCTTCGCCGCCGACCGCGGCCCCGGCGGCCATGCCGACCGCTTCTGGGCGCTCGCGCTGGCAGTTCACGCCGCGCGTCACGCGTCCGCGCCCGTACGCTACGAAAATTCCATCAATCTCGGCACCAGCCGCCCGGCCCGCCAGCTTTCGTGGTAAAAATGACGCGACCATCCGAAGGTGGAACGCGCACTCCGTGCGCGTTAGATGCGTGCGCGAAGCGTCTGTCCCGCCAAAAAACCGCCGCCCGTTCACTCCGCGCGCCGGGCCAGTCGCCGGGCCGCGAGCCACGAATTCAACTGGTCGAGCGCCGCTGCGGTGATGACGACGGTGCCGGTGATGATCTGGCTGTAGTTTTGGTCGATGTTCAGCGTGAAGATGCCCGCGTTGATCATTTGGATGATGACCGCGCCGAGCACCGCGCCCAGCGCCGAGCCGCGGCCGCCGCTCAAGCTCGCCCCGCCGACCACCGCGGCCGCGACGACGTTGAGTTCGTAGCCCGTCGCATCGCCCGACGAGGCCGCGCCGTAATAGCCCATCGCCAGCAGGCCCGCCAGCCCGGCCGTGCCGCCGCTCCACAGATAGACGCCGAGCTTCACGCGCGGGACGTCGATGCCGCTGAACTTCGCCGCGGTTTCATTCCCGCCCACCGCGTAAACCCGCCGCCCCGCCGCCAGTCGCGAGAGAAATATCCACCCGGCGGCCATCACGAGCGCCATGACCACCGTGGGCACGAAGGTCAGCCCGTCGCCAATCTGGAATTTGACGAGGTGCTGCAATTGTTCCGGAAAATCGCCGATGGACTGGCCGTGGGTAATCACGAGCGCGATGCCGCGAAACGCCGCCATGGTGCCCAGGGTGATAATGAACGGGTGCATGCGCAGGCCGACAATCAGCCCGCCGTTGACCAGTCCGCACAGCAGCCCCGTGCCCAGGCACACCGCCGCCGCCAGCGGCACCACCAGCCACGGCGACGCCCCCGCCCCCGGTCCCGACGGCCCGTAATGGCGCAGCACCAGCGCGCCCAGCACGGCGGCCAGCGCATAAATCGCGCCGACCGACAAATCAATGCCGCCGGAAATAATCACCACCGCCATGCCCACCGCCATGATGGCGATGAAGCTCGTGTCCTTGGCCACCTGCGCGAGGTTTTGCGGGTTGAGGAATTTGTTGGCCTGGACCTTC
>DASZWY010000107.1:0-5818 GCA_035546135.1 Opitutales bacterium
GCGGCGAGCAAAAGCCAGGGCAAAAATTGCGCAAAAGAAGGATTTTGAAAACTCCACAGCGGGTAAATGGGCCGCAGGCCGAAGGGCCAGAGGCTTTTGCCGAAGTAGAACAGCAGCGCGTGGCCGGCGCCGGCGCCGCGCTGGGCGAGCGTGCCGAAGTCCTGCGGCGTTTCGCCGATGGCCCATTGGCGCTGGAAGACGAGGGTAAGCAGGCCGAGCACGAACGAGGCGGCAAAGAACGGCGCGAGGGCGACAAGTTTCTGGCGGGAGATGTGGCCATGTTTCCACCAAGTGTATAAAAGCAGCACAAACGGGAACATGACGACGGAAGTTTTGGCGAGCAGGGCGGCGAGAAAGAGCAGCAGCGCGGCGGCGAAATCAGCGGGGCGCGCACGTTCGTCGTAGTTGAGCCAGGCGAGGATGGCGCCGAGCAGGAATGGCAGGGAAAGGGTGTTTTTCAGTTCCGAGACCCAGGCGACGGATTCGACGAGGACGGGATGGACGACGAAGAGAAGCGCGCCCCACCAGGCGAAGCGCAGGCCGAGTTTGCCGAAAACGCGCCAGAGCAGAAACGCGCTGGCGAGATGCAGAAGCAGGCAGGCAAGGTGAAAAGGAAACGTGTGGTCGCCGAAAATCTGCCAGAGGAGCCATTCGACGGACGTGGTGAGCGGAAAATAATCCGGGCCGGGCGGGGCAAACCAGATTTTGGCGAGCGCGCCCGGGTCGTGCATCAGCGGGTTGTCGCGCAAAGTCGCGCCGTCGTCCCAGAGCCATTCGCCGTGAAGGACCGGCGCGTAAATGAAGAAGCCCGCGAGGAGCAGGATGGCAATTTGGAGGGGAAGCCGCCAAGAGGGCGCGGGCGCGGAGGATGCCATAAGCAACCTTAAGTGATTGCTCAGCGCCAGTCGAGCAGGGTGAGTCCAGAAATGCGAAGAAAATGTTCGTCGCGGGCAGCCAGGGGTAAATTACGCTCGATGGCAAAAGCGGCGATCCAAATATCGTTTTCAGGGATGGGCGAGCCTGCCATGGCCAAGGCTCGCTTAATTTTGGCGTAAACGTCGGCCGTCTCATCCGTGGGATAAAGCCGCACCATGCCACGGGCGAATTCGAGCAGTATGGCCAATTCGCGTTCGGGGTGGTCAGAACGATAGACCCCGTAAAGCAACTCACCCCATGCCGTCAGCGGCAGGTAAAGCGTCCTGCCCGCCGCGAGGCAGGCTTGCATTTGCGCAGTCACGGTGGCGATGCCACGCAGATGCGCCACCGCCGCGCTGGTATCCAAAATCAAGTCACCAGCCATGCGGATCAATCCGTTCACAGCCATCTATGATGGTTTTTTCAATGGCCGCGCCGCGAGTGTCACTCCATACGCCAGCGGTGCGTCGCAAAGCCTCTACCCGTTCGGCATGGCTGGATTCCGTCAGCCGATGAATCAAAGCCGCCGCTTCCTCAAGCTTGGGAGGCGGGAGGGTCTTCAATTCGGAGACGATGAGTTCCAGCGTGCTCATGGAAGGCAGGCTAGTTCAAGAAGAGGGTGGCGGCAAGCCTGCGTTGGATCTGCCGAAGCGGCGCGCTGGGGGCGGCGCGCCCTGCCCCGAAGATACGACTTACCTGCCTGCTCCCATTCATACCATTGACATCAATATCTTAGGCGATTTTATGATAGGGAATGGAAGAAGAGGACTTAACCACTGTTCCGGATTGGGCAAAACCTTCTTGGAAACGAGAAGGCAAAGACTCCAATCAAGCAAATTTTAGCGCGGAACTGACAGACTATTTATCGAAAGGTTGGAAGATAACGAGTGATGGTCCAACTGGCATTCAATTGGAGGGGCCAAAGCTTATGAAAGGCCTTGATAAAGCATGCCTGGTTCTCGGAATATTGACATTTTGGTTTGGCATGGGTTTCGTATTCATTGCGGTGGCCATGCTTGATTACTGGTTTATGACAAAGCCGGAGGTTAAGTTTATACCTCGACTGTAATCATAGGGAGCTGACCAATTAAAATTAGCCCACTGCGAAAACTCACCGAAACCGAATCTTCCGCAACCCGAAGGTGGTCATTTTCAGCAAAATCCAGCCGTGGCGGAAGCGGGAGATGTTGGTTTCGCCGTAGGTGCGGTTTTTGTAGCGGACGGGGAGGTCGCGGATGCGGAGGCCCAAGAGGGCGGAGCCGAAGAGGAGGTTGAAATCGCCGAAGGGGTCGAAGTCGCCGAGTTCGGGGAGGCGCTTGAGGAGTCGTTCGTAATCGGCGCGGGAAATCATCTTGGTGCCGCAGAGGCTGTCCTTGATGGGCTGGCTGAGGACGAAGCTGAGGGCGGCGGCGAAGAAGTGGTTGCCGAGCATGTTGAGGAAACGCATGGCCTGGTTTTCCATGGGGTAGACGAGGCGGCTGCCGTTGACGAACTCGGCGGTGCCGTCGCAGAGGACGTCGAAGAACTTGGGGAGGTCCTCAGGCGGGGCGGTGAGGTCGCCGTCCTGGATGACAAGGATGTCGCCGGTGGCCTGGGCAAAGCCGTGGCGGACGGCATCCCACTTGCCTTTGCCGGGCTGGCGGGAGAGCTTGAGGTGGAGGGGGCCGCGGTATTCGGCGACGGCTTTTTGCAGGACGGCCCAGGTGTTGTCCTTGCTGTTGCCTTCGACGAAAATGACTTCGGTGGCGCGGCCGAGATTGGGAATGCGCGCGAGCGCGGCGGCGACGTTGCCTTCCTCGTTGCGCATGGGGACAACGACGGAGAGGCTGGCGGCGGGACGGGCGAGGTAGCGCTGGCGCGGGCGCGCGACGATGAAGACCGTCATGCCGAGCGCCTGCATCCAGGGCAGGCGGACGAGGAAGCGGTTGAAAAAGCCGTCGAGCAACGGAATGTCGAAGGGGAAGAGTTGCTCGCCGCGGGAAAGGACGACTTCCCAGCCGGCGAGGTCGAGGAGGTTGGCGAGGTCGCGGCTGGAGAGCCAGTTCCAGTAGTCGCGCTTGACGACGGCGCCGGTGGAGGCGCCGAGCTTGATGAGGGGATACCAGACGTGGTTGAGCGAGGTGACGTAGAGGCGGGTGCGCGGGTGGGCGTTGGCGCGGAGGGCCTCAAGGGCGGCCTGCACATCGGGGAGGTAGCCGGGGAGGTAATTGAGGACGATGTGGTCCCACTGGCCGCTGACTGGCGTTTCAGGGAGGCGGCCTTCGCGGAATTCGCAACCGGAGCCGGCGTGGTGCTCGCGAGCCCAGGTGACGCGGGCGGGGTCGGCATCGAGGCCGAGGCCGCGGGCGGGCTGGAGCGCGGCGAGCAAATCGCCGCGGCCGCAGCCCCACTCGAGCACGCGTTCGCCCGGCGGAATAAAACGGGCGTGGAGGCGGGCCATCTGCCGACGGTAGCCGGCCTGGATGCGGCGCGCAAAACTGTCGGAGGCGGCGGTGGCGGAATCGCGGACGACGGCGCCGGCGGTGGTCGAGGAATTCATCGTGGAGTTGCGCTCAGGGATACTGGTGGCTGAGGTAGTCGGCAAAGGATTGGGCGTCACCGGGCAATTCGGTGAACATGGGGAAGGCGGGCGGTTCGTCGGCGGGGCGGGCGGTGAGGATGTTGGCGGTCTCGGAACCGGCAGGAGGGACGTAATCGCCGCCGAGGTCGGCGCGGGTTTTCTCGGTGGTGGCGGCGTCCATCTCGCCCTTGAGGCGGCGCACGCCGGCGGGCTTGGCGGGGTCGTAGCCGACAACTTCGCTGATGCGGACATGGCAGCTCATGTTGCTGTCGTATTCGGCAATGGTCTTGAGGATGAGGCGCTGGTCGAGGCGGGCGGGCGGATATTCGACCCAGGCGTTGAGCTTGGCGTTGAGGGTGTATTCCTGCACGACCCAGACTTTGCGGTACAGGCCGAGGGGGACGACGTTGAAGACTTTCTTGGGGTCGTGATTGGCGATGCCCATGTGGATGTTGGCCTGGCCGTAGAGCGTGAACATGACGCTGGCGCGCGAGACAATGAGGACGGATTCGTCAGCGTGTTTAAGGACGTAGTCGCGAGCCCACTTGTAGGTGAGGTAGGTCTGAAAATCGTTGGTAACATACGCTTCGGAGGAGACGGGCGCAGCGGCGGCAACGGCGTAGAGGGCGGCGGCGCCGACAGCCCAGGTGGGGAGCGGGCGGCCGTGCATAAAGGTGGTGGCCGCAAACATCGCGCACCAGGCGAAGGCCATGTAGAGCGGGAGGGAAAAGCGCTGGACGAGGCCGTCGTCCCAATGGCCCCAAAAGGAAAGCCAGGAAATGCCGGTGATGACGAGGACGCCGAAGACCGTGAACAAGAGCGGGATTTCGACGCCGCGTTCGCGCGCAAAGATAAAGAGCCGGCGCAGGATCCAGAGACTGGTCAGCAGCAAGGCGATGATGCCGACGGCGGAAAGCAACACGGAGTTGTTGGCATGCCAGTCGGGAGTGAAAAGGAAATAGGCGGCGTGCTCAAAATTTTCGGGGATGTATTTGACGTTGAGGAAATTGCCGGGAGCGGTCTGAAAGTAGCTGCCACCGCCGCCGCCCATGAAGATTTGGTTGATGAGGAGCGGCGGGAGGGCGAGCGGTGGCGAGAGCGCGGAAACGAGGGTGAGGGTGATGCGGCGTTCGCGGACCCATTTCAGCAGGACGAGGAGGGCGACCACGCCAAGAAAGAGCATGGATTCGTAGCGGCAATTGGCGAGGAACAGGCCGCTGAAGACGAGCAAGTCCATGCCGCCTTCGCCGGGCTGGCGCCAATAATACCAGGCCGCCAGGAGGAAGCCGGTGAGGGCGGTGATGTTGAGGAGGTCGAAGCCGCCGCCGGTGGCGTTTTGGGCGAGGAGCGGCAGGCCGGCGAGGAGCCATTGGCCGAAGCAGCCGACGGCGCGGCCGCCCAAGCGCGCCCCGAGGCCATACATGAGCATCAACAGCACAAAGCCGAGGAGGCCGTTGACGACAAAGGAATTTTCGGGACGAAAACCGGTGAGGTCGTGGATGATGGAGACGAGAAACGGATACATCAGCGGGCGCTTGTCCACCCCGAGGCCGAGGGTAGTGAGATGGCCGTTGGCGTAGTGCGCGTAGCCGGCGTAGGCGCCGAGGCGCTCGAAGTGCATGGTGCGGGCGATGCCGCCGAGGACATGCTCGTCAAAGAGGACTTTGAAATCGTGGGGCTCGTGGACCTGCCAGAAGCTGGCGATGAGCAGGCCGGTGAGCAGCCCGGGCCAGTGGGGGCGCAGGGCGCGCCAGCCCGGCCAATGGGCGCGAATTTCGCGGCCAAGGATAACCGCAAAGAGCACCGCCGTGGCGGCAACCAGCCAGTAGCCGGCGTTTTCGATGATCCAGGTGGAGTCCGCGACGCTGCCGAGGTGGAAGCGGTAGAGCATCGCCAGGCAGGCCAGCGCCACGGCCCCGAGCAGACGCCAGCGCGTGGCGCGCTCCTGGTTGAAGTAAAAACGGGCAATCATGAATGGCAAAACCGCGGGCCACCCGGCCCATGCCTGTTTTAACGGAAGAGGGGAAAAAAGAAAAGCCGTTTTCCCGGCCAGGGGAAAACGGCTTTTCAGGAGGCGAAGGCGGCTTACTGGTTGAACGTCACCGTGCCGAACGAGGTGTTCGAGATCGAGAGCTGGGTCGCGGACTGGGCGACCGTGATGGTCGAATAGTCCTCACCGGCGACCGGGGAGACGTTGCGGATATAGTTGTCCGTGCCCGTGCCCACGAGGTCGGTGTAGGCGGCCTGCGTCACGCCTTTGTCCAGGAAGTACTGCTGGGCGGCGGTGGAGAGCTGGCGCAGATTGTTGGTGACCGCCTTGATGCGGGACTGCTGGCGCACCTT
>DASZWY010000108.1:0-6995 GCA_035546135.1 Opitutales bacterium
GGCGAGCACGCGGCGCGGTTTGCGGGCGGGCGGCTCGGCGTGCTGCAAGGCTGCATGACCTACCTGCTGCAAAACCGCGACGGCCAGATTCTCGGCACGCACTCCGTTTCCGCGGGGCTGGACTACGCCGCCGTCGGCCCCGAGCACGCCTATTACCGCGACCAGGGCCGCATCGGCTACGGCTACGCGACCGACGACGAGACGCTGGACGCCTTCCAGCTCCTCAGCCGCCTCGAAGGCATCATCCCCGCGCTCGAGAGCACTCACGCCGTCGCCTACGCGGTGAAGCGAGCGCCGAAAATGAAAAAGAGCGAAATTCTCCTCGTCAACCTCTCCGGCCGCGGCGACAAGGACGTGCAGGAAGTGGCCAGGCTGCTGCAGTAGTGCTTGGGTTCTTGGTGCTTGGTTCTTAGTTGTCGCCCGCCATGAAAATCACCAAGTTCGAGGAGATCCAGGCCTGGCAATTGGCCCGTGAATTATGTCGGGCAATTTACGCTGCAACCAATCGCAAGCCGTTTTCTGGTGATTTTGGCCTGCGCGATCAAATTAGACGGGCATCAAGCTCGGTGATGCACAATATTGCCGAGGGCTTTGATGCCGGTTCCAATCCTGAGTTTGTCAGATTTTTACACTACGCCCAGCGTTCAGCCACCGAGGTATTAAGTCAGCTTTACGTCGCCCTTGATCAGGGTTATGTTTCCGAAGAACAGTTCGTTGAATTGCAGGGTATGGCCAAAAAAACCCATGCCGCCTGTGGTGGATTCATCAAATACCTCCAATCCCGAAGCAAGCCTTGATCCTGCCAAGAACCAAGAACCAAGAACCAAGAACCAAGAACCAAGAACCAAGAACCAAGAACCAAGAACCAAGAACCAAAACACTTTTATGCTAAGCATGACCGGATACGGCGCGGGTGCCGCCTCGCTCGCGGGGCGCGAAATTTTCGCCGAGATTTCCTCGGTGAACCGCAAGGGGCTGGAGATCAATGTGGCGCTGCCGCGCGAATGGAACGCGCTGGAAGGCCCGGTCGGCGAACGGGTGAAGGGCAGGCTTTCCCGCGGCGCGGTGCGGCTGGCCATCGCGGTGCGCGCGCCGGGCGCGGCCACTCCGGTCGTCAAGTGGGACGAGGCCGCGGTGCAGAAGGAATTCGCCCAACTGCGCGAACTGGCCGAGCGCTTTGAAATTCCCTTTAACCCCGATGTCTCTTTGCTGCTGCGTCTCGCGCAGGCCACGAATGGCGAGCCGCCGCTGCCGTCCGCCGACGAGGCCAGGGCCGCGGTGGAAAAGGCCGTGGCCGCCGCGCTCGAACAATTGGTGGCGGCACGATCGCGCGAAGGTGCCGCGCTGAAAGCCGATTTGACCGCGCGGGTGCAAACCTTGCAAAAACTTGCCGCGGAAATCGCCCCGCTCGCGCCGGCCTCCGTCACGCGCTACCGCGAAGCCTTGCTCGCGCGGCTGAAGCAAATCGGCCTCGAAATTGATTTGAATGACGAGCGCGTGCTGCGCGAAATTGCATTGTTTGCCGACCGCTGCGACATCACCGAGGAGCTCACGCGCCTCGCCAGCCATTTCGCGCAATTTGAAAAAATTCTCGCCGACGACGCCCCCGCCGGGCGCAAGCTGGATTTTCTCTGCCAGGAAATCCACCGCGAGTTCAACACCGTCGGCAGCAAGGCCCAACATCTCGACATCACCCGCCGCGTCCTCGACGCCAAGAACGAACTTGAGCGCATCCGCGAGCAGGTACAGAACGTGGAGTAGGGTAGCGGAGCGCTTAGGGCCGATTTTCGTAGCGCGGTGCTTCAGCCCGCGCTCGGGGTTGGAGGCGGCAAAGAAGTGCGGGCTCAAGCACCGTGCTGCATCAGCGGGAAGGAGCGCCCCGGGATGGTGCGATTGACACGTCCTGGGACACTCGCACAATGAATCGCGATGGACCCCGCATCGCGATGGCTGGCCGGTGTGCTGTTAATGATGGCGATGGTGGCGGCAGGTTGCGCTCCGGCGGACACGAAGCCGCCGCCCATCGCCTATGAAGGTTTCGACTACCCGGCGGGCAAAAAGCTGGAAGGGCAGAAGGGCGGCACGGGCTTTGCGGGCGCGTGGACGATGGGCGGATTCGGTGTTTCAGACGCCAACGATTTGGTGATTGGGGAAGGGTCGCTGACTTATCCCGGAATTGTCTCCAGCGGCAACCGGCTGGTGTGCCGAACGATCAACCAGCAGGGCGTGGTGCGTGATTTTGGACCGTTGTTCAAGCCCGCCAAGGGCACGCGGTATATTTCCTTCCTGATTCGGCCCGAGAGCCTGCCGCCAGGCTTCCTCAGCGCGGGCTACCCGATTTACTATGGCATCATCCTTGATTACGGCTCCGGCAATGAATTGTTTTTTAGCAAGCCCGGCCGCGACCATCCAGATCAGTATGTGATGGAGATGCGCGGTGGCGCGCTTCAGGAAACCACGGGTGTGGAGGCCAAAATCGGCGAGACCGCGCTAATCGTCATCCGGGCGGATTTCGACCGCGGCCAGGACACCTACACCATGTATGTGAACCCCGGCGCCACCGAGCCAGCCAAGGGAATATCCCGCACCTATTTTGGCAGCGGCGTGCCGCGCCTGCTGATTTACACCCAGGGCACCTTTTCCCTCGATGAAATCCGCGTGACCGAGCGTTATGAGGACATCGCGCCCAAGGCCGCCAAGTCGCCCTTCAGTTTTTTCTAAAGCGAAATCGCGGCGAACTGGCGGTGATCTACGGCCGCTTGAACGAGCTGCTGTTGACCGAGGGAGTCACGAAAATCTTGTCGCCGGCTTGCAGGGCGATGTCCTTTTTCGGGTCGGTCAGCGCGCCGGAGAGGTCCACGTCCTTGAGTTCGATCGTGCCGCCCGCGCTGTCGAGGCGGCGGATGTCGATGTAGCGGTCGGCATTGGGGTTGAGACCGCCGCATTGCTTAATGGCGTCGGCGAGCGTCAGGGTGCGGTTCGCGGGAATCGCCACGGTGCCAGGATGGTAGACTAGGCCGAAGACGCTGACTTCCGGCGCAACTACCCGCACCGGCACATACACGACCGTCTGGCCGCCGGTGTTTGAGTTTGTCGCCGTGGTGGTGGCGGACGGCATCGAGACCGGGGCGGTCGCATAAGTCTGGATGGTCACCGGGCCGTCGGCGACCGGAACGCCAAAGTCCGGCGTGCCGTCCGGGTGGTAAAGGATGACCTGCGCGCGTTCGCCGCGGTTGGGGTCGTTCAGCGGGTCGCCTTTGATGTCGCGGTAAGTGCGCGCGTGGTAAACGAGAATGTCCGTCTTGCCGTCGGGCGTGGTGGTGAAGCTGTTGTGCCCCGGGCCGTAGATGCCGTTGACCGTCCACGTCGCAAACACCGGCCGCGGCGATTTCGTCCACGACTGCGAGTCGAGCAAGTCGGCGTCGTCCTTGGCCGTGAGCATGCCGAGGCAGTAATTGAAATCCGTGGCGCTGGCGGAGTAGGTGAGGAACACGCGCCCGTGGCGGATGAGCACCGCCGGGCCTTCGTTGACCTGGTAGCCGATTTGCTCCCACGGCAGGTCGGGCTTGGAAATCATCACCTGTTCGCCGGTGATGGACCACGGCGTGTCCATCTTCGCGATGTAGAGGTTCGAGTTCACGCGCGGGAAGGCCGGGTCCTTTTGCGCCCACACCAAATAGCGCACGCCCTTCCATGCAAACGTCGTGGCGTCGAGCGCGAAGGACTCCCACTTCGTTTTGATTTCGCCCTTTTCCACCCATTCGCCCTGGAACGGGTCGGGCGAGGAATTTTCCAGCACGTACAGGCGGATGTCCCAGACGTTGGGTTGCCCTCCCGCGGCGAAATAGACATACCACTTGCCGTCGATGTGGTGCAGCTCGGGCGCCCAGATGTGCGAGGCCATGATGCCGGTATCGTGCTTGCGCCAGATGACCTTCGGCTCGGCGGTGCGCAGACCCTCGAGCGACGGCGCGCGGCGCAGCTCGATGCGGTCGTATTCCGGCACCGTCGCCGTGAAGTAGTAATTGCCGTCGGCCTGATACGCGATTTGCGCGTCGGCGCGCTGTTCCACCAGCGGATTGTTCCAGGTGATGGTCGTCATCGCCGGCTCGGCGGCGGACGCGGCCACGGGGGCGAAGAGGAGAACTCCGCAAAGGGCAAGGTAACGCATTTCCCTTCTATTGCAGATAATTGCGCCGAGTTCAACCCCCACCGCCGCCCCCTGCGCCAGCAGCCTTGCTTGGCATCGGGATGAATTTACGGGTTGTGGTTAATAATCATGACGCTCTGGTCGTTGGAGGAAACCGTGGCGCCCTGCCCGTCAGCGGAGGTGGTAACGCCCTGGCTGGTGACAACGACACCCGGTGCACCGGACGAATCAAAATGAGCCGCCGGCATCTTGGTCGACATCATCATCGCCTTGCCGTCGGGTGACTGGGTCAGGGTGATGGTTTCGCCATTGGGCCCCAGATAGGTATTCGTCATGGTGCCATCAGCATTAACCACGGAAGAGGTCGGATCTCCCAAGTTGCCGGAATTGAGGATGGTGAACGCCCCATTCATGGCATTGGCGCCGGCGACGACTTGGCCCCGCATTGTGCCCACACCGGGGGCGACCCGGCGGCCGCTGCTGCCGTTGATCGTAACGGTGCCAGGCATGGAGGAGGCAAAACTCAGTTGACCGCCAGCCACTTTGCCAGTGGCCGGCCCAAATGGATCGCTGGTCACGTCAGCGACGTCCGCAGGCTCGGCGCTTCCGCCAGCGGGAACAGCGGCCACTTTGGGTGCTTCGACTTTCGACGAAGCGACAGTGGCCGGCGCCGGCGTGGCGCTGGATGAAATTGGCGCCTTGGACACGGCCGCCGACACCGGCGCGGTTGCGGGTGCGGACTGCGGACGGGTGAGCAGGTAGGTGGCGCTACCGGCAATGACAATGGCGGCGGCGAGGCCCGCGACAATTTTCGAGGAGATCATGGTGGTGAGGGTGGTGAGGGTTAAGGTCGTTGAGGTGGCGGCGGCGCTGCTGAGCGCCGCCGTGGACACGGTGGCGGCCAAGCCCGCCGACACCGGCGCGGTCGCCGCCCCGGCGTCGAGCGCCGTGGCGAGCAAGACGGACGAGACGGTCACGCCGCGCCGGGTCAGGATGGCGTGGAGTTTGTCCAGCGCGCGGCCCAGGCGTTTTTGCACGGCGTTTTCGCTCGTGCCCAGGGCAACGCCGATGCTGCGGATATCCCGCTGTTGCAAATAGCGCAGCACGATGGCGTCGCGGTCCTCGGCGTCGAGCTGGCCAAGCGCGTCGTCGAGCACCGGAGCGAGTTGCGCCCAGTGCGCGTCGCGGGCGTCGCTTTCGTTGAGAGCAGTGATTTCCATGGCAGTCCTTTCGCGGGCGCGGCGCCGGCTTTCCGAGCGGATGGCCTTGAGCGCCGTGTAGCAAGTGTGGCGGTGCAGCCAGCCGCCGAGGATGGTGCCCGGGGGGAGCGAGCCGGCCTTGCGCGCCAAGTCGGTAAAGACCAGTTGGGTCACGTCTTGGGCGAGGTGGACATCGCCGCCCAGCACGCGCCGCGCGGTCGAGCTGACCAGTTGGATGTGCCGCTCGACCAGCTCGCGGAAGGCGGCTTCGGAGCCTTCTTCAATATATTGGCACAGTAATTGGGCGTCGTCGCTCATGGGCGGGTGTTATATACTCTAGAACCCGCCCGGAGGCAAATCTGCCGGAATTTCTTCTATCGTTAAAAGCCGGGCCTGAGATAAGACTTTTGTCGGCACAAAAATGGGGTAAGTTGGGTCCATGAAGCGAGGCGGTCATCCGACGGCATTCGTCACCGGCGCGGCGCGCGGCATCGGCCGGGGGATTGCGGCGCGGCTGCTGGCGGCGGGATGGAATGTGGTGCTCGCCGATGTGCTCACGGCGGAGGGTAAAAAGACCGCCGCCGAATTAAATCGCGGATCGGCAAAAGGCGGCGCCCGCGCGGAATTTGTGCGTTGCGACGTGGCCAGCGAGGCGCAGGTGGCCGCGGCGGTAAAACGCATCATCAAAATATTTGGCCGGCTCGACGCGCTGGTGAACAACGCGGGCATCGCGAATCCGCGTAATCCGCCGCTGGAAAAGCTTTCCCTGGCCGAATGGAACCGCAAGCTGGCCGTCAACCTCACCGGTCCAATGCTTTGTGCCAAGCATGCCATGCCGCATCTCTGGCGCGCGTCCGGCGGCGGGGTCATCGTTAACATTGCCTCCACGCGCGCACTGCAGGCCGAGCCGGACGGCGAAGCCTACAACTCCACCAAGGCCGGGTTGCTCGGCCTGACGCGCTCGCTGGCCGTCAGCCTCGGCCCGCGCGTTCGCGCCAACGCGATTTGCCCGGGCTGGATCGACATCCGCCCGGCCTCGGTCAGCGCCGCCGCGGCAAAAAAGGAAAAACACGCCCAGCATCCGGTGGGTCGCGTGGGCCGTCCGGAGGACATCGCCGAGCTTGCGCTCTTTTTAATCGAAGGCCCGCGCAGCGGCTTCATCACCGGCCAGACTTTCGTCTGCGACGGCGGCATGACCGTGAAGATGATTTACGCGGAATAGCGGGCTCACGCCGGCGCGGCGGCGCCGATGACTTGCAGCGGGATGCTCGCCATGACCGCCTCGTCCATGTGCACGACGAAGGAATACAGCGACGGCTTTTCCAGCGGCAGCCCCTGGATGTTGACGACGAAGTTGCGCGAGATGAACGCGGCTTTTTCAGGAATCTCCGTAACCTTGACCTCGAAGCGCGGCTCGCCCTCCTTCGGCAGCACGTTGCGCCCGTCCGGGTCAATGAACGCGATGCGGAAGCGATGGTCGCCCAGGTCCGCCGTGCGGAACACCACGCGCAGCGCCACGGCGCAATGCGGGTGCACGGCGGGGAAGCGGTGGGCGTAAATCGTGTCGAACGTGCCGAGAATGCAGAGCTTGCCGTTGTAATCAGCGGCACTGTCGCAAATGACGGCGGTGAGGACTTCCATAAAAC
>DASZWY010000109.1:0-3496 GCA_035546135.1 Opitutales bacterium
CGCCGATTTGCCCGTCATCCTCACCACCGGCTACAGCGCCTACCTCACCGCCGACCACGTCCGCACGCAAGGCCTTCGCGACCTGCTCCTCAAACCCTATTCCATCCACACCCTCGGCACCGCGGTTCACAAGGCGTTGACGCCTGTCCGTCCCGGGTAAATTTCGCTTCCGCCGTTTCGCTCATTCTTCCAGCCGGAAGGTAATGGACACCTCGGCGCGCGAAGCCACCGGCGTATTTCCCTGGTTAGCCGGCAGGAAACGCGACTCCTTCATTGCCTCCACCGCCGCGTCATCCAACAGGGGATGGCCCGAGCTTTTGCTGACTTCGACTTTCTCCAGCGAGCCGTCCTTCCCGATAAACAAGGCCAGTGTAACCGTGCCTTGCTGATGCAGCCGTCGCGCCTGGGCCGGATATTCTGGCTCAACCCGGGAGGCATACGACGGCTGCCCGACATCCAGCACCGGATTGGGCGGGACGGCGGGCGGTGTCACCGGCGCGGCTGGTTCGACTGGCGCAGTCTGCGCCGTTACCGGCGTTACCGGCTCCGCTGCCCGGATCGGCGAGATGCTCTGAGTGGTCACCGTGGATGCCGCGGGCGCCGGTGCTTCCACGCTTTGGGGCAATGGCTCTGGCGGCGGCGGTGGTGGCGGAACGGGCGGTGGCGGCGCCCTTGGCGGCGGCGATGGCGCTGGCGGCGATGGCGCCTCGGGTATCGTCGGCTTTGCCGGCGGCGGCCAAAGCCTGAGTCTAAATGCCGCGTATTTTTTCGGCTCCGGTTGTGCCGGGCTGGTTGAAGTGGCCGCCAGCACGCTCGTCAAAATCACCGCGTGCACTGTGAGGGCGGTGGCATAGGCCGTCAAACGATGCTTCACCGCCGTTTCCATGAGGGTGCTGTTCACCAATTGCAACTTAGCGAGCCAAACACCCCGAAGCGCATGCCGTATTGCGCGGCATTGACTCCGATGCCCGAACCGTCCCGCAGCTGGTATACCCGGTCGAGCAGATTCACCAAATCCACCCGCAGTTTCAGTTGGGGGCCAGCCCCGATGCGGAATTCCCGTTCCGCCCCAATGCTGAACGTCCAATACTTCGGCACATTCGCGCCATTGGGAATGGTCGAGCCATTGGGCAAAGTCTCATCCTTGCGCAGTCCGCTGCCGAACACCGCGTCCAGGTACACTCGCGTGGCCCCGTTCAGATTTTTCCAAGTGTACGCGACTCCGCCGGTCGCCGTCACCGTCTGGTCATGGTCCAGGAACACATAGTGGTTCTGGATGTAGGCCAGGTCGCCGGGGTCGAACAGGAATTGCGCCGACGTGATTTTTTTGCCCCGGGCCTCCGACCAGGCCGCGTTCGCATACGTCGAAAAACCACCCGCCCGGTAATTCGTGGTCAGTTCCACGCCGTAAACTTCGCCCCGGTCGTAATTGAACGCCGAGGGCACCAGCGACTGGCCAAAGAAGCCGTCGTCGAGCTGGTTGCGCGCAATTTTGTAATAGCCGTCCAGCCCCGCCGACCAGTTCGTCGTGAGCTGCTGGGTCACCCCCGCGTCGAAGTAATGCGAGCGTTCCGCCTTCACCGGGTCGTTTTGCGTCGAGGAGCCCGGCGGCAGGTTGGAGGTGCCGTCCGTCCCCGGCGGCCCGGCAAACGCCGCGATGTCTGCCGAGTTCACCGACTCCAGCGGCGGCGGGGTGAAATAGCGCGCGTAACCGGCGTGGATCGTGGTGGCGCTGCTGATTTTGTAGATGGCATTGATGCGCGGGCTGATCTGGTATTCGTGGTCGGTGGACGACTCGTAGATGTCGAACCGCGCGCCGTAGTTCACCGTCAGTTGCCGGGAAATTTTCCATTCATCCTGCGCATACAGCCCGTAGAATTGCGCGTCCACGGTGTTTTTTTGGTTGACGGTGTAGGGTGCGCCCACCGGCGTCGCCGTCGAGTCATCGCCCGGCGTCGTATCCACGAGGTTAAAGACCGTCGTCGCTGAATCCGTCGGCGCGATTTGCTCGAGCACCATCGCTCCGGCGCGCAACGTATGGGCGTCGTTCAGGCGATCGCTCAAGTCGCCTTGCAGGCCGGTCGAGTAAAGCCGGCGGTTCACGTCGCTCGCCACGCCGTTAAAGAACAGGTCGCCCGTCGGATCGGGGGTGAAGTGCACGCCGCTGAACCGTCCAAACGCCGCCAGTTGGAAGTCCACGTCGCCGGTGGATTTCTGGTAGGCGGCGATGGCATAATAATTCTGTTCCTTTTGGTTTTCATCCAAATCGGCGGAATTAAAACTCCCCGGCGCCCAGGGCGTGCCGTCGGGCGCGGTGCCGCCAGCCTGCCCGGGGCTGTTGGGGATTTGAAATTGCGCGTACGACGCTCCCGCCATCGCGCTTATTTGGGCCGTGTCGCTCAAGACGTAGGAAGTGTAGGAAAACAAGCGGTATTGATTGGTGACGTCGTGCAGCGCTGTCGATGCGGGCGTCGGATTCTCGATGCCGAGGGCATTGTGGTCGTAGCTGGCGTCAAAGTAGTAGTTCAGCTTCCCATTGGCGCCGCCGTATTCCACACTGGGGCGCACCGTGTCATAACTGCCGCCGTAAACGCCGGTCTCGCCGCCGTTGGCGAACGCCCCGCTCTTGGTCTGGATGTCCACGATCCCCGCGGTGCGAAAGCCATATTGGGCCGGCAACGACCCGGTGATGAGCTGCAGGCTGTCCACGAACCGGGGATCCAGTTCGGCGCCAAAGCCGGTGATGCCTTCCGGCAGCAGCACGTCGTTGATGCGGTATTGCAGATTCGCGTGTTCGCCGCGCAGGTGGAGCTGCCCCAGCGAATCCTGGGCCATGCCCGGCGTGCGCAGCAGGATTTGATTGAACGGCGCGTCTTCCCCCTGCGGTTGTTGCTCAATCTGCTGCCGGGTCACCGTGTAGGCCGTGGCCCCGAGTTCGGGCACGATCTGCCGGCGCGCGTCCTCGAGCTTGCCAACCACCGTGAGATTGCCCAACTCGGCTGGACTCACCGCGGTGTTGGTCGCGGCGGTGGAGTTGGCGGTGGCTTCCGGCGCATCGGCGGCGCGGAGGAACGGAAGGGCGAGGACGGCGCCCAGCAGCCCGGCGGCAATTTTCAAGGAGGTAGTGGTAGTCATGGTGAGATTAACGCGAAATATTCGCATTATATTTATTATTGCAACAACTAAATAATTGCATTTATTGGCCAATCCATGCGATCCCTAAGTGGGCGGCTCCAGGGCTTTTGCTCAAGCGCCCGCGGCGGGTGGCTTCGTCTCCTTGTCCCACGGCACCGACGTGCTCTTTTGCGGAAACGGGTGCTGCGAGGCCTTGCGCAGCATGTCCGCCAGCCGCACACCCAGGATTTTCGCCAGATTTAAATTCAGCCGCGCCGCCAGATACGGGCTCAAGCGCTGCAACTCCACCAGCGACTTCCAGTCCAGCGACAGCAGTTTCACCGGCGTCAGCGCCGTCACGTCCGCCGTGCGCTGCACCTTC
>DASZWY010000110.1:0-7391 GCA_035546135.1 Opitutales bacterium
CACCATTGTCTACGCCATCATCGACACCGCGCTCGACCAAATCACCCTGGCCCGCGCCGGCCACGAACTGCCCCTGCTCCTGCGCCGCGATGCCGCCACCGGCCATTTGCGCGTCGATGAGATTGGCTCCGAGGGCATGGCGGTCGGCATGGTCACGCCGGAAATTTTTGACCGCGTCATTCAGGACAAAAGCGTGCCCTTCCACAACGGCGATGTTTTTGTGCTCTACACCGACGGCGTCACCGAGGCCATGAGCGCTGACGGCTCCGAATTCACCACCGCTCGCCTGGGCGACGCCCTTAAATACCTCCACCAGCACTCGCCCCAGGAGATGAATCAGGGCATCCTCGCCAGCGTCGAAAGCTTCGCCGGCACCGGCACCCCCCGCGACGACATCACCCTTGTCACCGTCCGGCATACCTAGAGTCTCAAGGCGAAGCCGGCACTTCTGGATGTCCTCTGGCAGCATGCCATATTCTTACCATAGTTAAGGTGTTTGCCCCCCTCTTGGATACGGATCACAAGGCGATAGTTTCCCGCAATAGCCTCACGTAAGTGTGGCTGGCCATATTCAGGCACCATGCGGGTTTGTTTGGGGAATTCAGCCAGAGACTCGACAATTGCGATTAGCCGAAAGCCGGTTTTTCGCGCCGCTGGAGGATTGTCTTTGGCAATATACTCGACGATTGCACGCAAATCGTTTCGGGCCAATTCCGTCCAAAGAATTACAAAAGCCATTGCTCCAACTCGGCTTTGACTTGTTCATGTGGCATGGCGCGGCCTGCCTCCGCCTGTTGCATTCCCGTGTCAATCGCCTGTAAAAATCGCAACTGCTCCGCCGCATCTTCCCACGTGGCGTTGGCCGGCAAATTTTGCACGGCTTCCAAAAGTTGTTCTTTAACCGACATGGTTAAAGGATAAGGAATTCCTCCAACTAAGCAAGACCCAGGTGCTCCAGACTTGGCCGGGTTCGTGCTTTTGGGTTTGTCTCGCTCCACGGCTCCGCTTTGCTTGTCCCCGTCATGCATCGTCCCAAAAAAGTCGGCATCCTGACCGCGGGCGGCCTCGCTCCGTGCCTTTCCTCCGCCATTGGCGCGCTCATCGAGCGCTACTCGCAAGTCGCGCCCGAGATTGACATCATCTGCTACCTCGGCGGCTATAAGGGCCTCCTCCAGGGCAAAAGCTGGCCCGTCACGCCCAAGGTCCGCAACCACGCGCACATTCTCCACCTTTACGGCGGCAGCCCCATCGGCAACAGCCGCGTCAAGCTCACCAACGTCAAGGACTGCCTCAAGCGCGGCCTCGTCAAGGAAGGCCAGGATCCGCAAAAAGTCGCCGCCGACCAATTGGTGAAAGACGGCGTCGAGGTTCTGCACACCATTGGGGGCGACGACACCAACACCGCTGCCGCCGACCTCGCCGCCTTTCTCGCCAAAAATAATTACGACCTCACCGTCATCGGCCTGCCCAAAACGGTGGACAACGACGTGTATCCCATCGTGCAAAGCCTCGGCGCCTCCACCGCCGCGGAAAACGGCGCGCTCTTTTTCCAGCACGTCGTCGCCGAGCACGGCGCCAACCCGCGCATGCTCATCGTCCACGAAGTCATGGGCCGCGGTTGCGGCTGGCTCACCGCCGCCACCGCCCGCGATTACCGCGACTGGCTGGACACCCGCCAGTTCCTCCCCGAACTCGGCCTCTCGCGTGCCGTCCACGAGGTCCACGGGGTTTATCTCCCCGAGATGCAGCTTGATATCGCCGCCGAGGCGGCGCGCCTGCGCAAACTTATGGACGAGCAGGATTGCGTGAATATTTTTGTCTCCGAAGGCGCGGGTGTGGACAGCATCGTCAAGGAAATGGAATCCAAGGGCGAGACGGTCCCGCGCGACGCCTTCGGCCACGTCAAGCTCGACGCCGTCAACCCCGGCGCGTGGTTCGGCAAACAATTCGCCGCGATGATTGGCGCGGAAAAAACCCTTGTGCAAAAAAGCGGCTACTTCGCGCGCGCCTCCGCCGCCAACGCCGAGGACATCGCGCTCATCAAAAGCTGCGCGCAAATCGCCGTCCAATGCGCGCTCGACCGCGTCTCCGGTGTCGTCGGCCACGACGAAGACCGCCAGGGCCAGTTGCGCGCCATTGAGTTCACCCGCATCAAGGGCGGCAAGCCGTTCGACATCACGCTGCCCTGGTTCAAAAAGCTTCTCGCCGATATCGGCCAGCCGGGCAGTCCCCGCGCCGTCGCTACCGCGCATTAAGCGTGTCGAGCAGCCAGCCGCGCTGCGCATTGTTCAACCAGGGGGAATTTGCGACGTAGCGTTGCGCCGCCATCGGGTCTTGTTGCGCCCATTCCCACGTCACCCGCGCGAGCGCCGCAAACCGCTGCGAATCGTTGCCGATGCTCTCGGCCCAGTTCAGCGCGGTAGCCGTGGTGCGGTCGGCGCGGTCCGTGCGGGCCAGGAAAATCGCGGCCCCCGCGTCAAATTCCGGTGAGGCCCGTTGCGCCGCCAGCCAATTGGCGAGGCCGGCAGGGTCCTGCCGGCTCCAATTATCCAGGGCCGCCTCCATTGCGCACGCGCGGCCGTCCCCGGGCGGCAGTGTCCGCGCGTAATCGGCGAGGCTGGCGGGCTGGGTCTGCGCCCAGGCCGTGATGACCGCCGGATAAAGCGCGGCATAAAGTTCCGGGTCTTCGATGGCGTTCAGCGCCTGTGTGGCTTCCGCAGGTTGCTTTTGCGCCCAATTCGTATACGTCAGGGTCATCCACTCGCTCCGCAGTTCATCCGGCCCCGCCGCGGCCAATTCCGTTGCGGCGCCAAACTGCCCATTCCGAACCAATGCGCCCACCAGCACCGTGCCAAACTCCGCGGCGGCCTCCGGTGTTCTCGCCAGCAAATCCCGGCCCAGTTCCACCGCTAATTGCGGCTGGGTCGCCAAGCCCAGCAACGCCGCGTCCATCAATTGCCGGTGCCCCGGACCTTCCTGCTCCAACGCCCAGCCCAGTGCCGCCTCGGGGTCCTTTTCCGCCCACTCTTGCACGACCATTTGCTGAAGCAATCCGCGCCATGCGGGGTTGCGGGCCGCATCCGCCCAACGCAAAGCATCCTCGGGCGTGCGCGCCAGCAGATGCTCGACCACCTTTCGCACTCCGGCATCCGACTCCAGGGAATAGCCATGTCCAGGTGGAGGCTTGAAGGCAAGCAGTTCGTCCGCCGTCGGTCCCGGAATGGAACGTTGTGGCGCGCGCCAAACCACTCGCCGCCTACCGGCCTTTTTCGCCGCAGACGGAGCCGGCTCGGCCAGGCTGAAGCCCAGCCAGAGCGCGGCCCCGCCCGCGACGATTAAGGCGCAGGCGGCAACCGAGGCTTTCTTTCGGTCGCGCCGAAACATGGCGGTCTTAGTTGTCCAATTCAACGCAGTCATACGCCCAGCCGGCGCTTAGCCAGGGGCTCAGGTCGCCCGAGCCGCTGATCGGCGTAATCGTGAGTGTGTTGGTGCCGGTCACAAAATCGCTCGCGGGAATCGAATACGTGAACGTCGCGTTGTTGCCGCGATACGTCCCGATGGTGAAGCTGCGCGAACTCGGCTGGCTCGAGGCTCCGGGGTTCGTGGTCGCATGACCGTTCACCGTTACCGAGGGCCGCCCGTTGTTGTAGGCGCAGGTGATGCCAATCTTCATCGTGTGCGCCGAGGCCGCCTGGGTGGAGGTCAGGTTGAACTTGATCGTCGTCGGGCTGTTGTCGCCGCGGAATTGAATCGCGGGAAACTGCCCCGTCGTGTTGCTGCCGACGGTGAAGGTCACCGGGCCCCAGTTGCTCTCGCGCACGTCCGAGGGATGCATGATGTTGATGTTGTTCCCGTTCAGGAACTCCTTCGGCGTGCCGTCCCAGTCGCCGATGCGCCAGAGGGTGGACGTCGTGCTCGGGTCGCCGGTGATGGTGATGGTATGCTCGGTCGTGGCGTTGCCGGCGGTGACCGCGACATTGCTCACCGACTGCACAATCAATTCTCCTTTGAAAACGTTCAGGGTGTACGTGCCCGGCTTCATGTTGAAGCATTCGCAGCTGCCGTTGCTCGGATTGGCCGCCACCCAATATTGGGCGGCGGTGTTGGTGAATGCGACGGTGTACGGAAAGGCCGTGTTCATGCCCGAGAGGCCGTTGACAACCACGCGTCCGCGGCCGCTGCTGGCGACGTAGCCCGTCAGCCCCAGCGCATCCATGAACGAGAAGTCCGGCACGCTCGGCGTGCTTCCATTCGTCACGCAGAACGCATACGGCCCGTGCAGCACGTTCAGCCGGTAGGCCTCGGTCTGGTTGTGGCCGGAATTCATGTAGTTGTAGATTTCCTGGTCGCTGCCGGAGCCGTCGCCCTGGTTCTCGATGTCGTGGAAAAACGGCCCGCCGGAACTGCTCTCGCGGTTGCCGAACGCCGTGAACACGCCGACGCCGCTGCCGGTGGCGCCCTTCACCGTCAAACTCATGGCCGCTTCGTTTCCATAGTATTTCGAGGTCGTCGTCCCGTCGGAGTGGCCGAAGACGTCCGAGCTTTCAATGGCGCCGGTGTTGCCGTTGTTGTTTGAATGCGCGGGTCCGTTGGGCAGCACGTTGAATTGCCCGCGGAAAATATAGCGCAATTCGCCCACCGCCGGTTCCGCCGATGCATACGTGGCCATGTAGATGTTGTTGAAGCCGCTGCGCACGATGTAGTAATGCGTCAGGTTGGCAACCACGCTGTTCGACGAGCTGGTCTGGCACTTGATAATGGCCACATTGCCACCCGAGATGGTTGAGCTGACCGTGGCCGTGCCGAGCCCCGAGGCGATGCCCGAGGCCTTCGACTGGTCATTCAATTCGGTGCCGTTGTATTTCACCGAGGTCATGTCGCCATTGGATTGCTTGATCTTGATGACCAGGCCGGCGCCGCTGTCCACGGTGTAGAAGCCGCCGCTGCTGGTGACGCCGAAGGCGCCAAACGCCGCGGGGGCGAGCAGCAGGGTGAGGCCGAGCGCGCCGACGGCCATCCGGCGCGGCAGGTTCCATCGGGTTGCAAACAGGGGAGGATAGTTCATAAGTACAGCACAGTTGGGGGTGGGTTGCCGGCGGCGCTGCCTGAGCGGGCGGCCCGCCGGTGCGCGCAACGTGGCCCCATTTTCTTTGCCGTGCAAATGATAAAGGCCACCTGGGCGATGTCTTGTTCAAAAATGAGTAATTTAACCTGCTTTAACTTATACCTATTTATCCGGATGGTTGGCCCTGAAGGCCCTGTCCCTGCGCAATTCCGCCACCCATTTGCGGTGCGGGCCGGAAAGCGTGAGTCTTTGCAGTTGGGCCGGCGAGGCCCATAAAAATTCTTTGGGTAAAATTTTCCCGATACTCGCCGGCAGCGTTGCGCGGTGAATGCTCTCGAGGTAGAGATGGTTCACAATGGTCCGCCGTTTTACCGCCAGTGGCATTTTTTCAATTTTCGCGCCCGGCAGCATTCCTGCTTCCGGCAGTTCGCATAAGTGCGCCAGGCGTTTCGCCCCGGCTGGCTTGCGATGCAGCAGCAGGGCGCCGTCGTGCTCAATCCACAAGCGGGCGATCTCAACCCGCTCCGTCTTCTTCGCCGCCAATCGCGGCAGTGCTTCTGGATTCCCGCTCTGGGCCGCGGCGCACCAGGTCAGCAGTGGGCAAATCAGGCACGTCGGATTGCGCCGGGTGCAGACCGTCGCGCCGAGTTCCATCATCGCCTGGTTGTGGTCGCCCGGGTTTGCCGCATCAAGCAGCGCATCCGCCGCGGGCGTGAAAAATTTCACCGCCGTCATCCCATCCGCAAATTCCCGTCCCTCCCCTCGCAGCCGCGCCAGCACCCGCACTACGTTGCCGTCCACCACCGCCGCGGGCGCGCCAAAGGCGATGCTCGTAATGGCCGCCGCTGTGTAGGGGCCGACTCCGGGCAGCTTCAGCCACGCGGCGGTTTCCTTCGGCGGCGCGGGCATTTTCACCAACTCCCGCGCCAGCGCCTGCAACAGCCGTGCCCGGCGATAATACCCCAGCCCCTCCCACATTTTCAATACCTGCGACTCGCGGGCCTTGGCCAGGGTGGGGAAGTCCGGAAATCTTTTCAGCCAGCGCTCGAAGTAGGGGAGCACCGTTTCCACCTGCGTCTGCTGGAGCATGAATTCCGACACCACCGTCTTGTATAAGCTGGGCTGTTCGCGCCAGGGCAGCCGCCGCCGGTGTGCCGCATACCACGCCCCCAACGCCGCCCGCATGGGCGCCGCTTCCGGCCAGGTGCGTTGGGGGGTTGAGTTTTGCGCCGCTTTCCGCATAACAGTGGCATGTTACCTAGGCGAAATGCAGGCGACGGCGACGATAAAAAGACGCGCCGCACCTCCTACACCCTCACGCTCACCGAAGAACAGGCCGTCAAGCTCAAGGCCTGGTGCGACCACCGCCTCTGGACGTTCTTCCCGGTGGACCACGCCCGCTTCGCCTTCCGGGGCGACGGCGTCAACGTCGTCTGCTACACTTCGGGCAAGTGCGTCATCGCCGGCAAAAAAACCGAGGACTTCGTCACCTACGTCCTCGAAAGCGAAATCACGAAGGACGCGCGCCTGGGTTTTGACGAGGTCCATCACCCCGACTGGTTCGAACCGCACGCCGGCCTCGACGAAAGCGGCAAGGGCGACCTCTTCGGCCCGCTCGTCTCCGCCTGCGTCGTCGTCAGCGAGCCGGGCATCGCGCGCATGTGGATGGACGCCGGCGTCAAGGATAGCAAGGCCATCACTTCCGACTCCGTGGTCCTGCGGCTCGACAAGCAAATCCGCGCCACCCGCGGCGTCGCCGTGCGCACGATGGCGCTCAACATGGCGAAATACAACGAGCTTTACCACAAATTCGGCTCCAACTTGAACCGCCTCCTCGCTTGGTATCACGCTCGCTCGCTCGAGGCGGCGCTCGAACAGCATCCCGTCCCCTGGGGCCTTCTCGACCAGTTCACCAAGCAGCCGCTCGTCCAGCGCAGCCTCCGCAATGTGCCCAAGGGCTTCGAGCTGCGCATGCGCACCAAGGCCGAGTCCGACCCCGTCGTCGCCGCCGCCTCCATCGTCGCGCGCGCGGAATTCGTGCGCCAGCTTCACGAGCTTTCCGTCCAGGCCGGCGACGAATTGCCCAAAGGCTCCGGCGCCCAGGCCAAGGCCGCTGCCAAGCACCTCGTCGAAAAATTCGGCCCCGACGCCCTCGGCAAATACGCCAAGATGCATTTCCGCACCGCGCTCGAAGTCCTCGGCCTGCCGGTGCCGGAGAAAAAACCGTGGGTCAAGCGCTGAAGATTTTTCCCATGCCCGCCTTGGCCAACGCCGTCCTCGCGCTGCTGCTGGCGGGTTTGCTGGCGGGTTGCGCGACCTCTCCCGC
>DASZWY010000111.1:0-9836 GCA_035546135.1 Opitutales bacterium
AAAGCGCTCGAAGACGTGGGGCACGTCGGCGGCGGGGATGCCGCAGCCGTTGTCCTCGATGGTGAGGCGCAGGCAGTCGTCCTCCTCGCGGGTGAGGATGCGCACGCGGGTGAAGCCCTTGGCGTAGCGGAAGCAGTTGTCGATGAGGTTGTGAAAGACCTGCGACATCTTGAGGGCGTCGAGCGGGAGGATGTCGGTGTGATGGCGCAGATCGAGCTCGAGGGCGACATGGGCTTCGCGAAAGCGCTCGGCGTAGTCGGCGGCGGTTTCGTCAATAATGGCGCGGAGGGACTGGGGCTTGAGCTCGAGGCGGGGCGAGCCGCTTTCGAGGCGGGAGAGGGTGAGGAGGTCGTTGACGAGCTCGACGAGGCGGCGGGTCTGGCGGCGGATTTTTTCGAGGAAGCGCAGGCGGTCGGCCTGGGAGAGGCGGTCGTCGTCCTCGATGAGGGTCTCGGCAAAGCCCTTGATGACGGTGAGCGGGGTGCGCAGCTCGTGCGAGACGTTGGCGACAAATTCCTTGCGGATGTTTTCGAGCTCCTTGAGGCGGGTGATGTCGTGCAGGACGAAGAGGCAGAGGCGGCGGCCGTCATCGGCGGCGCTGGCGGCGAGGGGGGCGCCGGAAATTTCGATCCAGCGGGTGTGGTCGCGCGCGAGGGGGAGCGGGTATTCGGCGCGGGGCGGGCTTTCGCCGCGCAGGGTGCGGTACACGTAATTGAGCACGCCGCTGCCGCGCAGGGCGGACTCGAGGCGGGCGCCGGCGGCCACTTTTTCCGGGCCGAGGAGCTCGGCGGCGGCGGCGTTGGCGAGGGCGACGCGCTGGTCGCTGTCCACGAGGAGCACGGCCTCCTTGATGTTGTCGAGCGTGGCGCGGATTTGGGCGAGGTGGCCTTTTTCCTGGCGGCTTAATTGCGCGTGGGCGCTGGCGAGCTCGCTGACGGCGCGGCGGAGGCGGTCGAGGTGGTAACGCTGGGCGAGACTGTCGTCCCCGCGGAGGAAATTGCGCGTGCGGGTCTCGGCCTCGGTGGCCAGGTCGTCCAGGCGCCGGCGCAATTCCGTCAGCCGCCACGCCAGGAACAGCGCAAGCAAGGCGAAGAAGACGGCGGCAAACCACATGGCAGTGTTGCGAGTTCCAGGCTTTTCCCGTTCTAGCCATCGGCGGGAACGCAGACAAACTAAGAACTAAGCACTAAAAACGAAAGCACTTTAAATCACGCATCCACCGCCCGGTAGCCGACGCCGCGGACGGTCTCGATGAGGTCGGCCTCGGGGCCAAGTTTTTCGCGCAGGCGGCGGATGTGGGTGTCGACGGTGCGGGTCTCGATGTCGGCCTCGTAATTCCAGACGTTGACGAGAAGGTGTTCGCGGCTTTGGACACGGCCCTTGCGCTCGATGAGCAGGCGCAGCAGGCGGAATTCGGTGGCGGTGAGCTCGACGTCCTGGCCGCGGACGGTGAGCTGGTGCTTTTCCACGTCGAGGACGATTTTGCCGAGCTGGAGGATTTTCTCGGGCGGCACGGCGCCATTGGGCTGGGCGAGGCGCTTGAAGATGGCCTGCACCCGCAGGAGGAGTTCGCGCGTGTCGAAGGGTTTCGGCATGTAGTCGTCGGCGCCGGTTTCGAAGCCCTTGACGCGGTCCTCGGCTTCGCCGCGGGCGGTGAGAAAGATGATGGGGATGTTTTTCATCTGCGTGTCGGCGCGCAGCATGCGGCAGACCTGCAGGCCGTTGAGCTCGGGCATCATGATGTCGAGGATGACGAGGTCGGGCTGAAATTGGCGGGCTTTGCCCATGATGAGCAAAGGATCGTTGATGACCTGGGTCTCGTAGCCCTCCTGTTTGAATTTGTAGGCAAGCAGCTCGGTGACGTCGTGTTCGTCATCAACGACGAGAATTTTTTTGGAGGGAGTGGTTTTCATGAATGAGCCGTGGGGCCGGTTTGCGGCGGCTGGCGGGAGCGCCCTCCGTAACAATGCCCGGCGATGCGCGGTATTATATCAGATGACACAAGCCCGGTAAAACCACTAATAAACCCCTAGTGGCAAATGAGTTATCGAATGTTACAAGTGTTTTGGCACCTTATTGTAACGAAGGTGTTGCACTAATTTTACGAGGTGAGGAATAATCGTTCGAGGCCGGGGCAGGTGAATTCACGACATAATCCGAGCGCATCGGCCCATGATCGGGTATGCGTCATGCCGGACATTTTTTGTCCGATTTGGTGGTTTGGCGGAGACTATCTTATGAAGCCGCCCGGCCCACGCCCGCGGGAAGGGTTGTTTTAATCTTCCCGCATGGGTGGGGGGCGGTCAGAATTGGCGGGAAACGGCCATTTTCCCCAACTTTGCATGAAACATTTGGCCTGAAACGTTTTAATATACCTGTGCTGTGATCAAAAACCTGTTCCGTACCTGGCTGCCGCTCTTGCTCGCCTTCGCCATCGGCTGGGCCGTGCAAACGTATTGGCTGGGCGGGCCGGCCAAGACGGCCCGGAATGCCGTCCGACCGCATGGAACCGGGGGGACCGCGTCCGACATCAAGACCCCCACCGCGTTTTCGGCCAGCCACGCCGCCGTGCAGGGCAAGGACACCGAACCGCAACTGGTGCCGTGGTCGGCGCAATCAGCGCTGGGGAAAATTTTGGCGACCAACCGTGGCGGGCAGCGCGAGCTGGCCATCGCGGGGCTGGTGAATGACACGCCGCCCGACCAACTGGGCCGGTTGATTGACGAAGCGCGTTTTTGCACGGAGGGCGACGCGCGGAGCAGTTTGCTGAGTCTCGCCTATGCAAAATGGGCGGCGCTCGACCCGGCGGCGGCGCTGGCCTTTGCCCGCACGGCGGCGACGAAGCGCTACGACAAGGACTCGAGCGCGTTGACCCAGGTGCTCGCGACCTGGGCGGGGCACGACCCGGCCTCGGCGCTGGCGGCGGCGCAAGCGCTCGACCTGGCGTCATTCCGGCAACAGGGCCTCCGCGCGGTGTTGCAGGCGTGGGGCCAGTCCGACAATCCGCAGGCGGCGGTGGATGCCGCAAAAGCCCTGGGACTCGGCACGCAATTAAATGGCGCGCTGAGCGCGATTTATCAAGGCTGGGCACAACGCGACCCGGCGGGGGCGTTTGCCGCGCTGTCGTCCGTGGACAATCTCAATACGCGCAACAATCTCGCCGACACCATTCTGCAAACGATGTCCGAGCAGGACCCCAAGGGCGCACTAACTTTGTTTCAGACCCTGTCGCCCGCGGCGCAGGCGAATTCGCAGGCCTTGAACCTGATTTTCTCGCGGCTGACCCTGCAGGACCCGCACGCGGCGGTGGACGCGTTGAGCCAGGTGCCGCTGGGCTCGCTGCGCGAGCGCGCGTTGACCTGCATCGCGTGCGACTGGGCCGACAACGACCCGCAGGGCGCGATGTCCTGGGCGCAGGGCCTCGCCAACCCGGCCGACCGCAACACCGCGCTATACAACGCGGTTCGCCATATGTCGGGCAACGACCCGGCGGGCGCGGCCAATGACTTGAAGCTGATTCCGGACATCAACCAGCGCAATCAGGCGATGAACGACGTGCTGAGCCACTGGGTGGACGCCGACCCGGCCGCCGCGCTGAAGTGGGCGCAGGGCAACACCACCGGCACGACGCAGACGATGGCGCTCAATCAGGTGATCAACAACATTGCGCAGATTGACCCGTTGAGCGCGCTCAACGTCATCCAGAATCTGCCCGATGCGGCGAATCACAACAACATGGTGTTCCAGACCATCAACAGTTGGTCACAATCGGACCCGGAGGCGGCGCTGAACTGGGCGAAGAGCAATCTCAGCGGCAACGATTTGACCACGGCGACGGGCATCGCGGTGCGCCAGCTCATCAACGCCGACCCGGCGGCGGGCGCGCAATACGTGACCTCGCTGCCCGACAGCCCGAACCGCACCAATCTTATCAACCAAGTGGCCACTTCGATGGCGCGGCAGGACATGGATGGCGCGCTCAACTGGCTGAACAACCTCGGCGACGTGACGCCGGCGACGCGCAACAACGCCATCCAGAGTGTCATGAGCCAGTTGTCGCAGGTGGACCCGCAACTCGCCGCGACGAAACTGCAGAGCATCACCTTTGACCCCGGCGCGCAAAACGCGCAGAACACCTACGCGGGCATCGCGGGCCAGATTGCCAACAACTGGGCGCAGACCGACCCGGATGCCGCGCTGGCGTGGGCCGCGGGGCTGCCCGGCAACGCACGGCAGAATGCGATGTCGTCGGCCATCAACAGCATCGCCAATTCAGACCCCGCCACCGCATGGGATGAAGTGTCGAGCCTGCCGGCGAACGACCCGGCGCGCAACTCGCTCCTCGGCAACGTCGTCAATGCGTGGGGCCGGCAGGACCCCGAGACGGCGGTGGGCCTGCTGGGCAACCTGAACCAAGGGCAATACACCAGCGCGGTCGGGCAAATCTCCAATAGCTGGCTGCGGCAGGATCCGTATGCGGCGTCGCAGTGGATTTCGGGGCTGCCGACCAGCGCCGCGAAGGACACGGCCGTGCAGAATCTTTTGAATTCGCAGGGGCAGTACGATTTGGCGACATCGCTAAAATGGGTGCAGACCATGAGCAATGAGGCGGCGCAGACCAAAGGTTACCTGACGGTCATTCAGCAAGCCGCGCGCAACGACCCGGTGGCCGCGCAAGCCGCGCTGGACAGCACGCCGCTCACCGACGCGCAGCGCACGCAGCTCAACCAAGTTGTCCAGCGCGCCGCCACCGCCAATGCCAACGGCCGCGGGCCCGCCAACATTGATTACGGCTATGGCCCGGGCAATCCGCCGCCGGGCATGCACTTTGAATACGGCCCCAACGGCGAGCAACGCCTGGTGTCGGACAACAATTAATTTTGCCCCGCGCCATGAAAGCCTTCTGGAAAAAAATTTCCTTCCTCCTGCCGCTGGCCATTGCCTTCGGCGTCGGCGTGGCCGGGGCGCATTTCTGGGCCGGCGCCGGCACGACCGCGCAAACCGCAGCGAAAGCCGCGCCCGGCGCGAAAGCCGCCGCCGGGTCCGGCGGGGGTGACGTGGCGGACGTCGCGCCAAAGCTGCGGCCCTGGTCGCCCGAGTCAAACGTCGGGCGCATCCTGGCGATGGCGACGGGCGGCGAGCGCATCCTGGCGGCGGCGGCGCTGGTGGACCAGACCCCGCTGAACAAACTGGCGTCGCTCATCAATGACGCGCGGGCCTGCCCGGACGCGCGCTTGCGCCAGAGCATGCTCGACATGGCCTACGCCAAATGGGCGTCGGCGGACCCGCAGGCGGCGCTGAATTTTGCGCGCACCGCCGCCACCAAGCGTTTTGACAAGGACACCGGGCCGCTTGATCAGGTGCTGGCCACCTGGGCGGCCAGCGACCCGATGGCAGCGCTGGACGCGGCGAAAAAAATGAACCTGACCTCGCTGCGCAACAGCGCGATCAATTCGGTGCTGGGCGCGATGGCGCAGGGGCCGGATCCGCAAAGCGCGGTGACGGCGGCGAAGACGATGGTCGGCCCGCAGCGCACCAACGCGCTGCGCAACGTTTTTGAAAGCTGGTCGGCCAAGGACCCCGCCGCGGCCTTCGCCGCGCTCGGCCAACTGCCGAACATGAACATGCGCACGGACTTTGCCCGCAGCATCGTCATTGACATGAGCAGCCAGGACCCGGCCGCCGCGCTGCAGATGGTGAAGCGCCTGCCGCCCGGCCTGCAATCGGTGGACGCCTACGCCTACACCTTTTCGCACATGACCATCCAGAACCCAGCGGCGGCCATTGCGGCGCTCAGCCAGGTGCCCGACGGCATGATGCGGCGCACGGCGCTCGCCAGCATCGCCCGCGATTGGGCCGACAGCGACCCGCAGGCGGCGCTGGCCTGGGCCTCGACCCTGCCGCCCATCGAACGCAACGGCGCGGTGGCGGATGTCATCCGCCACATGTCCGGCAGCGACCCGGCGGGCGCGATTGCGCTCGTGAATAAGATTCCCGGCGCCGACGCGCGGGCGAACGCGACGCAGGAAATCATCGGCAACTGGGCCGACAGCAACCCGCAGGCGGCGTTCGACTGGGTGGACAAAAACTCAACCGGCCAGGCCTACGACCGCTCCATCCGCACGGTCATCTCGCGCATCGCCGCCAACGACCCGGAAAAGGCGGCGGCCTACGTCGCGCAAATGCCCGACGGGCCCTCGCGCGCAGGCGTCATTGCCGTGACGATGGGCTCGTGGAGCAGCGTGGACCCGGTGGGCGCGCTCAACTGGGCGAGCCAGCACCTCACCGGCTCCGACCTCACCAACGCGACCTCGCAGGCCATCAACCAGCTGATTGCGACCGACCCCACGACGGCCTCGGGCTACATCACGCAACTGCCCGAAGGCGCGGCGCGCAACAGCGCGGTGCTCAACCTTTCGCGCACGCTCGCGCAGCAGGACCTCAACGGCGCGCTCGACTGGCTGAGCGGCGTCGGCGGCTTGAATGACAACACCCGGCGCTCCGCGATGCAGAACCTCATGAGCACCTGGGCGCAGGCCGACCCGGCGGGCGCGGCCACGAAACTCCTCAGCATGACGAACGACCCGAATTACGCGAACCTGGTGCCCAATATCGCCGCGCAACTGGCCGCCGCCGATCCGAACGCCGCGATGCAGTGGCTGCAATCGCTGCCCGACGACCAGGCCCGGCAGAACGCCGAGAACCGCGCCATCACCACCATCGCCAACAGCGACCCGGCGGCGGCGTGGAAGGACGCGATGAGCCTGCCGGATTCGCCCGCGCGCGCCTCGCTGATGATGAACGTCGTCAACACCTGGGCGCGGCAGGCGCCTGGCGGCGCGGTGGTGATGCTGTCGCAATTGCCGGAAGGTCCGCAGCGCACGGCGGCCTACGGCAGCCTGGCGAGTTCGTGGCTGCAGCAAAACCCGATGGCGGCGTCGAAGTGGATCAACACGCTGCCGGTGAGCGCCGAGCGCGACTCGGCGGTGACGAGCCTGGTCAACAGCCAGGCGCTGACCGACCCGGCCTCCGCGCTGACGTGGGCGGCGACGATTTCGGCGGACAACCTGCGGATGAATTCCTACCGCAACGTGGTCGTGCAACTGGCGCGCAAGGACCCGGCGACGGCCACCGCCGCGGTGCAGAAACTGCAACTGACCGACCAGCAGCGCCAGCAACTCACCGATTTGATTGCGCACGCGCCCAAGCCGCAGCCGGCGAATCCGAACATGTACAACAATGGGATGATGGATTGAGCGACTTAGCTTGCCGACGTTTTTTCGAGGCTTCCGCCGGGGGGGAATTTTTGTTCTAATGGGCCTCCCCCACCCCATGAAAACGCCCCTTGCCCGCCTCAGTTTGATTTCCTTGTTGGCGCTGGCCCTGCCGGCCGCGGCCAAAGACCAGCCCTCGACCAACACCGCCGTGCCGGCCAACCCGCCCGGCCCCGCCGGCACCCGGCTCGAATTGCCCCTGGAAACCGGCTGGACCTTTCACCGCGCCGACACGCCCGACGCCGCCCAGACCGCCCCGGTGGTCGTGGACTTGCCGCACGACTGGTCCATCGCCGGGCCGTTCGACGCGGACGCCCCGGCCAAGCGCGGCGGCGCCTACCTGCCGACGGGCACCGCGCAATACCGCAAATTTTTCACCCTGCCGGACTCGGACAAGGGCAAGCACGTCGAAATCCAGTTCGACGGCATCGCGGCCAACGGCGAGGTGTTCATCAACGGCCATTCGCTCGGCCTGCGGCCCTCGGCGTATGTGAGCGTGCATTACGACCTGACGCCGTATTTGAAATTCGGCACGGCGGCGGACGGGCGCAACGTGATTGACGTGAACGTGAACAACGGCATCCAGCCGGTGTCGCGCTATTACACGGGCTCGGGCATCAACCGCCACGTGCGGCTGGTCATCACCAATCCGGTGCATGTCGAAACGTGGGGCCTGTATGTGACCACCCCCGAGGTGACGCCGGAAAAAGCGACGGTGCATTTGCAGACGACGGTAACCAACACCGGCACGGCGCCCGGTTCATTTTTGGTGCAGAGCATGGTGCACGACAACGGCGGCCACATGATCGGGCCGTCATACCAAAGCGCGCCGCAGACCATCGCCGCGGGCGCGAGCGCGACGTTCGAGCAGGACATCCTGGTGCCCAATCCCAAACTCTGGGACCTCGACCACCCGAATCTCTACAAAGCCATCGTGGCGGTTGTCCGCAACGGCGGGGGTATGAACGGCATGGGCAACATGACGGGCATGGGCGGCATGATGGACCGCGGCGCGGTGGACGTGGATTCGGCGACGTTCGGCATCCGCAAAATCGAGTTCAAGCCGGAAACGGGTTTCTGGCTCAACGACCGGAACATCAAGATCCTCGGCGTGTGCCTGCACGAGGATGGCGGCGCGGTGGGCGCGGCCGTGCCGCGCAGTGTGTATGTGGAGCGCTTCAGCGCGTTGAAGGCGCTCGGCGCGAACGCCATCCGCCTGGCCCACAATCCGCCCAACCCCGTCGAACTGGAAGTGTGCGACCAGTTGGGCCTGCTGGTGATGGATGAGATGTTCGATTGCTGGACGGTGTCGAAGCCGAATGCCGAGCGGGGCTACGCGATGTTTTTCAACGACTGGTCGCTGAAAGATTTGCACGACGCCGTCATGCGCGACCGCAATCACCCGTCCATCATCCTGTGGAGCGCGGGCAACGAAATCCACGACACCCCGCAGGAAGAAAAGGCGAAAGGCATTTTGCGCGGGCTGGTGGATGAATTCCACCGGGTGGACCCAAGCCGGCCGGTGACGCAGGCGCTCTTCCGCCCGGCGAACAGCCACGACTACACCAACGGCCTCGCGGCGATGCTGGACGTCGTCGGCACGAATTACCGGGACAATGAACTCGTCGCCACCAACCAGGAAGTGCCCGGCCGCAAGGTCCTCAACACCGAGGAGCGCCAGGACGCGAAGACGTGGGTGTACGTGCGCGATCATCCGCAACTGGCCGGGTGCTTCTTGTGGTCGGCGGTGGATTATCTCGGTGAGGGGTTTGTCGCCGTGCGCCCGGCGGGGGTGGACGATCCCGGCGGCGCATGGCCGAATATTTCCGGCGGTTCGGGCCTGCTCGACCGCACCTTGACCATCAAGCCCGCCGGGCTGGAGCGCCAGTCCTGGTGGTCCACCAAGCCGGTGGTGCATATCGTGCGCTCGAGCGACCGGCCCCGCAACGCCACGGCCAATGCCATCCCGAACGGCACGACACCCGGCGTGGCCGGCAGCCTGGCGGATTGGACGCCGAACCCGGCGAACCATTACACCGATGCGACGGTGTATGTTTTGAGCAACTGCGAGGAGGTCGAACTGTTGCTCAACGGCCAGTCGCTGGGGATGAAGCCGCTGCCGGCGGACGCCTCGCCGCGCCAATGGAACCTGGCGTATGCGCCCGGTGAATTGAAAGCCGTGGGCCGCAACGGCGGCAAGGAAGTCGCCAGCGAGATTTTGCAGACCGCGGGCGCGCCCGCCAAAGTCGTGCTGACCGCCGACCGGGCAACGGCCTCGCCGAGTTTTGACGACGTGGTGTTCGTGCAGGCAATGGTGACCGACGCCCAGGGCGTGCGCGTGCCGTTTGCCGATGATACGCTGCATTTCGAGATTTCCGGCCCGGGCCAGTTGGTGGCCACCGACAACGGCAAGCCGGACGACCATACGGTGTTCCCGAGCCCGGCGCGCTCGACCAAGGATGGCCGCGCGCTGGCGCTGGTCCGCGCCAAGGACACGACCGGCAAAATCACGGTCACCGCCACGGCGGACGGCCTGCAGCCGGGCACGGTGAATCTAACGGC
>DASZWY010000112.1:0-4760 GCA_035546135.1 Opitutales bacterium
CCTACCAGCTCGCGCGCACCGCGCTGCAAAACCACCGCTGGCCCGACCCCGGCGCCACGCGCACGGAGGAATTCCTCAACGCCTTCAACTACCACGACCCCGCGCCCGCCACCGGCGAGGCCTGCGCGCTGCACTACGACCTCGGGCAGAACCCAATCGAGTCCGGCGGCGACTTGCTGCGCGTGTCGTTCCAGACTGCCGCCGCGGGCCGCGACCGCGCCACGCCGCTGCGCTTGACCATTCTCCTCGACAACTCCGGCTCGATGACGCGCTCCGACCGCTCGGCGACGCTCCTCGCCGCGCTGCGCGCGCTCGGCGGGCTGCTGCGCCCGGGTGACACCGTGTCGCTGGTGACCTTCGCGCGCACGCCGCAGGTGCGCCTGACCGCGCTGCCCGCCGAGCGCTTTGGCGAAATCCTGAGCCTGTTGAGTTCGCTCCAACCGGAAGGCGGCACGAACATGGAAGAAGCCCTGCGCACCGCCTACGCCACCGCGCGCGGAAATTTTGACCCCAACGCGCAAAACCGCGTCGTGCTGCTCACCGACGGCGCGGCCAATCTCGGCGAACTGAACCCGGCGGTGCTCGCCGGCATCGTTGAGGAAAACCGCCGCGCCGGCATCGCGCTCGACGCCTACGGCGTGGGCTGGGACGGCTATGACGACACCACGCTCGAGGCGCTGACGCGCAAGAGCGACGGGCGCTACGCCTTCCTCAGCGGGCCAGGCGACGTCGATGCCGCCTTCGCGGCGAAGCTGGCCGGCGCGCTCACCCCCGCGGCCAATGACGTGAAGCTGCAAATCGAGTTCAACCCGCAACGCGTGACCTCCTACCGCCTCATGGGCTACAACAATCTGCAACTGACCCAGGCGCAGTTCCGCGACAACACGGTCAACGCCGGCGAGCTGGCCGCCGCCGACCAGGGCACCGCGCTCTACAACCTCGTGCTTAATCCTTCAGGCGCCGGCCCCATCGGCACCGCCCGCGTGCGCTACCGCGATCCGGGCACCAACAATTACCACGAGCTGAGCTGGACCATTCCCTACAATGGGCTGCCCCCGGCGTTTGACCAGGCCCCGCCCGCGCTGCGCCTCGCCGCCGTCGCCGGCTATTTTGCGGAATATCTCCAGCAAAGCCCATATGCCGCGGGCACGAATCCGCGCGCGTTGCTCACCCTGCTGGGTGACACCCCCAAAGCCTTTGCGCCCGACGCCAAACCCGCCGGGCTCGCGGACCTGCTCACCACCGCCGCTTCGCTGGCGGGCAACTGACCGCGAAAACCATTCCCGCCCTTTTCCCTGCGCGCTGGCCAAAGCCGCCGCTTGCGTGTGATACTATTAATTTTTAATAATTAATCCTAAAATATTCCCGCATGAAAACCATTGCCCTCCTCTCCCGCGTGGCCCTTGGCCTGCTGCTCCCGCTGTGCTGGTGCAGTTGCGCGACCGCCGGCGGACCCGGCCCCGGGCCGTCCGCCGCCATCACGCTTGACGACTACGTCCTCACCGGCCGCTATGCCGCCGGCGAAGTGACCTTCGAGCTGCGGGCCATGGCCCATGCGCCCACCACCCGCGCCGCGGGCGAAATCACCCTGCTTGCCGGACCAGTCAGCCCGACCACGGTGCCTGACAAGCTCGCGCAGCTATTGTCCGCGCGAGGCGGCGATATCGTGCTCAAGACCGGCGACTGGAGCACCCTGGCGGTCAACCTGCCGTTCCGCGCAAACGTGCGCGAGGCCGATGGCTGGAAGAACGTGGGCTTCACGCCCGCGGCGGCGAACATCCGCCGGATTGTCCTCGAAGGCTGGCCCGCCGACGCCAAGGTCGAACTCCCCGACGCTTCGCAGGCCGTGCGCGAGGGCGACCGCATCACCGCCAACCTGCCGGGCACGGGGCGCGTCGCGCTGCGCTGGAAGGACGTGCCGCCCGACACGGCGGGCAAATTGTTTTTCTCCGCCGAAGGCGCGGTGGTGGACACGTTTGCGCCGGGCATTCTGCGCCAGACGGACCAGCTTGTTTTCCACGTCATGCAAGGCAAACTGGAGAACATCGACCTCGACCTTGCCGGCGATGGCGAAGTCACGCGCGTGGATGGCGCGGGAATTTTGACGCCGAGCGTGACGCCGGGCGCCACGCCCGGCACGCGGCGGCTCTCCGTAAAACTCAACGCGCCACAAACTGGCGACTATGTTTTGTTGGTGCAGTTGGAAACGCCGCTGCCCAAGCTGCCGGCCACGGCCATACCGCCGCACGTCGCGCCAGCCGGGGCGTCGAGCTACGGCGGCTGGCTGCGGGTGCAAAATGAAGGCGCGGTGCGGCTCGAGGTGCAAAACGCGACGGGCCTTTCGCAAATCGCGCCGGAGCAATTCTCCGTCGCCCGGCCGGAAAACACGCCGCAGCCCACGCAGGTTTTTGCCTACCGTTTTGCCGACGCAGGCTACACCTATGCCATCAAGGGTGACAATGTGACGCCGGAATTCACCATCGACAGCATCATCGTTTACCATCTCGGTGAAACCGACACCAACGTTCAAGCGGAAATCAACCTCGACATCCGCGAGGCACCGCTGCGCGAATTGAGCCTGCTGGTGCCGGCGGATTGGGCGGTGGCCGCGTTGCAAGCGCCCAATCTGGCCGACCGTTTTGTGACGCCTGCGGGCGAGGGCCGCGCGCAACTGCGGCTGGTGTTCAGCCAGCCGATCATCGGCCGCCAGGTCGTGCGCCTGCGGCTCGAACAAAATTCGACTCCCACCCAGGCAGAGACCACCACCACCGCGACGGCAGCGGCAACTGATTGGACGTTGCCGCCGATTACCGTGGTGGAGGCCAAGAGCGGACGCGGATTTATCGGCGTGACGAGCGATGCGAGCCTGCGGCTGACGCCCAGCACCATCGGCGCCAACCTGGCCGACGCCACGGCGTCGTTCCCGATGAAGCTTGATAATCTTCAGGCGGCGTGGCGCTTTCACGAAGAGCCGTGGAACGCGACGTTCCGCGTGGAACGCCTGGCCGCCAGCGTGCAGGCCGACGCGCTGCATATTTTTTCCATCGGCGGCGAAATCGCGCTCGGCAGCACCGTGCTGAACCTCAACATCGCGGGCGCGCCCGTCAACGTCATCCGGCTGCGCAACACCGGCGGCTACCGCAACGTGGAATTCACCGGCCGCTACAAGCGCGATGTAACGCAAACCGGCGAGGTGTATGAAGTGCATCTCGACCATCCGGTCTCGGGCGCGTACACGATGCTCGCCACCTACGAACTGCCCTTCAAGGCCACGGGCGACAGCCTGGCTTTCACCGGCATGCAGCCGCTCGACGTGCAGACCGAGCAAGGCCACATCCTCATCGCGAGCAGCCACCCCTTCACCATCGCGCCGGCAAAAATTTCGCCGGACCTGACCCGACTCGAGGCCGCGGAAATCCCGGCGGAATTCCGGCTGCTGTGCGACGCCCCCATCCTCGCCTGCTATCAATACGCCGCGCGGCCGTTTGACGCGACGCTGCAACTCCAACCCCTCGCCGCCGGCAGCACGGTGGACCAGGTGGTGGACATCGGCGAACTGGAAACGCACGTTTCCGCCAACGGCGAAGTCGTCACCACCGCGCGCTACGTGCTCAAGAGCAAGGGCCACGACTTCCTGAAATTGAGCCTGCCCGCGGGCGCAACGCTGTGGAATGTCGCCGTCGCCGGCAACATTGTCGTGCCGGTCGCCGACCAAGGCGCCAGCGGCGGCCAGGCGCTGCTCGTGCCGTTGCCGCGCAAGGGCGATCCCAACCTGCCGCTGCTCATCGAATTGAAATACACCGCCGCCGCCAAGGACGCCGCGCGCGTCGCGCTGGAAGCGCCGGCGCTGCAAGCGTCGGTGCTGGTGACCGACTGGAAGATCGCCGCCGACCAAAACCGGCAATTGCGGCCGCTCGACCATGCGCCGGTCGTGGAAACTCCGCGGGTGACCGGGCTGGGCTGGCTCGCGCAAACCGCCTTCAGGGAACCGCCCAAAACCCCGAACCTCGCGGAAGCAACCGGTGAGGATTCGCCGATGGCGCGCTTTTACTTTGGGCTGATGATTTCACTGTCCGGCGTGTTTATGCTGCGCGCGGCGCGGGGCCGCAGTGTCTTCCTCAAAGTTTTGGGCGGTGTAATGGGCATCGTCGCCGTGGCGGTTGGTCTCGCGGCACTCGTGCATCTTGGACTCGATGAGCGACACGCCACCCAGCCGCCCACGCCCGGCATGGAACTGCATCTGTCCATTCCCGTCACCGAGGCGGGACGCGCGCTGACCTTTGCTTTCGCCAACCAACCGGCGCCGACCACCGCCCCGGCCTATCCTATCGAAGCACTGGCATGGCTGTTATTGCCTGGCGCGCTCCTGGCATTTCTCGGCTGGATCGGCGCACGCGGCATAATCTGGAATGGCCTCGCGGGCGTGCTGATTTTGGCCGGAGCGTTGGGACTGCCGCTCGGACCACTGTGGTTTTGTGCGGCGTTGGCGATCGGCTTGGGCTGGGCCGGTTTGCAAGGCTTGCTGAATTTGAAGAGCAAAGCCGAACCAGCACCCATCCCTCCGACTGCCAGCCCAGCCACCATCGTGGCCACGCTGGCGTTGTGTGCCGCTTTTATTAGCGCACCATCGACGCGTGCCGCCGAAACCACTCCGCCGCCCGAGCCCAGCTCCGGGTTCGTGCTCTCCGCCAACCAAACCGGCTCGGTGCAGGATGGTTACGTGCGCATGCAGGCCGATTTGACCTGGCGCGCGGACAAGG
>DASZWY010000113.1:0-5628 GCA_035546135.1 Opitutales bacterium
GGCCATTTGCCAGCACATCGGGGCCGAGCTGGGCCAGGCCACCGTCACCGCGTTCCCCGACGGCGAGACGTTCGTCAAAATCAACGAGAACATCCGCGGGGCCGACGTCTTCATCATCCAGTCTTCGTGCAGCCCGGCCAATCATCACATCATGGAGCTGTTCATCATGATTGATGCCGCCCGCCGCGCCTCGGCCGCCCGCATCACCGCGGTGCTCCCTTTTTATGGCTACGCCCGCCAGGACCGCAAGGACCAGCCCCGCGTGCCCATCACCGCCAAGCTCGTCGCCAATCTCCTCGTCGCCGCCGGCGCCAATCGCATCCTGACGATGGACCTGCACGCGCAGCAAATCCAGGGCTTCTTCGACATCCCGGTGGACCATCTCTACGCCTCGCCCGTTTTTTACGACTACCTCAAGCAGTATAAAAAACTCGAACACCTCATCGTCATTTCTCCCGACGTCGGTGGCATGAAAATGGCCGCCGCCTATGCCGACATGCTTGGCACGCCGCTGGGCTTCGTCGCCAAGCGCCGCGTCTCTTCCACCGAAGTCGAGGCCGTCAACCTTGTCGGCGATGTGGACGGCTGGGACGTCCTGCTCATCGACGACATGACCGAGACCGCCGGCACGCTCACCGCCGCCGCCAAATTGCTTAAGGAACGCGGCGCCGCGACCGTCCGTGCCGCCGTCACCCACGGCGTGCTCAACGAACACGGCTTCGAACGCCTGAAGAGCGGCGCGATCGACGAGCTGATCACCACGGACAGCACGCCCATCAACACCCGCGGCCTGCCCATCACCGTCCTCTCCGTCGCCGGCCTGCTTGGCTCCGCCATCCAGCGCATCCACGGCAACGAGTCCGTGACGAGTTTGTTCAAGATCAAGGGGTTTTGAGGGATTGACGAAGCGGCCGGCCTGATGTATAGACATGTCTATACATCATGAAAGCCACGGCCAAGCTCTTCCGAAATGGCGGCTCGCAGGCCATCCGCCTGCCCAAGCAGTTCCGTTTCCCGGGCAAAATGGTGGTCCTGCAGCGTACAGCCGCAGGGGTTTTAATCAAAGCCAAGCCGGAAGAAGATCAACGTCTGACGGACGCCGCCTTGGCCTATCAGGCATTTTTGCAAGCAAACTCACGTGCGCGGGCAGAAATGGATGCCTGGGAATCTGCCCCCTTGGCGGACTAGCGCAGGGCTTGCATGAAACGTGGCACCATAACCTGGGTTGATTTGAGTGACGCGCATCCGCCGGAAATGGGCAAGGTCAGGCCCGGAATCGTGGTTTCCAACACCCAACAAAATGCGGTGCTTGACACGGTGGTCGTCGTGCCGACGTCTAGTCTCGCCCCGGAAATAATTCCCCTGCGGCTCGCTTTGGGTAAATTTGCGGGCAAGGAAAGTTTTGCGATAATTCCCGGCATTCGACAGGTGCGCAAGAGCCGGCTGCGCGGTGAATTGGGCGCACTCTCCACGGCGAAGCTCGCGAAGCTGGATGAATGCTTGCAGGCCTACCTCCGTTGAAAAACCAGCAACGCAAGATAGTTTTGAGTAAGGCCATTCACTTCGGCTGCGGGGTCTTGCCGCCCGCCGCGGCGTAGGCCGCCCATTCGCCGTTAATGCGCTTGATTTCGTCGGGCGTGGCCTTCGCGATTTCGACTTCATACACGTTCAGGCCGCCTTCCATATTCGAGCGGAAGACCAGCCACTTGTCGTCCGGTGTGAAGGTGGCGTTCGGCTCCACGCGCGACGATTCGCCGTTGCCGTAATCGTGCTTCCGCAGGTCGGCGAGTTTTTCCGTCGTCAATTTGCCGACTTTCACCTTCTCGCCGTTCACGTCCATCGTCGTGGATTCCCCTGTCGGCGTGAAAAGATACATCCACTGCCCGTTTTGCGGCGGGTCAAAGTGCTGGTTCGTGGCCGGGTCGCGGTTGGCCACGCTGTTTGGCCCGCCACCGTCGCCGGAAAACACCTTGCCGTCCCACGACACATAATAGTGCACCGACCACTCCCCGCGCTGAATCGGGTAGCGGATGTGCTCGCCGGTTTTGACGTTCGCGCCGCCGATCCAGAACTGCGCCGACTCCGGGGTCTGCAAATCGTAATAGACCCACTGGCCGTCGCGGCTGAAAAATTCGTGCCCGGCAATTTCGTTGGGCAGCGTGCGTGTGTGCATGAGCTTGAGGCCGGTGCCGTCGGCGTGCATCGTCCAGATGCGGTCCACTTGCGCCCAGTTGCCCTCGTGGGCAAAGAGCATGAGGTTGGGATCGGTCGGCGAACACTCAAAGTGGTTCAGGTTGTCGTGGCTCAGCCCGTCGTCGCTGGGAAAAAAGGATTTCGTGGCGCCGGTGGCGAGATCCACGGTGTAGATTTGCTTGCCGCCGTTGACATTGCGAATGCCCATCAGCGTTTTGTCGTCGGCCGAGATGCCGCCGAGCGTCGCGCCCGGGGGCAGCACCGCCACCTGCTTCCATGCGTGCGTCTCCATGTTCATGGCAATGACGACGACCTGCCCGTTCAAATTTTCGCTGTAATACACCACCGGCTCCTTGCGGCTGACCTCGATGCCGTTGCTCTGGCTCATCGAAAGGGCGTGGTAGCCCGGCACCAGCACGTCGATCTTGTGCGTCTGCAAATCCACCGTGGCCATCCCCTCGGGCGTAAAGATGAGCAGCTTCTTACCGTCAGGGGTATAACCATTTTGGTGGAAATACATGCTCGCTGTCGGCGATTCCGCGGACAACCGCACGATGACGTGCCCGGTGGCGGGGTCTACCCATTCGCTCGGCGCGGTGGGAGCGGTTGCCGTGGGCGTCGGCGCATCGGCGGCGCTCAGGGTGAGCGCGGTGAAAAACAAACTGACAGTGATTAACCGGGGCTTGGTCAGGGGGTGCATGGGGTAGGAAGGCTATTCCATCGCCTTTCCTCATCCGCAGGCAAGTTCTTAGTTGCCGCCACGGCGTCCGCTGCCTTGCGCGCCCGTTCCACTACTTCCTACAGAAGCTGCCGCGCCGGCCCCTGTTTCGGTCTTGGAACTCTTCGGCCTCTCCCCACGAGGACCACTTGGCGTGCTCGTGCCGGCGCGGGATGGATTTGCCCGATGGGCCGTGTTCGAGGGCGTGTTCGGATGCGAAATAGTCGGGAGATTGGGACTGGGAAAGGTCGGGGTGTGCGCCGTGATGGCCGAGGGTGTGCCAAAGGTCGGTCCGCGTGGAGTTGCGGGGAATGGACTTGTCGGCGTTCCCGGTGCGATGCTTGCAGGTGTGCTGGGATAGCGGCTGGTTGGCGTGCCTGGAAAAGGATTCTTCGGCGTATTCGGAAAAGGGCTGGTCGGAGTGGCCGGAAAGGGACTTGTCGGCGTACTCGGGTAGGGAGCGGTGGGGGTGGCGGGAAATGGGCTGGTCGGGGTTCCGGCGCCGGGGTTGACCGGTGTCTGGCCTTGCGGCGCCGAGGACGGCTTCACGTCGTGGTCGTCCGCGCGCGCAGCCACTGTCGCCACCAGCAATGCGACCGTCGTCAAAAACAACCTGGCGGGAACTTTCATGGGGAGGAGACAAAACCTAACGTAATCCAATACCCTTACTTTGTCCAGCGTGCCAGCAGTTCGTCCGCCCCCGGCACGTCCCGCCGCACCCACTCGAAATAGAGCCGTCGCTTCTCTGCTTCCGGCAATTCCCAGGCGATTTTGCCACGCGGGTCGCGCAGCCGCCGGGTCAGCTCATACAGGCAAATCGCCGTGCACACCGACAGATTGAAACTCTGCGCAAAGCCTTCCATGGGCAGCTTGACGTTGATGTCCGCGGCTTCATGCGCGGCGTCGCTCAGGCCGGTCAACTCCGTCCCGATGAACAGCGCCAGCGGGTGGTCCAGCGGCACCTCCGCCAAATCCACCGGCGCGCCGCGCAGGGTCAACGCCGCGATGCGGTAACCTTTTTCGCGCAAGGCCTTGGCCGCTTCGACGGTGGCCGGATGCTTCGCCGCCGCATCCGGCACGCTCTTCGGCGTGCGGTAGCGGTGCAGTGTGAGCCAGCGTTCCGTCCCCATCGAGACATTCGACCCCTGCCCGCGCAGCCGCAGGGTGTTCAGGTTTTCCAAAACATGCACGTCCTGTACGCCAAACCCATCGCACGAGCGCAGCACCGCCGCGGCATTGTGGGGCTGGTAGATGTCCTCCAGCGCGACCGTTACCCGCCGCGTCCGCCGGGCCAGCACCGCCTCGATACGCTCCTTGCGGTGGGGCGTCAGCCGGGCGGCCAGCCGCGCAAGCAAGTCGGCGGCGCGGGCCGGGTCGTCCAGCCAGGCGGGCAGGGTGGGGGTGTCGGCGGGCATGCGTCGCCTGCATATTGAAGGGCCACCCCCGTGGCGCGCACGCCTAAAGCGCGCTTTGCCCGCGTCCATTTGCCCGAAAATCGCCGTTGACTTGGCTTCCCCGGCCCGCTTTGATGGACAGCTTTCCCGCAAAAACCCAGTCCCACACCGTATGCCCGTAGAAATCAAGATTCGCAAAGGCGAACCGATGGACAAGGCCCTGCGCCGGCTCAAAAAGAAGCTGGACCGCGAAGGCATCATCCGTGACGTCCGCGCCAAGCGCTACTTCGAGAAACCCTGCGAAGTCCGCCGCCGCAAGGAAAAGGTCTCCGCCTTCACGAACATGCTGCGCCAGCGCTACGAGAACATGTAACCGCGCGCGGCCTTCGCGCCGCCCACCCCGCCACGGCGGAATCAGGTTCTTTTTTCGGGACGGCCAGATGGAGATTCCCTTTGTCTCCGGACTTCTGTTTGCTGTCTCCCTGTCCGCGCCATGCCCGCCGCCCCGCTCATCTCGCTGTCCTCCTGCTGGCTGTCTGGCCGGCACACCGACGGCTACGAAATGCTGCGGGAGATTGCCGACCTGGGCTTCACCCACGCCGAATTGAGCCACGGCATCCGCGTCACCCTCGTCCCCGGCATTCTCCAGGCCGTCGAGGAGGGTTTCATCAAAATCAGTTCGACGCACAATTTCTGCCCGCTGCCCGCCGGCATCTCCAGCCCCGCCCCCAACCTCTACCAGCCCAGTTCGCCGACGGACACCGAACGCGCCCTCTGGCGCCGCCACACCATCGCCTCGCTCGAGTTCGCCCAGCGCGTCAATTCGCACATCCTTGTCACCCACCTCGGCAGCGTCTTTTTTTTCCTCCTCGACCCCGCGCGCAAAGTCGAGGCGCTGGAGGACGCCCTCGAATTCAAGGACCTGCGTTCCAGCGCCGAATTTCAGCAGGAAATCGGCACGCTCCTCGGCAAGCTCCGCAAGGCCGCGCCCAAGCACTACGCGCGCATCCAGGACTGCCTTGCCGACGTGACCGAGAAGGCCCAGGCCGCCGGCGTCAAATTCGCCTGCGAAAACCGCGAGGGGCTGTTGGAACTCCCGCTCGACGAGCACATGGACGCCTTTCTCGCCAGCGTGGACGACCTCGCCATTTGCGGCGGCTGGCACGACACCGGCCACGCCTGCATCAAGCACGGCGAGGGCGTCATCGACCACGAACAATTTCTCGAAAAAAACCACGAACGCCTCCTCGGCTTCCACCTCCACGATGTCAGCGCCGAAGGCAAGGACCACCAGCCCATCGGCACCGGCCTCGTGGACTGGAA
>DASZWY010000114.1:0-10575 GCA_035546135.1 Opitutales bacterium
TTTCAGGCCCCAGCGCTCGCGGGTGCGCTTGACCCATTGCTCCAGCCCCGGCGCGTCAAAGGGCCGGTAAACGACGCCGATGGGCGGCATGCCCTCCGGCCCGGCGAGCATGGGCAGCAGCGTGATGCCCTCCATCAGCGAAAAATGCGGCACCAGCACAATCGTCGGCGTCTTCGCCGAGGCGTGCTCCTTCATCAACCGCAGTAATTCCGGGTCCACGGAAAATTGCCGCCGCAGTCGCTCTGGGGAAAAATACGGCGACGCCAGCACGAACAGCCCCATCTCCAGGCACCGCCGCGCCGACTCCAGCGCAATGCCCCGGCGCCAGGCCTCGGTCTTTTCCGGAAACGCATGGTGCAGATTGGCGCGGAGGGTCCGCCGGCGCTTGCCGGGCGTCATCGCCACCAGCCATCCGGCGCCCCGGCAGGCCGCCGCCAAGACGCCCTCGGGCAGCGCGGCCAGCAGGCAGCCAATTCCGGCAAGTAGGTAATAAAGCACAAAAAACGTTGGATTTGCGGCACTTCCCGGACATCGTGCGGGTTGCCATTCTTTTTGAAATGCGCCGCGTCCTGATAATCAAGCCTTCTTCACTGGGAGACATCATCCACGGCCTCCAGGTTGCCCAATCTTTGCGGGCCCAGGCCGGCGAAATCGAGATTGATTGGGTGGCGGCCAAGGCCTTTGCCCCCCTTGTGCGCGCCTGCCCGGTGGTGGACCGCGTCTTTGAGTTCGACCGCCATGGCTCGATAGCCGACTTTGGCCGTCTTGCGAAGGAAATCCGCCGTGAGCACTATGACTGGGCGCTCGATCTGCAGGGCTTGGCCCGCAGCGCCTTCCTCCTGGCTGCCGCCCGCGCCAAGCACAAGGCCGGCCGCGCCGATGGCCGCGAAGGCTCGCGCCTGCTCGTTCGCCAAAAGCCCGCCCTGCCGCCTCATGGCCGACAGTCTCACGCTCTGGACATTCTTCTGCAATTTCTGCCCTTGCTGGGCTTCGAGGCCAAACTTTCCGGCGAACCGCTGCCGTTTCTCGATGCCGAACCATCGCCGCTGCCCGAGTCCGTCCGCCAGGCCGGCCCACTCCTGATGTTTCCCGACAGCCGCGTGAAGCGCAAAGAGTGGCCGGGCTTTTATGATTTGACCGTCAAGTTACTGAAAGATTTTCCCGACCTGCCCATCGTTTGGGCGGGCAGCCGCGGTCCCGAGCCGGAACTCGACTGGCCCGAGGACCGCTTCACCAATCTCCTTGCGCGCACTTCGCTCGCGCAATTGCCTGACTTGATTCATGCCGCCCGCCTCGTCCTCTGCAATGACAGCGGCCCGATGCACCTCGCCGCCGCGATGCACCGCCCCGTCGCCGCGCTCTTTGGCCCCACCGACCATGGCCGTTTCGGCCCCTATCCCCTCGACGACCCAAATCATCTCATTCTCCGCGCCCCCGACGGCAAAATGGCCAAACTCAGCGCCGACATCGTGGCCGTGAAACTCAAGCCACTGCTGGAGCAACGCGATTAAGCCTTATTTCAGCAATTTCCACCGCAGTCCTTCGAAACGTCCGAAATCGCGGTCAAAGGAATACAATTCCGCCCCGTGCTCGATTGCCAGTGCGGCCAAGTGCGCGTCGCTCACCAAATTTCCCGCGGTGCCGGCGTCGTCCAACAATCGCTCCAGGAGCAGGGCATGTTCCGGCCCCGGATGGATTATTTCCGCCACCGGCGATGCCAGAAAAGTTTTAATCATCCCCCACGCCTGGCCGGTTTTAAGCGGCCGGGCAAACAACCGGGGGTGCGTCGAGAGGCGCAAAAATCCCAGCAGGGACGTCCAGGCCACGCCGACCCGCTCGCTCCCGCCCAGCGCGGCCTCCATCCACGATTTGGCCGTGCGGTGTTGCCGGACGCTTTCGTCCGCCAGGTAAACCAGCACGTTGGTGTCCGGCAGAATCATTTGCCCAATTCAAGCTTGCGGAAGATTTCCTGGTTCTCCAATTCCGCCGCCAGGGCATTGGCTTTGGTCAAATCCACGCCGGGTAGCGCGCCCATGGGGTAACTCGGCAGGGTGATTTTCTTGGCCCGGGCCACCGGCTTGTGCAGGCCGGCGCGCACCGCTTCGTTCAGCACTGCCTTGAAAGAGCGGCCCTGCCGGTGGGCGGCCTCCCGCAACTGCCGGGCCACGTCGTTCTCCAAGGTCACCGTGGTTCTCATGCAGGCATCATAGCATCAACTTTAGTGCTGTCAAGATGACATGGCCAGTGCCACGCGCGGCGTTTTCCGTCTCGCCATTTGCGGCCGGCTGCGCCAATTTCTGCCCTTTTCCCTCCCATGATCGACCTCAAACTGTTGCGTGAAGCACCCGACCGCGTGCGCCAGGCCGTCGCGCGGAAAAAGTTCACCGTGGACTTCGACGCCATCTTTGCCGCCGACGCCAGGCGCCGCGCCGCCGTCGCCGAGGCCGAGAACGCCCGCGCCAGCCAGAAGGCCGTCAACGCCGACATGGCCAAGCTGCCCAAGGGTTCGCCCGAGTTTCAGGCCAAGGTCGCCGAGATGAAGCAGTTTTCCGCCCGCGTCAAAGACCTCGAAGTCGCCGCCAAAGCGGCCGACGAGGAATGGGAAAGGATCTTTCTCACCCTGCCGAATCTTCCGCACGACAGCGTGCCTGATGGCCGCGCCGAGACGGACAACGTCGTCACCGCCACCTGGGGCGACCCGGCCAAGGCCTCGCCGCACGCCAAGCCGCATTTTGACATCCCGTGGTTCTCGCAGCTCGTGGATTTCGAGCGCGGCGTCAAGGTCACCGGCGCGGGCTTTCCGTTCTACGTCGGCGACATGGCCCGCCTCGTGCGCGCGTTGGTCAGCTTCTTTCTCGAGGAGGCCCGCCTCGCCGGCTACCAGGAGGTCTGGGCGCCCCTCATGGTCAACCCCGCCAGCGCGACGGCCACCGGCCAGTTGCCGGATAAGGAAGGCCAGATGTATCACGTCGGCGTGGACAATCTCTACCTCATCCCCACCGCCGAGGTGCCGGTCACCAATTTCTTCCGCGGTGAAATTCTGAACGAGAAAGACCTGCCGCTTTACCGCTGCGGCTACACGCCATGCTTCCGCCGTGAGGCCGGCAGTTGGGGCGCGCACGTCCGCGGGCTCAACCGCCTGCACCAATTCGACAAGGTCGAGCTGGTCAAGTGGGTGAAGCCCGAGTCGAGCTTCGACGAATTGGAAAAACTCCGCACCGACGCCGAGCGCCTCCTGCAAAAACTCGGCCTGCCGTATCGCGTGCTGCTCATCTGCTCGGGCGACATCGGCTTCCCCCACGCCAAGCAATACGACCTTGAAGTCTGGGCCGCCGGGCAAAAGCGCTGGCTCGAAGTGTCGAGCTGCTCGAACTTCACCGACTTCCAGGCCCGCCGCGCCGGCATCCGTTACCGTCCCGCCGACGGTGGCAAGCCCGAGGTCGTGCACACGCTCAACGGCTCCGGCCTCGCCGTGCCGCGCGTGCTCGCCGCCATCCTCGAAAACAACCTCGAGGCCGACGGTCGGGTTCGCGTGCCCGCGGAGTTGCATCGCTGGTATGGAGCCGAGTATATTGGCCCGGCTTGAAGAAACCCGCCGCCCAGCCTTGGAGCAAAATCGCCGCGCACGTCGGCGACACATTTCCGCCCGAGCGCCTTGTGGCCAAAGTGCGCGGGTGGCTAGAATTAAATTCCCGCGCCGACGAACCATGGGCTGTCGCCGTCTCCGGCGGCGCGGATTCCGTCGGCCTGTTGCTGTTGCTCTGGGAACATTTCCCCAAACAGCGCAAAAAAATCCTCGTCCTGCATTTCGACCACGCCACCCGGCCCGATTCCGCCACGGACGCGCGCTTCGTTGAAAAACTCGCCAAGGACTTGGGCGCGCGCTTCGCCACGTCGCGTCGCGCTTCGGGCGGCCCGGCCAGCGAAGCGGTCCTGCGCGAGGCCCGCTGGAAATTTTTCCGCGAACAACTCGCCGCGCACCAGGCCCGCCTGATTTTTCTCGGCCACCAGCGCGACGACATCGCCGAGACCATGCTCATGCGCCTTGCGCGGGGCAGCGGCGCCGCCGGTCTGTGTGTGCCCCGGCCCGTGCAGGATCATCAAGGCGGCATTTTCGTCCTGCGCCCCCTGCTGGATATTCCGCGCCATCAATTGCGCATGGCCCTCGAGTCCGCCGGCGCGACCTGGCGCGAGGACTCCAGCAATGCCGAGGACTATTATCTGCGCAACCGCATCCGCAAGCAGGTCATCCCCGTCTGGCGGCAAGTCTTGGGTGACCGCGACTTGGACAACGGCGTCGCGCGTTCCCGCGCCGCGCTCGAGGACGATGACGATGCCCTTTGTGCCTTGACGGATACCGTTTATGGGGAATTGGCAGTGGGGGAGCCGCTGCCGCTCGCGCGTTTTGCCAGTCAGCCCCCTGCCGTGATCCGCCGCGCCCTTTGGCGCTGGCTCAATGAAAACGGCGTGAAGGACAACCTGAACGCCAATGCGATGCACGCGCTGCTGATTGCGGTCTTGCATCATCACCCGGGCCGCTGGAGCGCCGGACCGGGCCGCTGGCTCGTGTTGGGCGAGGCCGTGCTTTCGCTCAGCGGCGGTGAATCAGCCGATCTCGCCAATTGGAAGCCCGTGGCTTTTGTTCCCGGCGCTACGATTGATTTGCCCGGCGGCGCGCATCTCAAGACCCGTGTCGTCGCGGTGGACAAAAAACTGCTCGCCGCATTGAAGCTTGGCCGGGTCAACCCCGCGACCTCCGCGTGGCTCGCGCTCCCGAAATCCGTCAAAGCCGCAAAATTTTTCGCCCGGCCCTGGCAGCCCGGCGACCGCTACCGCCCGCTCGGCGCGCCGGGCTCGCGCAAACTGCAGGATTTGTTCACCGACAAAAAAATCCCGCAGAAGGAACGCCGCCTGCTTCCGGTTGTCTGTAGTGGGGATAATCTGCCCTTGTGGGCGCCCGGGTTGCCGCCGGCGCACGCGTGGCGCGTCACCACTGCGGCCCAGTCGGCTCTGGAGTTGACTTATGGGCCGCGCTAAGAGATAATAAACTGTTTTTCCCAACATGAGCGACAATCCCAACATCCGCAAAAAGCCGCCGACGCCCGGTGGCGCGCCGGAACCTTTTCAGCCCAAGGTTCTGCTTATCTGGTTGGGGTTTATCGCCTTGCTGGTCGCGTTGTGGACGTTCACGTACACGCAGCCGGGCTCCGTCACCGAAGAACTGAGCATCCAGGCGCTCCTCCAAAAGGTGCATGAAGGCGAAATCGTCAACATGACCATCAAGGGCGACCCCGCCAGCGGCGGCGGCGACCAATGGTACATCGTCCACGGCACCTACAAGAGCGCCGCCACCACGACGACTCCGGCCACCGCGGCGACCACGCCGGCGGAAGGCTCCGCCGCCCAGCCCGCGCATGAGCCGGCTCCCGCGACCGCCGAAGCCAAGGCGGCGGGCCCCATCACGTTTGTCGCCAGCGGCCACATCCCGGACGCCGTTTACACCGACCTGCTCAAACAGCCCAACGTGCAGGTCAAGGAAGTCGCCGGCAACAGCATCTTTCTCAACATCCTCATCACCCTCCTGCCGTGGTTGCTCATCCTCGTGGTGCTTTACTACGTGCTGAAGTATCAGTTCAAAATGGCCGGCCGCGGCGCCATGGCCTTCGGCAAAAGCCGCGCCCGGATGCTGACCCGCGACCGCGAACGCATCACCTTCTCGGATGTTGCCGGTTGCGACGAAGCCAAGGAGGAGGTGCAGGAAGTGGTCGAGTTTCTCAAGGATCCGAAGAAGTTCCAGCGTATCGGCGGCCGCATCCCCAAGGGCGTCCTCATGGTGGGCCCTCCGGGCACCGGCAAAACTTTGCTCGCCCGCGCCGTGGCCGGCGAGGCCGACGTGCCGTTCTTCAGCATTTCCGGCTCCGACTTCGTCGAAATGTTCGTCGGCGTCGGCGCCGCCCGGGTGCGCGACATGTTTGAGCAGGGCCGCAAGAACGCCCCGTGCATCATCTTCATTGACGAAATTGACGCCGTGGGCCGCCAGCGCGGCGCCGGGTGGGGTGGGGGCAATGATGAACGCGAGCAGACCCTCAACTCCCTCCTCGTCGAAATGGACGGCTTTGACGGCCACGAAGGCGTCATCATCATCGCCGCGACCAACCGGCCCGACGTCCTCGACAACGCGCTTCTGCGCCCGGGCCGCTTCGACCGCCAGATCGTCATTGACCTGCCCGACCTCAATGGCCGCGCGGAAATCCTCCGCGTCCACGCTAAGAAAATCAAACTTTCCAAGGAAGTGGACCTCTCGCTCGTGGCGCGCAACTGCCCCGGCTTCTCCGGTGCGGACCTCGCCAACCTGCTGAACGAGTCCGCGCTCATCGCCGCCCGTTACAACAAGTCCGAGGTGCAGATGCACGACATCGACGAGGCGCGCGAGAAAATCGCCTTTGGCCGCGAGCGCCGCAAGCTCATGGACGACGAAGACCGCAAGATTGTGGCCTATCACGAAGCCGGCCATGCCATCGTTCAGGCCGTCATTGACGACGGCAAGATGCCCCTGCACAAAGTCACCATCATTCCCCGCGGCCAGAGCCTCGGCAGCACCATGTTTGCGCCGACGAAGGACATGCTCAACTGGGGCCTCAAGCGCCTGCTCAACGACATTTGCTGCGGCATGGGCGGCCGCGTCGCCGAGGAACTCCAGTTCGGCAACATCACCAGCGGCGCCGCCGGCGACATCAAACGCGCCACCAAAATCGCCCGCCACATGGTGTGCGACTGGGGCATGAGCTCCCTTGGTCCCATCGCCTATGGCGACAACCAGGACCAGATTTTCCTCGCCCGTGAAATCTCCCGCGCCCACGGCTACAGCGAAGACACCGCACGCCAGATTGATTCGGAAATCCACCGCATCGTCGAGGAGCAATACCAGCGCGCCCGCGAAGTGCTCGTCAAAAACCGCGAGGCGCTCGACAAGGTCGCCGCTGCGCTCCTCGAATTTGAGACCATCGAAGGCAAGCACGTCCACGAAATCCTCGAAAAGGGCGCCATTATTTCGCCCATCGTGAACAATCCGCCGCGCAAGCCTGAGCCACCCAAACCGGACATTATCCAGCCGGAGAAGGCCAAGCGCAAGGGCGAGGAACTCGGGCCCGGCCCGCAGGCTGCCGGCATGCCGGCCTGACGTTTGCCGAAGGGTGGCGGCAGGGAGCTTTGGCTCATGGCGGGTACCAGTCGCCCGGATGGGCAGAGCTTGTTCACGCCCTACATTTGTAAGTGGTTAATACTGCTAGATGGATAGGTTCGCTAACGTTTTAAAACGTCTGCTAGAATAGGCTTGTGGCGAACGTCAAAACGTCGCATAATCGTTGCGTAATCTTTCGGAAGTTACTCGCGCTAACCAGCATGGCAGTACAAAACATATTACCGCGCGGTTGTGCCTCATTTGTTACGATTGTGTGGCTGGCCTCTTGTTTTTTTTCAGCGCATTTTGAACCCGGCTTATTTCCGGAAAATCGCAGGGTGCTATGGTGAAATCCCTCCAGCGTAAATGGAAACATTGGCTGCGCGGTCAAATGAAGGACTGGCTGCGGCAGGAAATGGATTTTTTCCCCGTCACCGAGACCCTGCCCGAGGATATTTTTTTGGTCAGCTACCCCAAGTCGGGCAACACCTGGTTTCGCTATCTCGCCATTGGCGCGACTTTTGGCGTAAACCCCGGTCGCGTGCCGCCCGCCGTGCTCAATGAATTGTCACCTGACGTCCACCAGCAGACGCTCTATCACCGCTTCACCACGCCGATGCTGATCAAGTCGCACCAGTTGCCACAGCCGGAATATCGCCGCGTGGTTTACCTTGTGCGCGATGGGCGCGACGCCCTGGTTTCCTACCTGCATTTTATCCGCCATTACGAAAACACCGTCGTGGACGGTTTGGCCGCCGCCCGTACCGGCGCCGGGTTGGGCGCCGGCCAGTGGCACCAGCACGTCGAGCAATGGCTGGCCAATCCCTACGGCGCCGACCTGCTCGTTATCCGCTACGAAGACCTTTTGCGCGACCCGGTGCCCCAACTGGAGCGTTTTTGCAATTTTGCGGGAATGGCCCGTCCGCGGGACATGCTGGAGGCGGCGGTGCGCAATTCCAGCTTTGAAAACCTTCACCAGCGCGAACTGTGCGACAACCCGGCCATGGCCGAAAAATCCCGCGACGCCTTTTTCTTTCGCCGGGGTGAAGCGGGGAGCCATCTCGACGAATTGCCCCGGGAATGGCTGAACGCCTTCGAGGCCTCCGCCCGCCCAACGTTGCAACGCCTGGGCTACGACGTGGAACACCTGGCGGCTCCCCCGCAAGTGCGGGCCGGCTGAACCGGCGTTGCGGCCCGGTGGATGGCTCCGGGGAGGTTAGACTTCGACGCGCGTCTTCGGCAGGCCGATCACGCGGGCGCCGTCTTTCCACTGGCCGCGCTTCTTCATCAGCTCAATGCGCTCAAAGCGTTTGAGCACGTTGCGTTTCTTGCCGGTGGCTCCGCCGAGGCGGAAACTGGGATGCTGGGACATGGCGAAATAATGGGTGTAAACGGTGAAATTGACACATCGTCCGCTTCCCTGCAACCGAAAAATCCCGCCATTTCCGAGGACGAGGGCGCCACCCGCCGGTCCCAGCCTCCAGCCCCCGGGCAGTGCGCCGGGCGGTGGCTTCACCCTGTAACGAAATTGTGAATACCTTTTGCGGAAATCACGTTGACAAACACCCGTTTGATTTGCACAAATCACCCTCTTTTCCCACCGATTTTTCCGGTTCGACCTGCGTCCGCGCTCCTGAATGCAAAACTTTGCCGCTCAGTGCCTCGATATGGCCCGCTCCATCCTGGGCCACAACCTGGACGCAATCAACCCGGATGGCTCCGTCGCCCCCATCCCGGGCGAATCGGGCCGCATTGACGAACCGGGCCACGCCGCCCTCGCCATCGGCGAGTTCTTCCGCGCCACCGGCGAGACCAAGCTCGGCCAGTTCGACCTCGTGGACCTCGCCGCCCGCACCGTCACCGCCCAGGCTTTTATCGAGGAAGAAGACGAGAACGGCCTCGCCTACAGCGCCCTTGGCCTCCTTTCCTTCGGCTGTGCCAAGGACCGCAACCCGGTCTGGGAGCGCCTCTTTGAGGAAACCCGCCAAAAGCTCGACCGCCGCCTCCTCGCCCGCACCGACTACGACAACCACCAGCAGGCCTTCAATATCGCCAAGTCCGTCGCCCGTTTCAGCCTCGGACTTTCCAAAAAGGACGAAACCTCGAAGCTCATCGAGCGCTTCATCGAGCGCATCGGTGAAAACAGCTCTGGCGGTTACTTCGACGACTGCCCCACCGGCTTCGGCGGTTGCTACGACATCTACGGCGTCCTCTCCTTCGTCTTTATCCGCCAGGCCCTGCAGCTCCACGCCAACATCCACCTGCGCGAACGCAAGCTGCCGACCCTCCGCACCCACGCCGAGAAATACCTCCGCCTGCTGCCCGACCTCGTCCGCCAGGACGGCCTCGGCTGGAACTACGGCGGCGGCATCGGCGCCTACGGCCAGATGCACTGCATCAGCCTCATCCTCCAGGCCATGCGCGACGGCTGGATCACCGACGAGCAAAAGCCCCAGTATTTCGACATTCTCCGCCGCCTCTTCCACTTCTTCTTTGCCACCTACCTCGATCAGGAACACGGCTACCTCGTCATCCGCGACAGCGAACGCGACACCGGCACGAACCACCCGACCCGCATGGCCAATTTCGACGCCGCGCGTTACCTCTGCCAGTGGTCTCGCCTCGCTAAGACCATCGGTGGCGAGATGAACCCCAAGTTCATCGGCCAGAAGACCACCAGCCGCTGGATTATTTTCGACCAGTCCCACCGCAAGGAACAGGGCCTCTTCATTTATCAGGACTCCGACAGCGGCCTTCACATCACGATCCCGCTGCTCAGCGCCGGCAAACGCCGCGACAGCGCTTCGCTCGCCTTCCCGCACTCGCCCGGCGTCTTCGACTGGCCGGCCGGCCAATACCTGCCTGTCATGCTCCCCGAGCTGACTTTCGGCGATAAGGTCATCATCCCCGCCTTCTACGGCAAGCGCTGCACCACTGGCCTCGGCCTGCGCAACGCCTTCTTCTTCCGCTACGAGCAGCCCGAACTCGTCACCAAGGACGAGCAATTCGCCAACGGCCTCGGCTCCTGCAAGGTGCAGTGGACGTTCTCCGGCAGCAAAATCACCAGCGAGTTCATCTTCACCGTCAAGAACCAGATCCAGCTCGACAAGCTGCGCTACGTCCTCGCCATCAGCGCGCCACACTCGCATTACCGCATCGGCACCACCCTGACCCTCGGGCCGGACAGCCTGCGTTGCGAAGTGCTCAAGGACGATTTCCAGTCCGTCTGGGCTCCCACGGAGACCGTCGCCAACAATCCCGCCTATCGCACCTGCTGGGGCTCGCTGCATTTCATCCAACTTTTGCACCGCGACCACCCTCTGGTCATGCGCCCCGGCCAGCAATACCGCCTGACCGTCCAGTTCCAGCCGAACATCATCATGGCGGACGAGTAA
>DASZWY010000115.1:0-11306 GCA_035546135.1 Opitutales bacterium
AACACGGTCGGGCTGTCGCCGCTGGGGCCCTACCACGCGCTGATGTATGGCCGGTCGCTTTATTTCGACATTGCCAAAGCGCGCACGGAACTCGGGTGGAAGCCACAGTACTCGAACGAGGAAATGTTCGTGCAGAGCTACAAATGGTATCTCCAAAACCGCGAGAGGATCCTGCAAGCACACGGGGCGTCGCACCACCGCTCCGCGGTGAAAGAAGGCGTGCTGGGCCTCGTGAAGCATTTATTGTAACCGAAAAGTGGTCGAATGGTCTAAGAAACGGCTGGCGAGGGCGTCATACCCGGAATAACCTTAAACCCTGACCCAATTTTTCTCATGAAAACCCTTCGGATTCTCCTCCTGCTGCTGGCCGCGGCCCAACCCGCGCCCGTGCGGGCCCAGTCGTCGCTGACCATTTACAACCAGAACTTCGCCGTTGTGCGCGACGAGGTGCCGCTCGACCTCAAGGCCGGAGAAAACGTCGTGCCCTACACGGGCGTCACTGCGCAACTGGAGCCGGATTCCGTCATTTTGCGCGACCCGGTGGGCAAGGTGCCGCTGCGCATTCTCGACCAGGGCTACCGCGGCGACACGCTGAGCATGGGCTATATGCTCCAGCTCAACGAAGGGAAGACGATTGATTTCATCGTGCGCGACAAGGACAACAAGGAATACACGGTGAAGGGGAAAATCGTGCGCAGCGGCTACAACCCCGGCCAGGGCAACAATGACGATGGCTCCCGGCCTGGCAGTGACGCGCCGATTATCGAAGTGGACGGCGCGCTACGGTTTTCGCTGCCCGGCGAACCTATATTTCCCAAGCTCGGTGACGACACGGTGCTCAAGCCCACGCTGACGTGGCGCATTGGCGCCGACGCCCCGGCAAAGCTCAATGCGGAATTGAGCTACCTCACCAACGGGCTGAGCTGGAAGGCGGCCTACAACCTCCTTGCCCCGGAAAAAGGCGACACGCTGGACCTCGTCGGCTGGGTAACGTTCGAAAACAATTCCGGCAAGGAATTTAGCAACGCGACCGTGAAGCTCATGGCGGGCAATGTGAACAAAATTCAGGAAAACCAGGCCTACCCCACCGCGCCGATGGCCAAGTCCATGCTGATGGCCGCCGCCGAAGCCCCGGTGTCGGAAAAAGCCTTCGACGAATTTCATCTCTACACACTCACCCGGCCGGTGTCGCTGCACGACCGCGAGACCAAGCAGGTGGAGTTTGTGCGCGCCACGGGGGTCAAGGCCGCGACAATTTATATTTACGACGGCGCGGCGCTGGACAATTTCCGCGGCTGGGGCCCGGACATTATCGCGACCAATCCGGAATACGGCACGCAGTCGAACAAAAAGGTCTGGGTGATGAAGGAGTTCAAGAACAGCAAGGACAACGGCCTCGGCATCGCGTTGCCGGCGGGACGCGTGCGCTTTTACCGCAGCGACGACGCCGACCACAGCGTCCAGTTCACCGGCGAAAACAACCTCGACCACACGCCGGCGGACGAAACCGTGCGCCTCTACACCGGCGACGCGTTCGACCTCGTCGGCGAGCGCAAGCGCACGGACTTCCAGTTGGATAACCGCAACCGGGTCGCGCAGGAGTCCTTCGACATCACGCTGCGCAACCACAAGCAAGACCCGGTCGAAATCCGCGTCGTCGAGCACCTCTACCGCTGGAGCAACTGGGACATCATCCAGAAGAGCGATGATTTCACCAAGACCGACGCGCAGACCATCGAGTTCCGCGTGACGCTCAAGCCTGACGAGGAAAAGGTGGTGAGCTACACCGTGAGATATAATTGGCGCTGAGGTAACGGTTACTGAAAACGATCATAAGTTCCATGCGGACCAATCCAGAACCAGACAATCCCCTCGGGGCGATCCTTGCCCAGCACGCGATAGCGCAAGCTCACCCGAGCCGACCAAAACATTCCTGTTTTCTTAAGCTGCACCGACGGGTGGCGGGGATTGTCCTTCATTAGTGCGAAGGCCTTGTCCGCCAATTGCCGAATCCCTTCGGGCAGTAGCCGGTAGTGATGCCAGAACTCCGGTGAGGCAAAATGCTTCACAGCGGCGTGCAGCGCCCGGACTTGAAATCTTCGTCAGCCCGTTTGCCAGCTTCGTCAAAACGACCGGCCTTGAGGTCGGCCTCGATCTGGCGGTCCCATTGCTCGGCCGTGAACGCATCAAACCACTCCGAAAAACGGGCCAATTCGACACCGGAAAGCCGGCTCACGGCAGACTCGATTTCCTCGACACTCATGATTTAATACTAGCAAAATTAACTCGGAGAGCAAGCCCGCTTTGCACGGCTACACCTTCTCCGCGCCGAGGAAGGAGCGCAGCAGGGCGTAGAGGTCGGGGGAGTTGAGCAAAAAGGAATCGTGGCCGAGATCGGAGTGGACCTCGGCGTAGGTGGCGCGTTTGCCGGCGCGGAGCATGGCCTGGGCGATTTCGCGGTTCTGCTCAATGGGGAAGAGCCAGTCCGACGTAAAGCCGACGACGAGCGCGCGGGCGGCCATTGGGGCGAAGGCGTCCTCGAGGCGTTCGTCCGGCCCGTGCAGGTCGAAGCGGTCGAGCGCTTTGGTGAAATAGAGATACGTGTTCGCGTCGAAGCGGTTGACAAAGCTCTGGCCCTGATGCTGGAGGTAACTCTCGACCTCGAACTCGACGCCGAAGTGGCCGGGCGAATCGCCGTTGCCGGGCAGCGGCGAATTGCTCTGGCCGCGGCGGGCGCGGCCAAATTTCGAGTCGAGGCTCTTGTTCGACAGGTAGGTGATGTGGGCCATCATGCGCGCGACGGCGAGGCCGACGTTCGGGCCTTTGTCCGGCTCGTAATCGCCCTGGTTCCAAGCGGGATCCTGCATGATGGCGCTGCGGCCCACAGCATTGAAGGCGATGGCCTGCGCGCTTTGGCGGGCGGTGGTGGCGAGCGCGATGATGCTGCGCGCGTGTTCGGGGAAATCAATGCCCCATTGCAGGGCCATCATGCCGCCCATCGAACCGCCGACGACGGCGGCGAGGCTTTTGACGCCGAGGTGCTCGACCAGCCGGGCATGGGCGCGCACCATGTCGCGGATGGTCAGCGCGGGGAAATCGAGGTTGTAGCGGCGGCCCGTGCGCGGGTTGACCGAAGTCGGGCCGGTCGAGCCGCGGCAGCCGCCGAGACAGTTGGCGCAGATGACGAAGTAGCGACGCGTGTCGAAGGGCTTGCCGGGGCCGATGATATTGTCCCACCAGCCGGGCTTGCGGTCCTCGGGCGCGTGGCGGCCGGCGCAATGGTGGTCGCCGCTGAGGGCGTGGCAGATGAAAATCGCGTTGGTCCCGGCGGCGTTGAGTTCGCCGTAGGTTTCGTAGCGCAGGGTGAACTCGGGAATTTCCGCGCCGCAGTCGAACTTGAACGGCTCGCGGGAAACGAAATCGCGCGGGCGCACCACGCCCACGTCGCCGCCCAAGATGGCGGAAACGGGCGCAGCAGCCACAGCGGTGTCGTCGTCACTCATCGGAAAGCGCAAGGATGGCGCAGGAAACCCGGGGGATGAAGCCAAAAAACCAGCCGAACGCGCCTGGGTCACCGAATTCAGGCAATAAAAAGGCCAGGCACCCTACGGCACTCGTGAAGCCTGGTTACCGTTGCTCCCTTCCGGGCCTGGCGGAGTTCACCGGTTCGACGTTGCATAGGACCCGGCCAAAGGGAAGTTTCGCACAACCCGACCTTGCCCGCAACCTTATTATTCGGGGCGATTCACACAATTTGAAGATGGAACGCGCGCTCCCTGCGCGTCGAGAAGCGTGCGCGGAGCGCCCGCTCCACCACCCCAATGAGCCTGAATTCAGGGAACAAAGGGGCCGCGTGGAGCATCTCCAAGGTTGCGCCGGTCGTGAAGTTGGTTTCTCATCTCTTCCCCCACCCCATGAAGCGCCGCGAATTCATTGTGAAGACCGGATTGGCCGCCGCCGGTGGCGTGCTGGGCGGCACGTTGGGCGGCTGTGCCAGCCCGGGAAAAACCAGCACCGCCGGCAATGTCTCGGGCAATTTGGTTGCGCTGGTGGCCGACCCGGCGGACCCGGTGGTGGCGGCGGTCCCGACACAGTGGGGCGTTTCCCAATTGCGCGAGGCGATGACGGCGCGCGGCTATGTGCTGCAAATTGTGCCCACGCTGGGCGAAGTGCCGGCGGGGGCGCGCTGCGTGGTCATCACCGGCGGCAACACGGCGCTGGCTCGCGACGCCGGCATCACCACGGCGAACGCACCCGAAGCGCTGGCCATCGCCGCGACCCAGCTCGGGGACCGTCCCGTGGTGGCGGCCGCGGGAACGGATGGCCGCGGGCTGATGTATGCGCTGACCGAAATCGCAGACGCATTGGCGTATGGCGAGATCCCCGAGTCCGTTTTGCCCGCGGGGGGCGGTGTGTTGCGCGAGCAGCCGGCGAACAAAATCCGCAGCGTGATGAAAATGTTCGTGTCCGACGTCGAGGACAAGGCGTGGTTCAACGACCGGGCGCAGTGGCGCGAATACCTATCCCTGCTGGCCGCGCAGCGCTTCAACCGCTTCAATCTCGCCTTTGGCCTGGGGTATGACGCGCCGAGCGGCGTGCGGGACTCGTACCTGTATTTCGCCTACCCGTTTTTGCTGGCGGTGCCGGGCTACGACGTGCGGGCGAGCAACTTGCCGGACGCCGAGCGCGACGCGAATTTGGCGATGCTGCGCTTCATCAGCGACGAGGCGGCGGCGCGCGGGCTGGATTTTCAGCTTGGGCTGTGGACGCACGCCTACCAGCTCACCAACAGCCCGCAGGCGAACCACGTCATCAGCGGCCTCACGCCGCAGACGCAGGCGCCGTATTCACACGACGCGCTGGAAATAATCCTGAAGGAGTGCCCGAACATCACGGGGGTGACGTTCCGCATCCACGGCGAAAGCGGCGTGCCCGAGGGCAGCTATGATTTGTGGCGGATGATTTTCGACGCCCTACCGCGCAGCGGCCGGAAGCTCGCGCTCGACATGCACGCCAAGGGCATGGACCAGCCGACGATTGACGCCGCGCTGAGCACGGGGATGCCGGTGACGATTTCGCCAAAATTCTGGGCGGAGCACCTGGGGCTGCCCTACCATCAGGCCGCCATCCGGCAAATGGAACAACCGCGCAATGCCCGCGGCGGCGGTGCGTTCGCGGTAAGCAACGGCTCGCGCAGCTTTCTGCGCTACGGCTACGGCGACCTGCTGACCGAAAACCGCCCCTACGGTATTTTAAACCGCATCTGGCCGGGCACCCAGCGGGTGCTGCTGTGGGCCGATCCGGTGTTTGCCGGAGGCTACAGCCGGATGGGCAGTTTTTGCGGCGGCCTCGGCCACGAAATTTTCGACCCGCTGTCGTTCAAAGGGCGCAAAGGCTCCGGCCGGCCCGGCGGGCGCGACGGCTATGCGGACCTGAGCCTGCGCGCACCCGGCGGCGATTTTGAAAAATACCGCCAGACCTACCGGGTGTGGGGCCGGATGCTGTACACGCCCGACGCCCAGCCGCAATCGTGGGAGCGCCCGCTGCGGCGGGATTTTGGCGAAGGGGCCGCCCAGGCGGAAATCGCGCTGGCGCACGCCAGCCGCATCCTGCCGCTGATTACGACCGCGCACCTGCCGGCCGCGGCGAACAACAATTACTGGCCGGAAATGTACGTGAACATGTCCATCGTGGACGCCGCCCGCGTGGACACGCGGGCGCCGACGCCCTACGGACCGAGCGAGACGCCCGCCCCCCGGCGCTTCGGCACCGTCAGCCCGCTCGACCCGCAACTTTTCCTGCGCATTGACGATTACGCCGACGAAATGATCGGCGGTCCGGCGAGCGTGAAATACACCCCGCTCGAAGTGGCGCAGTGGCTGGAAGATCTGGCGCAGTCTGCGAATGTTGCGGGCAACAAAGCGCGGGACAATGTGCCCGACCTCGGCGCGCCGGTCTTCCGCCGGCTGTCCACCGACGTGCAGATTCAATGCGGCCTGGGGCAATTTTTCGGAAAAAAAATGCGCGCGGCCCTGCTGTATGCGCTCTTTGAGCGCACCGGCGCAGCGTCCCTCGGCGTGGCGGCGCTTTATCAGTATCGCGAGGCGCGGCTGGTGTGGGTCCGGCTGGCCGAGCTGGCCGCGGCGGTCTATGTCAGCGACATGACGTACGGCAGCGACTGGTTCCAGCGCGGCAATTGGGCCGACCGGCTGGCGGCGATCGACCAGGACATCGACGCCATGGTGAAGCGCCCCCCACCCGCACCGACCGTGACCAATTTGCCCGCGGATCAAATCACCGCGCTGCAGCACATCGTCGAGGGCCGGCCGGAACCCCGGCCCGCGCCGAACGTGGCGCTCACCGCCCCGCCGCCGTTCCGCCGCGGCGAGCCGGTGAAAATCATCCTGACCCGCGACGGCAACTCGCTGCCAAAATCCGCGCGGCTGTATTACCGCCACATCAACCAGGCCCAGGCCTGGAACACGGTGGTGATGACGCAGGATGCGGTGGATCGCTTCAGCGCGGAAATTCCCGGGTCGTACACGGACTCGCCTTACGCGCTGATTTTTTACTTTGAGCTCAACCGCAGCATGGACCGCCCGGCGATGTATCCGGGGCTCAATTCGCTCCTGGGCAACCAGCCGTATTTCCTGTTGCGCCAGGCGTGAGCGCGGCGGCTCAATTCGGCGAACCGACTTCGTTGACATCGTCCGGACGATGCGGCGCGGCGCCCGGTGGCGACGGCGGCGCGGCGCGGGTGGGGGCGGGCGCCTTGTTGGTCCGCAACTGGTCGAGCGTGGCCTTGTATAAATCAATGCCATCGGCGATGGCGGCGGCGATTTTTTGGTGATAATCCGGCGAAATAATCTTGGCGCCTTCGCTGGGGCTGCTGAGGAAGCCGCATTCGATGAGCACGCCCGGCATGTTCAGACCCTTGAGCACGACGAGATGCTCGCGCTTGAGACCGCGGTCGTCGGTGTCGAGTTCGCGCGTGGCCGCGCGCTCGAGGGAAAAGGCCACGATGGTGTTCCAGAAGTCGTAGCGGTTGCCGGGCAGGACCTGTTTGTCCACGTCGCGCACCTTGGCGATGTTGGAAGGCGGTTCGCCGGCGGGGGGCAACAGCCACGTCTCAATGCCGGTGACGGATTTCTGCGGCGCGTTGTTGAAGTGGATACTGATATAGAGATCGCCCTTGGCGCGGTTGGCGATGGCGGTGCGGTCGGTCAGCTCGACATAAACGTCCGTGGTGCGGGTGAGGGCCACCTCGTAGCCGCGCTTGCGCAAGAGGTCGGCCAAGCGCAGGGCGACGTCGAGGGTGTTGGTTTTTTCGTCGGCCTTGAGGCTGTCGTTGGTCGTGCCGGTGTCCTTGCCGCCGTGGCCGGGGTCGAGGACGATGCGACGCAGCCCGGGCACGCCGGGGATTTCACCCGGCGAGAGCAGCGGGAAGATATTGTTGTCGAAGTCGAGCTTGGCGAGATACAGCGTGTCGCCGCGCGCGACGATGGGAAAGCCCAGCGCCATGGGCTGGCCGTTGAGGACGAGGCTGCGGTCGTTGACGTCGAGCTCGAGGGTGCAATAGTCGTTCTTGGCGACCATCGTCTTGCCGGGCGTGACCCAGCTTAGTTTCATGCCGTAGCGCGCAGCGATGTCAGGCAGGGGGCGGTAAGTCAGCCCGGAGATTTGCGTATCAGCACCGTGCAAGGTGGCCAAGGCCAACATGCCGGAGAGGAGGAGGGTGGTGCGACAGACTCGGCGGTAGTGGTGCCGGAGATTGGGGAACCAGGCTGGGTTGGCCTGTGACATGAGAAAATGTTCGCGCGGTCCTTACTGAGCGGGTGGTTTGGCGGCTTTGGCGGCGTCGAGCGCGGCGCCGATGGAGGTGACGGGCTCGGCCGGGTGCTGGGGCGAGTCGTGGTCGTGATCGTCGTCATCCTCGTCATCAGGTCCATGATGGTCGTGCTCATGGTCGTGACCCGGGCCAACCCGCTGGCCGGGGACGTGGGTGTGGCCGTGCGGCGGGGAACCGTCTTCGCGCAGATTATATTTCCATTTGCGCTTGTTGGGCGGCAGCGGCGAAAGGGTCGTGGTGATGTTGCGGCCAAAGAGGCGGGCCGGCTGGTCGGGCGTGCCGCAATGCGCGAGGTCGGTGATGGCGCGCTTCATCGTCTCGAAGCCGATGTCCTTGTGCTCCATCTCGCGGCCCTTGAAAAAGAGGGTGAGCTTCACCTTGTCGCCATGGAACAGGAATTCCTCCACGTGGCGGAGCTTGGTGATGTAGTCGTGGTGCTCGATGCGGGGGCGAAACTTGACCTCCTTGAGCTTCGAGGCGTGGGCTTTGTGGTGCTTTTGCTTCTTGCCCTCCTCGTACATGTATTTGCCGTAATCGAGAATCTTGCACACCGGCGGATGCGCGCCGGGCGACACCTCGACGAGGTCGAGCGCGTGGCTCTGGGCGATGCGGAGCGCTTCGCGGGTGGCGAGCACGCCGATTTGCTTGCCGTCATGGCCGATGACGCGAACTTCGAGCGCGCGGATGCGCTCATTCTTGCGCAATTGCGGAACGTGCGAAGTCGGATACGGGCGGCGAGGGCCGCGGGGGCCGGGGCCACCCATGCCGGGCGGGCGGGGACCCATCGGACGCGGAGCCATTGGACGCGGAGCACCACCGCTATTATATTGAATCGCCATCAACGCCAGGGGTTGGAGAAAAGAGGAGCTGGCCGCCCGGCGGAATGCTTGGGTGTGTTCATGCGTGAGTCGTGAGTCGCAAATATCCGGCGCAATCGAGATGATCGGCGCTTATTTAATCTCTTTCGTGGAAACATTTCAACCAAAATTCTGCACTATGTTCCGAGGGTAAAGAACTTGCGCCGCCCCGGGCGGGAAAACTAGATTAAACCTCCACCCTACCCCCGATTCCCCATGACTCCCCCCTGGCTAAAACACCGTTCGATATCCCTCTTTGCCGGCCTGAGCCTGGCCGCCGCCGGAGCCTCCGGCCAAACCGCGGCGCCGGCCACCCCGCCGAATCCGGCGGGCGCCGGCAAGCCCAACATCCTTTTCATCCTCGCCGACGACTCCGGCTACGGCGATTTCGGCTGCTACGGCCAGCACAACATCCAAACGCCAAACGTGGACCGGCTGGCGGCGCAGGGCGTGCGCTTTTTGCAGTTTTACGCCGGGGCGCCGGTGTGCGCGCCGTCGCGCAACACGCTGATGACCGGCCAGCACACGGGCCACACCGAGATTCGCGGCAACGCCAAGGTGAATTTGCGCCCGGACGACGTGACCGTCGCGGAGGTGCTCAAGCAGGCGGGCTATGCGACGGGGCTGGTCGGCAAGTGGGGCCTGGGCTCCGAGGGCTCCAACGGCACGCCGAACAAAAAAGGCTTCGACTTCTTTTACGGCTACGTGGACCAGACCCACGCGCACAATTATTATCCGACGTTTCTCGTGCGCAATGAAACGCGCGAGCCGCTGCGCAATGTGGTGCCTAATCCGGGGCCGTACGGCCAGGGCGTCGCCACGGAAAAGGTGGATTACAGCGACGACCTGATTCTCGCCGAGGGGCTGAAATTCATGGAGCAGCACAAGAACGGGCCGTTCTATCTGTTTTACTCCTCGACCCTGCCGCACGCCAATGACGAGGCCCGACCCAACGGCATGGAGATTCCGAGTTACGGCGACTATGCCAAGATGGACTGGCCCGATGCGGAGAAGGGATTTGCCGCGATGACGACGCGCTTTGACGACGACGTGGGCAAGCTGCTGGCCAAGCTCAAGGAACTTGGCATTGAAAACAACACGCTGGTCATCGTGACCTCCGACAACGGCCCGCATGCCGAAGGCGGACACGACGCGACGTTCTTCAATTCCGGCGGGCCGTTCCGCGGCATCAAGCGCGACGTGTATGAAGGCGGCATCCACGAGCCGTTCATCGCACGCTGGCCGGGACACATCGCGCCGAACTCGCTCTCGAACCAAGTGGCGTATTTTCCCGACTGGCTGCCGACCGCCGCCGCGCTGGCCGGGGCCCCCGCGCCGCCGAAAATCGACGGCCTGAGTTTTCTGCCCGCCTTGCTCGGTGACGAAAAAGACCAGCCGCAGCACGATTTCCTTTATTGGGAATTTTTCGAGAACGGCACTTCGCAAGCCGTGCGCCTGGGCGACTGGAAAGGCGTGCGCACGCCGATGCTCACCGGCCCGATTCAGCTTTACAACCTGAACTCCGACCCCGGCGAATTGCACGACGTGGCCGCCGCGCATCCGGACATCGTGGCAAAAATCGCCGCCGACATGGCGGCCGCGCACGCGCCCTCGAGGGAATTTCCGGCGCCCAGCGAGCAGTAGGCTCAGAGGCGCGGATGAAAAATATTATTGGCTCCGGGGCGCGGTTGGCGTGAATTGGGCCAATCATGCCGCCGGACCAGCTCATGGAGCCGGAACCGCCCCGCCCTGCCACGGTGGCGCGGCGGGCGCCGATGCTGTGGGTGGCCACGGCGGTGCTGGCGGGCTATATCGGCGACGAAACCTGGCCCGATGCGTTGAGCCCGGAAATCCTCACGGGGCTGGCGCTGGTGCTGGCCAGCGGCGCGCTCGTGGCCGCGGTGCGCATGCCGGCGGGGGGATTTAAGCAGCGGAAGTTTTCGGCTACCTGGGGCGTATTTTTTGTCGCGGGAACCATGTTGCTGGCTTGGGCGTGGCACGAAGTCCGCACACCCCTGCCGCCGGTGTCCTGGGCAACGCTCCCGGCCAGGGAAGCGACGCTAACCTTGCGGGTGACTCGCCTGTTTGCCCAGAAAACAACGACGGATTACGCCGGCGGGCTAGCGGAAATCACGGCGGCGCCATCCATTGACGCCGAGTTGCTGGGCCGAAGCGTGCTCTTTCGCGTGCAGCTGCCAGCCGGAGGAAATCCGCCCGCACGCGGCGCGCAAATTGAAGTCAAAGGCGTGCTGGATTATCTGCCGCGACTGGTGCCGGTGGCGGATGACCCCACGCAGGCCAGCGCAGCGCGGTTTCGGGACTATGTGCACGCGCAAGGAGCGTGGTTCGAGCTGGCGCGCGGGCGGATGGTGCGCCTGGTGGCGCCCCCGGACGCCTGGCAAAGCTGGCTCACGGCACAGCATGAAAAAATTGAAACGCTCTTGCGCCACGGCCCCGCAGGCTGGGAGGAAAAATATGGGAATATTTACGTCGCGCTGATCTTGGGCGAATCGGCCTTGCTCAAAGAGTCGGACTCCGCCGACAGCCCGGCTTACGATGATTTTAATCAATCTGGCATCGTTTATTTTTTCGCCATCAGC
>DASZWY010000116.1:0-3565 GCA_035546135.1 Opitutales bacterium
CGGTCTTTACGACGGCGGCGGCGGCACGGGACTCCATGATTATTGGGCGGTCTTGAGCAACGCGCCGCATTTTGGCGGCGGCTTCATCTGGGCCCTGCTCGACGAGGCGGTGGCCCGCACCGATGAAAACGGCAAGCTCGACGCCCGCGGCAACCTTGCGCCCGACGGCATCGTCGGCCCGCACCGCGAAAAGGAGGGCAGCTTTTTCACCGTGCGGCAAATCTGGTCGCCGGTGCAGGTTGAAAACGCGGCGTTCATCAACAACACCGTCTCGGTCAACCTGCAAAACGATTACGACTTCAACAACTTGAACGCCTGCACGTTCACGTGGGAAATCGCGCGGCTGCGCGACCCCGCGGATAATAAGGCCGGCCATCAGACGCTTTCGGCGGGAGAATTTCGCGGCCCGGATGTCGCCCCGCATGGCAACACCACGATCACGCTGCCGGTGACGCTGCCCTCCTGGGACCACCCCGGCACGGACGTCCTTTACCTTACCGCCAAGGATCCCGCCGGCAATGCCGTGTGGACGTGGTCGTATCCGCTGCCGAGCTTGGATCAAGACCGGAGCACGGGCAACGCGGTGCCCGCCAAAGTGATTTTGCGCGAGGAGCCGCAGCAGTGGGTCGCCACCGCCGGCCCGACGGAACTGCGCTTCAGCAAGGACACGGGGCTGCTCGCGGGGGTGACGGTGGGCGGCAAGACAATTTCGCTTACGAATGGGCCGCGCTTTCTGGCTTACCATCATCAGCGCGGCACCGGCGCGGGAGTCGGCGGCGGCACGCCGCCGCTGGTTTACGAAGATTTGGCGCAGCCCGGAGCGCTCACCGGCCTGACGGCGCATGCGGACGGTTTGGACGCGGTCATCGAGGCCAAATACAACGGCCCGTTGCAGCAGGCGACGTGGCGCGTCAAGCCGGATGGCGCGGTGGCGCTCGATTACACTTACGCCTTCGAGGGCGCGGTGGATTTGCTGGGGGTGAATTTCGATTATCCCGAGGCGCAAGTCCGCGGCATCACCTGGGCGGGGTGGGGGCCCTACCGCGTCTGGCAGAACCGCATGGACGGCGGCACGTTCGATGTCTGGCACAACGATTACAACGACACGATACCCGGCGAGACGTGGATTTACCCCGAGTTCAAAGGTTATTTCCGCGGCTGGCGCTGGGCCGCGCTCGACACCGCCGAGGGCAAAATTACCCTGCGCAACGGCACGCCCGCGGAATCCTTCCTCGGCATTTATTCGCCGCGCGACGCCAATGTCGGCCCGCTGCTCGACCTGCCGAAGACGGGGCTTTCCGTGCTCGATGTCATCCCCTCGATGCGCGACAAGGGCAAGATGCCGGAGCAACTCGGCCCGCAGGGGAATTCCAAAACCGTCGCCGGCGAAACGTCCCACGAAATTATTTTCCAATTTAGCGCCAAATAAAAACCCGCTTCCCATGCGTTCCCTGCTTCTGCTCGCCCTGTCGCTCGTCGCCCAATCCGGGTCGGCCGCCGATGCGCCCGCCGCCCCCCTCGAGCCGGCGACTTCCGCCACGCCCTTCGCGCTGACCAACGTCACGCTCGCGCAAATCAATGCCGCGTCGCCGTATTTTCTGGTGGATGGCAAGCAAGCCGACTTGCTCGCGAGTCCGCCGGCGAAGCTCGAGGACTTGCAGGTGCTGCGCCTCTGGCCTGGCCCGGCGCCGCTGCAAAATGGCGACGACCCCGCGGTGGACGTGCCCACGCTGACGGTCTTTCTGCCGCCGACGGGCAAGGCGACCGGCGCGGCGATGGTGGTCATCCCCGGCGGCGCGTATTCGCACGTCTCGCCGCGCGAAGGCATTCCCGCCGGCCAGTGGCTGGCGGCGAATGGCATCACCGCGTTCGTGCTCAAATACCGCGTCGGCCAGAAATACCACTACCCCGCCGAGACGGACGACGGCATCCGCGCCGTGCGCTACGTGCGCGCCAACGCCGCGGCATGGGGGCTCGACCCGCACCGCGTCGGCATCATCGGGTTTTCCGCCGGCGGCCATCTCGCCAGCATGATTGCCACGCACTTCGACAACGGCGACGCGAACGCGGCCGACCCCGTGGAGCGCGCCAGCTCGCGGCCCGATTTGCAAATCCTGCTCTACCCGGTGATGACGATGATGGACGACCCGATTGTCGAGCGCGGCTCGCGCAATTATCTGCTAGGCCCCAACCCTTCGCCGGAATTGCTTGAGCTGTTGAGCAACGACCGCCACGTGACCAAGGACACGCCGCCGGCGTTTGTCGTCCACTCGACGCAGGACCGCACGGTGCCCATCGCCAATTCCGACCACTACACCGACGCGCTGGCGAAAAACAACGTGCCGTATGTTTACCTCCGCCAGCCGATGGGCGGCCACGGCTTCGGCGTCACGGATGACTGGAAAAATCAGGCCATGGCCTGGCTGCGCACACGGAAGTTTTAAATTTTACTCCCATGAAAACAAAATTGTTGGGCCTGGCGGTTGGCGTCGGCCTGCTGGCCGGCGTGAATCTGGCATTCGCGGCCGCCGCGCGCCCGGCGCCGCCCACACGCGACCCGCACACGCCTGGTTATGTCGAAGCCAAAGAGCTGCCCGACGGCACAAATCCCCCGGCGGACGCCGAAGGCAACTTCATCATCGGGCCAACGCATCCCGCCGCGCCTGAGATGGCGCCCAACCCCGCGGGGCTGAATGGCACGGTGTATAATTTCACGATGAATTCGGCGGACAGCAAAATTTATCCCGGCATCGACCGCGACCCCGGCACCTTGGGCACGCCCGACCCCGCCGACCCGGCGAAAATGATCGTCACCACCAGCCACCCCGCGCCGTACACGCGGCGCGTGGGCGTCTATGTGCCCAAGCAATACGTCCCCGGCACGCCCGCGCCGTTCATCGTCGGCGCCGACGGCGTGGACACGGGTTTGTTCGCGGTCTTGGACAACCTGATCGCCGAGCATAAAATTCCGGTGATGATCGGCATCTCGATCGCCCACGGCGGACGGCCCAGCAATGCGCCCGGCGGCGGCAGCGACGCCCAGGGCAGCGAGCGCGGGCTGGAATACGACACCATGTCGGGCAAATATGCGGAGTTTGTGGAGACGGAAGTGCTGCCGCTGGTCGAGAGCAAATGCCACGTGAAGCTGACCCAGGACCCCGACGGCCGCGCGACGATGGGCGGCAGCTCCGGCGGCTCCTGCGCGCTCATCATGGCGTGGTATCATCCGGAGCTTTACCACCGCGTGCTCACCTACTCGGGCACCTATGTGAACCAGCAATGGCCGTCCGATCCCGCCACGCCGCACGGCGCGTGGGAATTTCACGAGCACCTCATTCTCAGCAACCCCGCCAAGCCCATCCGCATCTGGTTTGAAGTCGGCGACCGCGATAATTTCAACCCCAACCCGATGAACGACCAGATGCACGATTGGACGGTGGCCAATGAGAACATGGCGCGGGTGCTGGCCGCGAAGGGCTACCACTACCAGTTCGTGTTTGCGCGCAACGCCGGGCACACCGACCGCGCCGTCCGCGCGCAAACTTTGCCCGAGGCGCTGGAATGG
>DASZWY010000117.1:0-17051 GCA_035546135.1 Opitutales bacterium
AAAAATCATGGACGTGCTCGACTCGCTGACCGAGCGCGAACGCCGCGTGCTGTCGCTGCGCTTCGGCCTCACCGACGGCTACAGCCGCACGCTCGAGGAAGTGGGCCGCCAGTTCAAGGTCACCCGCGAACGCATCCGCCAGATCGAAGCCAAGGCCCTGCGCAAGATGCGCCATCCGACGCGCATCCGCCAGCTCCACGGCTTTTTCGAGGGCGAATTCTCGACCACTGGCCCGGGCTTTGAGCAGTTCCGCAAGTCGCAGTCGGCGTAAGTAATGATAGGGCTCGCCGCCCTCAGCGCGCCGGCTCAATGAGTAAAGCGAGTCGCGAGCGTCGCCCCACACCCAAGCTTGCCGCGGGGAGGCTTTTCCCCTTGAATCGCACCAACATGCGTCTGACCCACCCTCCTCTCCTGCTTTTGCTGCCCACCGCCCTGCTCTGCGGCTGCGCCCATACCCAGCCGGCGGCAAAAATCGCCGCCAACGGCGGCCTTTACAACAAGTTCGTGCCGGCGGAAAAGACCTCCATCATCGGCCATACCGAGGTCGTGGACTTGCAGGACGCCACGGCCATCATCACGCTCGAATTGAGCCACGCACCGTTCTCCGAAGGCAGCTTTCTCGTCGCGCGCGACGCGGGCAATGTGCCCACGGCGGTGTTGCAGGCCACGCGCCAGGTCAGCCACACCACGCCCGCCAGCCAAGGCGTGATGATTGTCTCGGGCCAGCTTTCCGCGGGATATGAAGTCGTCGAACCCGGCCCGGAACTCGCGCGGCTCGTGCAGGAGAACATTGACAAATACCTCGTGGACCATTCCGCACCTCTCACCCCGGCGCCCGCTGCCCCGGCGAACTCCACGCAGGCAATCACGCCCCTGCCCGCGACGGACGTTTCGCCCCCGACCCCGCCCACCGTGCCCCCGCCCTCGGCGTAAAAAGTGGCGGCGCGGCTTTGCCGGAGAACAATTTATCTCCGGTGTGTTTTATCCGCAGATTCCGGCACCGGAACTTTGCGTTTGTAAGCTTGCCAAGGCGGGCCGGGTTCGTTTGTTTTGGGGGTTCCGGCCCATAATCTGCTGCATTCGGGCTTCCTTGGGCTGAATTCCCGCCTCTTCCCTCCAACCAACACACCACCATGGCACTCAAAGTAGGCATCAACGGGTTCGGCCGCATCGGCCGGCTGGTCTTCCGCGCCATCGCGGAAAAGAAACTCCTCGGCAAAGAGGTCGAAGTCGTTGCGATCAACGACCTCGTGCCCGCCGACAACCTGGCATACCTGCTGAAGTATGACTCCACCCAGGGCCGTTTTCATGGGACGGTTTCCCACGAAGGGGACACGACCCTGATTGTGGATGGCCATAAGATTGCCAGCCTCGCCATCAAGGAAGGCCCCGCCGCCTTGCCGTGGGGCGCCTTGGGCGTGGACATCGTGGTCGAGTCCACCGGCCTGTTCACCGAAGCCGAAAAAGCCGCCGGGCATCTGAGCGCCGGCGCCAAGAAGGTCATCATTTCCGCGCCCGCCAAGGGCGACTGCAAGACCGTCGTCATCGGCGTCAACGACCACACGCTGACCAAGGATGACAAAATCATCTCGAACGCCTCGTGCACGACCAACTGCCTCGCCCCCATCACCAAAGTGGTGCTGGACAACTTCGGCATCGTCGAGGGTCTGATGACGACCATCCACAGCTACACCGCGACCCAGAAAACGGTGGACGCCCCCTCGCGCAAGGACTGGAAAGGTGGCCGCAGCGCCGCCATCAATATCATCCCCTCGACCACCGGCGCGGCCAAGGCCGTCGGCCTCGTGCTCCCCGAGGTCAAGGGCAAGCTCACGGGCATGTCGTTCCGCGTCCCGACGCCGACCGTCTCCGTCGTCGACCTTACCGTCAAGACCGAGAAGAGCACGTCCTACAAGGCCATCTGCGAAGCGATGAAGGCCGCGAGCCTGAACGGCCCGCTCAAGGGCATCCTGGCCTACACCGACGAGGAAGTCGCCTCGACGGATTTCATCCACGACTCGCACTCGTCCATCTTCGACGCTGGTTCGGGCATCGAGCTGAACGACAAATTCTTCAAGCTGGTGAGCTGGTATGACAACGAGTGGGGCTATTCCTGCCGCTGCGCGGAACTCATCACCAAGCTCGGGAAAATGCTTTAATCCCATGCCGCGCACCAAAACGGTCAACGATGTGAACCTCGCGGGCCAGCGGGTGTTCGTCCGGGTGGATTTCAACGTGCCCTTCGACGAGAAGGGCAACGTCTCCGACGACACGCGCGTGGTCGAGTCGCTGCCGACCATCAAGCACCTGATGGCGCAGGGGGCGAAAGTCATCCTCGCCAGCCATCTCGGCCGCCCAAAGGGCAAGCGCGACCCGAAGCAATCGCTCCGGCCCGTGCTCGCGGTGCTCGAAAAGCACCTCGGCAAAACCGTGGCATTTGCGGACGATTGTATCGGCGCCGAGGCGGAGCAAAAGGCCGCCGCGCTGAAAAATGGCGAGGTACTGCTGCTGGAAAACGTGCGCTTCCACGCCGCGGAGGAAAAGAACGACCCGGCGTTTGCCAAGCAGCTCGCGCAACTCGCGCAGGTTTTTGTGAATGACGCCTTCGGCTCCGCCCACCGCGCGCATGCCTCGACCGCCGGCATCGCCGCGCACCTGCCCATGCGCGTGGCGGGTTTGCTGATGCAAAAGGAGCTGACCTTCCTCGGCGAAAAGACCGCGGCGCCCGCGCGCCCGTTCTGCGTCATCCTCGGCGGCGCGAAAGTTTCCGACAAAATCAAGGTCATCGACGCCCTGCTCGACAAGGCGGACGCGATGATCATCGGCGGGGCGATGGCCTACACCTTTGCGCTGGCCAACGGCAAGAAGGTTGGCCAGAGCCTCACCGAGCCGGACAAAGTCGAACTGGCGAAGCAGGCCCAGGAAAAGGCGAAACGCCGCGGCGTGAAGCTGCTGCTGCCGGTGGACAACCTCATCACCGACAAGCTGGACTTCCCCAATGCACAGGTCGGCGCCACTCAGGTGGTCTCCGGGGACATTCCCGACGGCTGGGAAGGCGTGGACATCGGCCCGCAGTCCATCGCGCTGTTCAGCGCCGAGATTGCGCGCGCAAAGACGATTTTGTGGAACGGCCCGATGGGCGTCTTTGAAATCAAGGCCTGCGCGCAAGGCACCTTCGCCGTGGCCAAGGCCATTGCCGAGAACTCCGGCGCGGTTTCCATCATTGGCGGCGGCGACTCGGTCAAGGCGGTCAAGAAAAGCGGCCAGGCCGGCAAAGTCACCTTCATCAGTACCGGCGGCGGCGCGAGCCTCGAGTTTCTCGAGGGCCAGGAACTTCCCGGCGTCGCCTGCCTCGAGACGGTTTAACGCATCGCATAACTTCAACGCCCTTTCCCATGTCCAAAAGCGTCCGCAAATACCTGATCGCCGGCAACTGGAAGATGAACAAGACCGCCAGCGAAGCCGTGGACCTTGTGCAGGAGCTGCTGCTCGACGTCGGCCGCGCGACCGACGTGACGGTGGCCGTGTGCCCGCCGTTTACCTGCCTCGAAAGCGTGGGCCGCGCCCTCGAAGGCTCGACCGTCAAGCTTGGCGCACAAAACATGCACCCGGAAAAGTCCGGCGCGTTCACCGGCGAGATTTCCGCCGACATGCTGCGCACGCTGTTTGTCAACTACGTCATCCTCGGCCACAGCGAACGCCGGCAATATTTCAGCGAGACGGATGCCTTCATCAACAAGAAGGTGCTCGCCGCCTTCGAAGGCAACCTGAGCCCCATCCTGTGCGTGGGCGAGACCCTGGCCGAACGCGAGACCGGCAAGACGCTCGAAGTTGTCAAGCGCCAGATTGACGGCGGCCTGAAAGGCGTCACCGCGGCGCATGCGGACAAGCTGGTCATCGCCTACGAGCCGGTGTGGGCCATCGGCACGGGCAAGACCGCCACCCCCGGCATGGCGCAGGAGGCCCATGGGGCCATCCGCCTGCTGCTCAATGGCCAGTTGGGCGTCGCCGCAGCCGCGAAAGTGCGCATTCTTTATGGCGGCTCCATGAAGGCCGACAACGCTGAGGCGCTCCTCGCGCAGCCGGACATTGACGGCGGCCTCGTCGGCGGCGCGTCGCTGGAAGCGCGCTCGTTTGTGAAGATCGTCCAAGCCGCCCAGAGCCAGGCGCCCAAGCGCGGACAGTCCTAAGCGCCACGGCGGTTCCAGGTGGAGCCATTTGGGGGATATGGTCGCAGGAATGGTTGCGGTCCTGTCTTTACTTTTGTTTGGAAAAAAATTAGAGTTGTATGGTTGTCTTCCGGCCAGACAACGACCCCGCGCGGCCCTGCGCAAGGACGACAACCGGCCCCTCCCCTTTCCCACCCTCTCATGGCCGACACGCCGACCCTTCGCTTTCAGGCCTTTGGCAAGACCGACTGCGGCTTGATGCGCGAGCGCAATGAAGACGCCTTTCTCGCGCTCCCCAAGCATTCGTTTTTTGCGGTGGCCGACGGCTTGGGCGGCCTGCCCGAAGGCGGACTCGCCAGCACGCTCGCGGTCGAATGCCTCAAGAAATGGTTCGAGGCCCCGGGCCGCAACGGCAAGCTCGACCTGCGCGCGCTCTTCAACCTCGTCAACACGCGCGTGCACGACGAAGGCAAGCTGGTGAGCCTCGACGTGGGCATCGGCACGACCCTGACCGCCATCCATCTGGTTCGCGGGCAAATCGAGGTCGCGCACGTCGGCGACAGCGGCCTGTATCTGTGCCGCCCCGGCCAGCCGGCCATCAAGGCGACGACCGACCACACCATGGCCGAGGAAATGCGCGCGCGCCTGCGGCCCGGCGACAACATTTACATTCCCGATTATTACACCCACACGCTGACGCGCTGCATCGGCCAGGCCGGGGAAATCGAGGTGGACACCTTCAACCTGCCGGTGAAAGCGGGCGAACGGCTGCTGATGTATACGGACGGCATCACCAAGGTTTTCCACGAGGAGGAAATCAATTACGAAGTCTGGGCGCACGACACGCCGGAAAAACTCGTCAGCCGCCTCATCAAGGTTGGCAACGACCGCGGCGGCCCGGACAACTTGACGGCCATCGCGATCTTTCTATAAGGCAAAGGTTGCTGAGGCGACGGAAGCGACTGAGGCGAATTATCGGCGCTGGAAATATTTGACTGGCGGCCAGTCATGCTATTTCGCAGGGGAACAGTCTGGCCTGTGCCCGCGCCAATGCGATGACCCAGCCTTCCGATTCCGCTTGTCATACTGTAAATTCGCCCGCGCTGGAATTTTCAGTCGCCTCAGTCGCTCAGTCGCTAAAGTTTTCCGCTAAGATTTATGCCGACGGGGCAATGGTCGGAACCATGCACCTCGGGCCAGATGAAGGCGTCGCGCACTTTGCCGGCCAGCGGCGTGGAGACGAGAAAGTAATCAATCCGCCACCCGATGTTGCGCGCGCGGGCGTTGGACCGGTACGTCCACCATGAGTAGTGGCCCTTTTCGCCGGGATGTTTCTGGCGGAAGACATCCACGAAGCCGGATTGCAGCAGCGCGGCGAACCCGGCGCGCTCCTCGTCGGTGAAGCCGGCATTGCGGCGGTTCGAGGCGGGATTGGCGAGGTCAATCTCCTCGTGCGCGCAATTGAAGTCGCCGCAGACGATGACCGGTTTTTCCCGGGCGAGCCCGCCGAGGAACTTGCGGAACGCCGGGTCCCATTCCTGCTGACGATACGGCAGGCGCACCAGTTCGCGCCGCGAATTGGGCACATAGACGTTGACGAGCCAGTAGCCCGCGAACTCCGCGGCCAAAATGCGGCCCTCGGCGGGATGCGCGTGCTTCCCGGGAAAATCCCGCAGCACGCGCTTAGGCTTCACGCGCGAAAGAATCGCCGTGCCGGAATAGCCGGGCTTCGCGGCGTGGTGCCAGAGTTGGTGCGCATACGGCAGCGCCAGCGCCGGCACGTGTTCGTCGGAAATTTTTATCTCCTGCAGGCACAGCACGTCCGGCGAGCGCTGCTCGACAAACGAAAGCAGGCCCTTGCCGAGCACCGAGCGCAGGCCGTTGACATTCCAGGAAACCAAGGTGGGCATGGATAAATTAAGAAGTAAAAATTAAAAAGTAAGAATCAAAAAAATCGCCCCACCCAAATGGGCGCGAACTCACTGGCGGCGGGCTTCATGCCTTGACGGGAGTTGATTTAACCGCGCGCACAAGCTGCCGCGCATGGCGGAACGTGCCCTCGGGGTCGGCGGGGAAATCCGGCGGCCCATAGCGCAGAATGAGCAAATCGCGGTGGACTTTTTGCCATTCCGCCCGCGCGGGCTTGGGCAAGCCCGGGGCGGCGGCCTCCCAGGCAGGCTGGAAAATCCGCAGCCAGCGGCCGGCATCCAGCCGCACCGGGGCCAATTGCCGCGCCGATCGCGGCCAGAAGCGGGCGCTCGCGCGCAGCCAGAAATTGCGCAGGCGCCGGCGCAACAGGAAGGCCAGCCCGAAAAGGAAAATTAACGCGCTGAGCACCGCGGCCTTCAAGGGCGTCAGCGGGCGCTGGTACCAATCCATCACCGCCTGCCATTTTTCGAGGAACCAGGCCTTGGCGGTGGCGCCGAAGTCTTTGCCGTATTCGCTCACCTTGGCGACGAGCTCCTGCTGGTCCGTCTGGTCAAAGTTGATGACGCGGCGGTACCAAATCATGCGCAGGCCGTCCACGAACGCGCTCCAGCCGTTTTCCGTCGTGATGTCCATGCTGGTGGCAACCGCCGGCTGGCCGGGAACGATGACGCCCGCGCCCGGTGAAGGGTCCACGCGCAGCCAGCGGTCTTTCCGGGTCTCGTCAAAAACCTCGGCCCAGGCGTGGGCGTAGTTCTGCCGCACGAGATAATAGTTATCAATCGAGTTGTAGGCGGCGCCCCGGTAACCCGCGACCACGCGCGCCGGGTAGCCCGCGACACGGCACAGCAGCACGAAGGCGCCGGAAAAATGCTCGCACCAGCCCGGGCTGTTCGAATCCAGCCAGCGGATGAGCAAGTCCGTCGGGGGCGGCGCATCGGTCAACAGCGGGCGGACTTTCGACAAATCCACGTCCAGGTTGCCGACGTGATGTTCGCGCAGGTAAGTCACGGTTGCGGCGATGAAGTCCGCCTCCGGCATGTCGGGTTTGCCGGCCTGGATTTGGGCGACGATGCGTTCGAGGATTTCGCGGTCGCCCGCCGCCACCGGGAGACTGAAATAGGAATAGGGGTATGGCAGCAGGGAGGCGCGGGCGCGGACCTCGTCGGCCTTGGCAAGGGTAAGGTTGGCGATGCGGTCGGGGGCGGAGGGAATTTGGTCGCCCACCTCCATGTTTTCCACCTGGTAGCCGAGGACTTTCGGTGACGGCAGGTCGGTGCGGTACGTCTTCATTTTCTCGTTCGCCATGAACGTCTGGGTCGAGTTGAAGAGCAGCGAATCGAAGGGCCCAAGGATGGGCAGGTATTCGCTGACGTTGCCTTCGAGGAAAATGCTGACCGCGCCGGGAATGTGCTCGGCCTCGGACGGAAAGACCAGGTGCTCGCCGGACCGTCCAGGCTCGGGATAGCGAATGACGTTGCGCCGGTTTTCGAACGCCTGGCTATTAGAGACCTCGAAGCCGGTTTTGCGGTATTCGTCGAGCGCGATCATGCGCCAGTAGGGCGTGTGCGCCAGGTGGTAGCCGGGCGGCAGGTCCACGCGGAAGGCGATGGAATCGTCGCTGTCTATGCTGCGCGTTTCGGCGTATTCGATTTTGTCATGGAAGCCGGCCACGCCGTGCAGGCTCGGCAGGCTGAAGGACTGCGAGAACTGGAAGCGCGGCATGCTGACGAAAATCAGCGTGCTCACCAGCACCAGGCCGGTGAACAAGGCGCCAGCCTGGGCGAGCTGGCGCAAATCCACCGCGCCGCGCACCTTGCGCGCAAAGTGCCGCCAGCGGAAATTCCGCCAATCCTCCGTCGTCAGCGCGCGGCCCGGGTCGCGCTCGAGCAGGTTCATGACGAACAGCAGCGCCATCGTCACCAGCGTGAAGAGAAGAATCTGCAGGCCGAAGAGCAGGTTGAGCGTCAGCACGCCCGACAGGATGATGATGAACAGGCACAGCAGGATGAGCTGCCAATCCTCGCGCAGCCGGCGGTATTGCAGGCCGCGCGCAAGCGCGAGGAGCGAGACGAGCAGCACCAGCCCGGAAACCAGGTCGAAGCGCGTGGCGATGAATTGCGTAAACAGCGCCGACGCGCCCAGGATGAACGACCAGCGCCGCAGCCAGGCTGGGATGCGCCCGGGCCAGCCGGGAAACAGCAACGCCGCCGCCGCCGTGGCCAGAAACAGCGCGCGCCAGCCCAGCCCGCCCAGCTCGAGGCTGAGCAGAGTCCAAAAGGCCAGGAGCACCAGCACCAAGCCAAGGAGCCAGCGAAGCTGGTGCAGTTCGTCACGGCTAAGCCGTGCCCGCGAGGATGCCGCCAAGGTAAGCATGGACTTGTTGCCGGGCGCCCGGCTGGAAGGTGATGACATCGTGGCCCTCGGGCGAACGCGCGGTGACGTGCTCGTCCGGGGTGAGGCGGGCCAACTGGTCGAAAAATCCCTGCAAATCCGCCAGGCGCGTGACGGTCTGCGTGGCGGCGCCGCGGATGGTCACCGCGCGCAACTGGCTGGCCATGAACAAATCCTCCGCGAGGCTGGCGGCGAAACTGCAAACACGCTCGAACTGCGCGGCGTCGGTCCACAGCGTCTTCGCCGGGTCGAGCACGAGATGGTAGCCGGCCTGCTGCTCCTCGCCGGTCTGGCGCACGACCAGTTCGCGCAGCCGCGCGCTGGCCTTCCAGTGGACGAATCGCGGCGGGTCGCCGGGGCGGTAGGGCCGAAGGCCGAGCAAATCCGAGCCGCCACCGGGTTTGCGGCGTATCTCGCCCGACAAACGCGGCTGGCGGCTGGACGGCGGCTTGAATTCATACTCCACACGCGCGGGCCACACCCAGACTTCCTGCTGCAGGCTGCCGCCGGATTTTTTGCGCAGGAATCCAAAGGGAAACAAGGACTCGACCGAAAGAATCTCCATCGTTTCGCGGCCGCGTTCGGTGGGCTGAAAAATCCAGTCGAGCGCCATGGTGCCGCCGGCGTCGAGGCGGTCCGGCAGGCGCAATGGCTCGTCAGCGGCAAGGCGGCGGGCGCGGGCGTGGAAGAGCAGGTTGTACGTCGGCGTCATTTTTTTGGCGTTGGACAATTCCAGCCGCGCCGGACCCGGCTCGCCCGCGCGCCAGTGCGCCGGGAGCGACAACCGCCAGCGCAGGCCCCGGAAATTGATCCATGAGAGCACGCCGCTGAGCACGAGGCACGAAAGCAGCAGCGACAGCGCCATAAACAGCACGTTGTTGGCGTTGTTGTAGGCCGCCAGGCCGATGCCAAACGCCACCGCGACCAGCACCGCGCCGGCCCGCGTGGGGCGCGTGCGCTGCGTGTCCGCCGGCAGGAGCATTTGCCACAACAGCCACCAAACGCGCGCGGACCAGCCCCGCAGATTTTGCCGCTGGCTCAAGTCGGCCCAATCGCCGGGGCGCGGCGGCGCAACCGCAAGGTTGATGGCGGCGGAGGAGTTCATGGGTGGGCGCGGCCGGACCGGGCCTTCACACCGGCGCGGCGATTTTGTCCACGATTTGGCTGAGGATGCCCTCGACGACGCGGCGTTCTTCGAGGGAGTCCGCGGTCGCGCGCTTCAAACCAAGGCGGTGCACGCACACGGGCTTAATGACCTGCTGCACATCCGCGGGGATGACGAAGGCGCGCCCGTCGCCCAGCGCGGCGGCTTGCGCGGCCAGCTTGAGGGCGAGCGACCCGCGCGTGGAAATGCCGGCCTGAAATTCCGCCTCGGTCCGCGTGGCGCTGACAATTTTGAGAATGTATTCGAGCACGGTGTCCTCGACAAACACCTGCGGGGCGAAGTGCTGGATTTCGGTGATTTCGGCGCGGGTGGCCACCGGCTCGAGGTCGAGCAGGTCGTAATTGCGCCGGGTGGCGGCGGACTGGAGAATGCTCAGCTCGGCGTCGAAGGCCGGGTACCCCATCTGCAGGCGCATGAAAAAGCGGTCCATCTGGCTCTCGGGCAGTGGAAACGTGCCCTCGTAGTCCACCGGGTTTTGCGTGGCGACGACCATGAAGGGCTGGCCGACGGGATAAGTCTGGCCGTCCATCGAGACCTTGCCGCGGTCCATGACTTCGAGGAGGCTCGACTGCGTCTTCGGCGTGGTGCGGTTGATTTCGTCGGCGAGCACGATGTTCGCAAACAAAGGGCCTTTCTTGAAGATGAACTCCTTGAGGCCTTCGTCGTAAATGGAAACGCCCAGCACGTCGCTGGGCAGCAAATCGCTGGTGAACTGGATGCGGGAAAACTGGCAATCCACCGAGCGCGCAAGGCAGTAGGCCAGCGTGGTTTTGCCGAGGCCGGGCAAATCTTCCAGCAGGAGGTGCCCGCCGGCGACGAGGGTGACGAGCACCTGGTCGATGACCTCGTCCTTGCCCAGAATCACGCGCCGGATGTTGTCCTTGATGCGCTGGAGGATTTCTTTGACGCGGGGAGCGGGAACGGGCTTGGCGGAAGCTGGGTTCATAAAACGGGCGCGGTTGGTGAAAAAGAATATCGCCTCCGTCCTGCGTCTGCAAGACCGCAAGGCGGAATTGATGATAGAATGCGCTTACCAACCCCATCGCTGCCCCCTTGGTTTTCAGGAACTTAAGCCCCAATTTAGGGGTTTACAGGAGACGGAAATGGACGCATATTATAACAAATGAGCTTGTTATCACCCGCCTTTGCATTCCTCAGCCTGAGCTCAGGGGACATTATTCTGATAATGTTCATCTGCCTGCTCATGTTTGGCTCCAAAAAGCTGCCCGAATTGGCCAAGGCCATGGGCCAGTCCATGAAGGAATTCAAAAAGGCCGCCAACGAGGTGGAAGACAATTTCCGCTCCGCGGTGCAGGATGATGACCGCAAAAAGGAAGACGACCGCCGCCGCGCCGAAGAGGAACGCCGCCGTAGCTCGCCAGCGTCGTCCTCGCAGTCCGAGCCGGCGGAAAAGCGGTAAGGATTTTTTCAAAGGCCATGGCTTGCGCACACGGAACCGCGGGTGCCGCGAAAGGTTTATTTTACCCGTGAAGATGCGCCGCGGCCATGGGGGGAATTTTTTCAACGCCGTCCGGACGGCATTGGGCTTCATGGTTTTGTTCGGCCCGTTCGGCGCCGCCCGCGCGCAATCGCGTTACTGGACGGACCAGGACGGCCACCACTACGACGCCGCCATCGTCAGCGTTTATCATGACAACGTCGTCACTTTCCGTCATCCCGACGGACGCACCTTCACCCTCGCGTTGTCGGACTTGGTGCCCAACGACCGTGAAGCCGTCCGCTCCTGGCTGATTCACCAACCCCGCGGCATGGGCGAGGAGCCGCCGCCGACGCAGTCGCTTTCGCCGTATGGCCGCCGCTTCGTGCTCGACGAGCCGCGCGTGCTGCGGCTGCGGCCGCTGCTCGACCACGGCTATTTGAGCGCCTACCTGGGCGTGCCGCTGACGTTGCGCAAAGTGGATGGACCGAACCTCGATTTCGTAAACGTGTATTTCTACGACGACCAGCGCAAGCGCATCCCGTTTCCGATGCCGCCGCCCGGCAGCCCCATCATGGTCCAGAACGGCGAGACCACCGCGTTCATCAAGCCGGCGGACCTCAAACCGGGACAGACCTACATGGTACTCATCCCCATTCGCGACCCCGCGGTGCGCATGGCGGCCTACCAGGTGGTCGTGGCCGGGAGCAGCCTGCAAGCCGTCGCCACGGTTTTCCCCGATGGCTCATGGCGCGATTTTGATTTTCCCGAGCACAGCCTGGTCGGCTTGGACAAATACGCCGATTATTCCGGCCAGGAACTTTATCCCGGCAACACCCCGGTGGAACTTTTCAGCATCGCCGACGTCGCCCGGATGCAGCCGGCCAACGGCAACCACAACCCGGATCAGGACTTTTTCCGCCTTTCGCTGCGCATCCAGCAGCCCTTCCCGGCCTCCGCGCTGTCGGCCAGTTGGTATGCCTTTGACGAGCATCACGCGCTTATCCACGCCGAGGACACTCCGCCCTACGCCGACGCCAAGCGCAAGGACGGCATGTTCATCCTCGCGCAACCCAATCTGGGCCCCGCCGATTTGAGCGACGCCATCACCCCGACTGAAACCGGCACTTACGACACCGTGCAACTGCCCGGCGCGGCTTGGTGGGACAAGCCGGAAGTGGACTCCATTGTCTTCGTCTTTGGCACCGAAACCAAAAAAGTCGTGCGCGTCTACTCGAAGTCCGACACCACGTTCGCCGAGCTGCCCGTGCCGGAAAAGGCGGCCTTCGGCGACGCCAAGCCGCTGACTCAGCACGAAATTCCGGTCAAGCAGTATTGACCTGAACGACCATGCGCGCGCGCCGGCCAGAGTTTTTTCCAAGTTTGCGCGCGGCCATGGTGCTGCTGTGGCTCACCCTGGGCGCCGCCTCCGCCGCGCCGGCGATGCCGGAGAGCTTGCTCGCCCGGACCCCGCCGGCCGTGCTCAAGGTTGCGCCGGAGCAAATCACCGCCTACCGGAATTACCTTGAAAAATCCCGCGTCCAAACCGGCGTGCCCGGCATGGCCGTCATCATTGTGCAGCCCAGCCGGATGTTGCTGCTCGAAGGCTTTGGCAAAAAATCCGCCGCGGCGGACGCGCCGGTGACTACCACGACCCGTTTTGCGCTCGGCCCCGCCACCGAGGCCATCAATTCGCTGCTGCTGACGCGGCTGGCCGCCCAGGACCTGCTCGACCTCGACGCCCCCGCGCGCCGCAGTTGGGATGAATTCAAACTGAACGACGCCGCTGCCACCAAAACGGTGACCTTGCGCCAGCTCCTCGGCATGACCGCCGGGCTGCCCCCGCGCGCCGACGAAATGCTTTCGGGGCCGGAATCCACTCCCGCCGACCTGTTCGCCATCGTCTCGCAAATTCCCGTGACCGCGCAGCCGGGCAATGTTTTCGATTACAGCGACGCCAGCGCGGCGGTCGCGGGCTACCTCGCCGTTTACGCCGCCAACCACCACCATGCGCCCGCAGCGGGCTTGCCCGCGAGCTATGCCGAACTGGCCCGGACGCAATTGTTCGACCCGCTCGGCATGAAGCTCGCCACGTATGATGCGCCGGCGGCGGACGGTGACGACGCCGCCGGCCACACGCGCGAGGGCAAGGGGCCGTGGAAATTGACGGCGCCGCCGGCAAAATCCGGCGGTGCGTTGCTCCCGGCGGCGGGGTTGCGCCTTGCGGCGGACGATGTCGCGGCGTGGCTGCAATTTGAACTTTCCGACGGCACGGGGCCCGACGGCAAAAGCTTGGTCAGCCGGTTGGCGCTGCAGCAGCGCTGGCGGCCCGGGGAAAAACCCGCAGAACGCGATTTCGGGCTGGGTTGGGCGACGCAGCATTATCGCGGGATCGAGCTGGTCGCGCGCATCGGCGAAGAAAACCATCAGGCTTCGCTCGTGTTGGTCGTCCCCCAATTTCGCACGGCGCTGGCGGTGCTCACGAATGCCGGGAGCCATGAAGCCGCGGTGTTTTTGCAGGACGCCTTGCTGAATTTTGCCGACCTGCTGCGCGAAGCCTCCACCCCGCCTGCGGCCAAATAAGCCCGGCCACGCCGGTGCCCGTAACGTTTCGATGACGAAGAATTTTGGGGTTGAACACCAACGACCGCCGGATAGCGTGGGTTGATGTTTGGTATTCGGAAATCGCAAACCACCCTTGGCCGGATGACAGGTTGCCGCACACGTCGCACAGTGGCGCTTTTGGTTCTAGGGTTGGCCGCGCTGCCCTGCGCCCGCGGCCAGTCCACCTTGTACACGGCCAGTTACGATTTTAACACCGTTGGCAACTACACCAGCGCCGGCGGCACGAACAACGCGAGCTTCATCACTTCCAATGTCGACGGCCCGGTGGGCCTCGCCTACAGCTCGTTTAACAACCGGTTGTATGTCGCCAATGAGAATGGCGGGTACATTGGTGAATTCCGGACCAACGGGACGGTGGTGAATTCCACGCTGATCAACGTCGGCGCACCGCAAAGCGGCGTGGGTGCGCTCTTTTTCTTTGTGGTGGACCCTTCCACCGGCAACCTGTTCGTGCCCAATCATCTCACCGGCAACATTGCGGAATACACCGCCAGCGGCACCTTGGTCAACAGCCGGTTTATCACCGGCGTCACTGCGGTCATCGGCATCGCCATCAGCCCCACCAATGGGAATATTTACGTAACCACCACAGGCGGCAAAGTCGGCGAGTACACCACGGCGGGCGTGACGGTCAACGCCTCGCTGGTCACCGGGTTGACCGACCCGGCCAATCTCGCCATCCAGGCGAGCACCGGTAATCTTTTCATCACCGAAAACAGCAATGGGGCCAACGGCGCCGGATTTGTCGGGGAATACAGCGCCACCGGCTCGGTCGTTAATGCCAATCTCATCACCGGTTTGGATGAACCCTACGACATCGCCTTCGACCCGAATAACGGGTATCTCGACATCGCGGAGTATTCGGGCGGCAAAATCAGCCAGTATACGCCCGCCGGCGTGCTGGTGAACGGCAGCTTGTTCTCCATCGGCGGCGTGGACGGCCTCGCCTTCGCCCCGGTGCCGGAACCCGCGGATTTCGCGCTGCTGTTCGGTGCCGGCCTGCTGGGATTGATCGGGCTTCGTCGTCGGCGCGCTGGACCAGTTGCCCCCACTATTGACTTGCGCACGTAGGGTGCCGGGGCAGCATGGGGGCATCCCTGCCCCGCGGGATTTGGCATGAAGGCTCTCCCGAAATACTCGAATGGTTTTGGCCGCGCCGCCTTGGCGCTTGTTTTCTGCACGGCTTTGGCGCAATCCGTCTCGGCCCAGCCGCAGATTATTGTCCAGCCCGCCGCGCAAACCGCGCTGACCGGAACGAATCCCTATTTCACCGTCGTGGCTGCCGGCACTGCGCCGCTGAAGTATGTTTGGAAAAAGGATGGCGCGGCCATCGCTGGCGCCACCTCGGCGGAACTCGTGCTCAAAAAAATCGCGGCGGCGAACGCGGGCAATTACTCGGTGACGGTGTCGGACGCCACCGGGTCGGTGACCAGCGAGGCCGCCGCCTTGAAAATCGTCACGCCCACCGCCGACCAGCCGCCGCCGCTGCCGGAAATTCCCGACGCTCGCTTTGACGTGACCGATTACCACGCGAAGGGCGACGGCGAAACAGACAATACCAAGGCCATTCAGGACGCCCTCAATGCGGCCATCGCCGCGGGCGGCGGCATCGTCAAAATTCCCGCCGCCGCGAAACCCTACCGGTGCGGCCCGCTGATCATCGGCGGCAACATCAATTTGCAAATTGATGCCGGCGCGACGCTGCAACTCCTGCCGCTCACCGCCAACGACACCACCCCCGCCTACCCACGCGGGGGCGCGAATTTCATCACCGGCACGGCGAAAAATTTCGCGCTCACCGGCCAGGGCATCATCGACGGCGAGGGCGCGCCGTGGTGGGCGGCGTTTCGCGCGAATGGCCTGCGCCGCCCCTACCTCATCCGTCTCGCCAATTGCGACCGCGTGCTCGTGTCGGGCCTCACCCTGCTGAATTCGCCGATGTTTCACCTCGCCTTCAACGGCAACAACGTGACGGTCGTGGGACTGACGATTCACGCGCCGGGCAATTCGCCGAACACCGACGCCATCGACCCGGGCGGCCAGCACATCCTCATCCAGAATTGCGACCTGTCCATCGGCGACGACAACGTGGCGGTCAAGGCGGGCGGAATTTTCTGCGGCGATATCACCATCGCCAACTGCACCATCGGCGAAGGGCACGGCATTTCCGTCGGCGGGCAGTCGAACCGCGGCCTCGACGGCATGCTGGTCAAGGATTGCGTGTTCAACGGCACGGTTTCCGGCCTGCGCCTCAAGGCCGACCCGACCGAGGGTGGCCTGGTGCAGAACATCACCTACCGCAACCTCACGATGAACAACGTGCAGTATCCGATTGTTTTTTACAGCTACTACAAGCCGGTCGGCAACCCGGGCGTCACTGGCAAAAACCAAACGACGCCGGCGAAGGTCAATGACTGGAATGCGAACCCGCCCAACGCGCTCAATTCGCGCACGCTCTCGGGCTGGCGCAATATCACGATTGACGGCCTGACCTCCACGGGCGCGAAAGCCTACAACATCATCTGGGGCCTGCCGCTGGCCGACTACCTCGTCGCCAACGTGACGTTGCACAACGTGAAACTCTCCGGCGGCCCGGGCTTTGAAATCTACGACGCCACCAACGTGCAGGTCACGGGCGACTCGGACATCGGCGACGTCACCATGGACAACGCCCTCGTCATCCTGAAGCAGCCGGAAGAGCAAACCGCGAAGGCCGGCGAGACAGTGACGTTTTTTGTCGGCGCGGTGGGCGGCAGCGGCACGGCGCCGGCCCCGCTGAAATACCAATGGAATTACGGCGGCCTGGCTTTGGCCGAAGGCGCGCACGCCGGCCGCGCGGTGGTCTCCGGCGCCACGACAAACACCCTCACGCTGACAAATGTTCAGGCCAACGACGCCGGGAAATATTCGGTGACCGTCTCCAGCGCGCTGGATGGCTACGATGTCAACGCCGGAGCGCTCGCGCCGGGCAGCTTGCCGGTTTCTGCCACCAGCAGTGCGGCGACGCTGACGGTGAAATAGCCCGCCCGCCTAATTCAGCATGATCTGATCGTCCTTGAGCGGGCCTTGCAACTTGCGCGCGAGGCGCAGCCGCGCCGACTCCGCCCGCAAGTGGCGCAGGAAGCGCGAAAAGCGCGCGGCGGTGTCAAGCTCCTCGAGCAGGCGCTGTTTTTCCAAAGCGTCCTGGCAAAGGGTGAAGGCGGCGACGTCGAGGCACATCTCCGGCTCGCGCAGGGTGCGCAGGAAGCGCATGGCGTCGGGGCTGACCGGCCCGCCGAGCGTGCGCAATTCGTCGAGCTGGTGCAGCAACGCCATGCGCTGGCGGCGCAATTCG
>DASZWY010000118.1:0-8426 GCA_035546135.1 Opitutales bacterium
ACTTTCATTTCCAACTGACGCGGCGCGACGCGTTTCAGACCGCGGACAAGGACTTTGGCGTGAAATTCGTTTTCACCTTCAATGCCACGGGCGACAAACCGGACGAGGTCATGACTTACAAGCAGGCGTATTATCTGGTGAAGGGGCCGCCGGGTTATATTGACGCGTTTTTGGCGACGGTGCCGGAGGAGGGCTGGGAGAAATACCAGCCGGTGCTCGACGACATGATGAAGAGCTACCACCACCGGCCGGTGGTGGTGGCGGCCAAGGCGACCGGAACGGGAACAGCGCCGGCAACCCGTCCCGCTAAAACATCCGCTTCCGGAATCGCCCCCTAATTTTTTGCGGGCAGATATTCCGCCGTGGCAGCTTTGGCGAGGGGAACCTGGCCGGGCGTGAGGAGGCCGAGGTCTTCCATGGTGGCGATTTCGTTTTTGATTTTGTCGAGATTCAGCGTGCCGTAGTCCTCGCCGAGGGCGGGGTCGCCCGGGCCGAGGTCGTACTTGATGATCTGGTCGCGCTCGTATTTGAAGAAATCGTCGTCGGCCTTGGGGTTGGATTTTTTGAGCAGAGTGTTGCCGGCGGTGGGGTCGCCGGTGAGGTATTCGCGCCAGCCTTTAATGAAGGCGCGGAGGAAGGCGCGCAATTGCTCCGGATGGTCATGGGCGAACTTGGTGTTGGCAAAGAGGGTGACGGCGGGTTCGTAGCCGGCGTCCCACAGCGCGAGCCATTTGACCTGCGCGCCTTGTTTTTCGAGGAAATACGGCTCGGCGATGAAGAAGCCCTCCTGGATGAAATTTTTGTCCTGCAGGAATTGGGCGGAACTGAAGTTTTGCGGGATGACGGTGAAGTTGATGCCGTATTTTTTCTTGAGGTAGGGGATATAGATGGCCTCGGGGCGGGCCATGATGGTTTTGCCGTCGAGCTGCGAGAACTGGGTGATGGGATTCTCCGCGTGCATCATCAGCCCGGTGGGCATACGATGGAAAATGGAGGCGACGTTGATGACCGGCAGGCCGCCGGCGACGGCTTGGATGACCTGGGTGGTGGCGGACTGGCCAATCTCGGCCTGGCCGGTGGCAACGAATTGGGTGACGAGCACGTTGCTGCCGCCGGGCAGCAGTTTTACGTCCAGGCCCTCTTTGGCGAAATAGCCTCGGGCGAGCGCCTGGTAGAGGCCGCCGTGCTCGGGCTCGGGCAGCCAGTCGAGCTGGACGCGCAGGGGGAAAAGTTGCGGGGCGGCGGGCTGGTCTGGAGCCGGCGAATCGTTTTGTGACTTGGAGCAGGCGGCGCCAAAAGCGAGCAGCAATGCGGCACCGCACCAGAGGGCCGGGCGAAGAAAATTACGCGATGGCATGCGCCGGGCATCTTGGGTGACGGCGGGGCGCGATGCAAGCGCGCTCGGCAAGTTTGCGCGGGGGAAAAGTTTTGCGGTGGTGAATTTTCATGGTGATTTTTTGAGGGCTTCACCTTATACTGGGGCCATGTTCCGCAATACTGACGACGTCCGCATCGAACAGCAGCGCCCATTGATTCCGCCGGCGATTCTGGTGGAGGAGTCGCCGCTGTCGGAGCGGGCGTCGCAATTGGTGAGCGAATCGCGCCAGCAAATCGGGCGGATTTTGCACGGGCAGGATGACCGCCTGCTGGCGGTGGTGGGCCCGTGCTCGATTCACGACCCGGTGGCGGCGTTGGATTACGCGGCGAAGCTCAAGGGCGTGGCGGAGCGCGTGGCCGGCGACGTGCTGGTGGTGATGCGGGTGTATTTTGAAAAGCCGCGCACGGTGGTCGGCTGGAAAGGGCTGATCAACGACCCGTTCCTCGACGGCAGTTTTCAGATCAACAAGGGCCTGCGCCTTGCGCGCAACCTGCTGCTCGACCTCGCCAGCCTCGGCTTGCCGGCGGGCACGGAATTTCTCGACGCGATCATCCCCCAATTTCACGCGGACACGATTTCCTGGGCGGCGATTGGCGCGCGCACGACGGAGAGCCAGATTCACCGCGAACTGGCGTCGGGCCTCTCGATGCCCGTGGGTTTCAAAAACGGCACGGACGGCGACCACCAGATCGCGATTGACGCGATTCGCGCGGCCCAGCAGCCGCACTGGTTCCCGTCGGTGACCAAGCAGGGGGTGGCGGCGATTTTCAAGACCTTGGGCAATCCGGACAGCCACGTCATTTTGCGCGGCGGTTCGCGCACCGGGCCAAATTACGACGAGAAGAGCATCGCGCAGGTGGTGGCGTCGCTGGAGAAGGTCAAGCTGCCGCCGTTTCTGATGGTGGATTGCAGCCATGCCAACAGCGGCAAGGACTACCGCAACCAGCCGCTCGTGGCGCGGTCGCTGTCGGAGCAGATTGCCGCCGGCGCGCGGCAAATTTGCGGGCTGATGATCGAAAGCAATCTGGCCGAAGGACGGCAGGATTATGTGCCGGGACTCGCCGCGAAATATGGCCAGAGCATCACGGACGCGTGCATTTCATTCGAGCAGACCGAGCCGGTGCTGATCGAACTGGCCAAGGCGGTGCGGGCACGGCGCGCCACGCTGCCGAAGCGGCAGACTCCGGCGCCATTTGTGATGGCGCGGGAGTGAGCAAGCGGGCGGCGCTCAGCCGATAGCCACGATGAGCACGCGCAGCAGGAAATAAACGGTGACAATGGCGTAGCCGGAAATAAAGAGGAAGAAGCGAGCGCTGCGTTTAAGGGAGGTGTCGTCGCGGTCGGTCGCGTAAAAATAGGCCCGGGCCAGCAGCTTGCAGGAGGCGTAGAGGCCGAAAATCGCCACGACGAGATTGGCCGCAAACGAGCCATAGACGTACTGAACCGGGTTGCGGCTCAGAAGGGAATACACCAAGGCGGTGGTCAGGCGCTCGAACCAGAAGGCAAAATTCAAGGTCACCAGCACCACGCCCGCCCAGTGGCGTTGGTTGGGGAGTTTGAAGAAATCCGGCAGCGCCATAATGCGGGATGATGGGAATTACTATCAGCCCAGCGTGCCGCGCGTCACGCCCAATTGGTTGGCGGCTTTGAGTTCGCGCCAGAGGTCCGGGCCGGTGATTTCACCGCGCAGCAGGCGGCGGTAGCTGGCGAGGGTGCGCGTCACCTCTTCGGGCGTTTCATGGAGAAATTCGATGCGGAAGGCGGGGACGCCGAGCGCGGCGAGGTGGCCGGCGAATTCCGCGCCGGTTTGCGCACGGGAATTGTAGAGCGTGTTGCGGCAGCCGGCGTCGGCCTTGAGGGTGTGCAGGGCGCCGACGCGGTCGCGCAGGCGGACTTCGTGCTGGTCACACGGGCGGCCGCAGTCGCGGTAATCCTTGCCCTTCGAGAGAAACGCGCAGAACACGCAGTGCTCCATGTGGAAGAGCGGCATGTGCTGGTGCAGCGTGACCTCAAACCACGCCGGCGGCGCGGCGTGCAGCAGGGCTTCGAGCTGGCGGATGTTGAGGTCGTAGGAGGCGGTGAGGCGTTCGAGGCCGAATTGCGTGATGAAATATTCCGCGGTGAGCGGGTTGGCGACGTTGAGGGAAAAGTCGCCGCGGCGGCGGTCGTTTTGGAAAAATTCGAGATGGTCGTAATTGCGGACGAGGTAGCCGTCGGCTTCGCAGGAACGCACTTGCTTGAGAATCCAGTCCTCGCCGGTTTTGAAAATGCGCGGCGGCAGGACCCACAGCTCGATTGACTTTTCACTGATGGGCGGCAGGGCGCGGACAAATTTTACGGCGTCACGGTAGCGCTTGGGGTCTTCGAACTCGGCGTAAATGGTCGTCGCACCGTCGGCGGTGGCGGCTTCGAGCTGGGGCAGCGTGCGGACGACGGGGATGAGTTCGGGGAAGGGCGGCGCGGGCGCATGGTGTTCGTGCAACAGTCGCGCGGCGCCGACGCTCCATTGCGAGGGTGCTTCCGTCAACTGCCAGCGCAGCGGTTCGGCCCGCAGGGCGTCGAGCTTGGCGGTGAGTTCGCGGCGCAGGCGGTTGATTTCGCTGATGGGCAAAATGACTTCGCCTTCGACGTGAAAATCGAGCGCGGTCAATTCAAACGGCGAATCGCCGAGACGGTCGAGTTGGGCACGCAAGGTTTCGGCGGTCAAGGGCTGCTTCGTCGCCGGCTGCAATGGCAGCGCGGATTCCAGGCGCGCAGCACGGCCTTGCTCGTCGCGGATTTCGAGGGCGAGAGGGACGTTAACATGGCCGTGGGCGGCAAACCAGACCGGTTCGCGGCGGCGGATTTGTTCGCCTTCGAAGGTGGCGCGGATTTTTTTCTCCAGCGCGGGATCGCTGGTTTTCCAGACGCGCTGGCCGGGGTGCACGCGGCCAAAGTCCACGCGCGCGGGGTCGAAGCTGAGGGCGGTTTCGTCGTGGCGATGCTTGACGGTGTAGATGCGGCCGCCTTCCTCGCCTTCGTCGGGACGCCCGGCGTCGAAGACCACGCCGTCACCTGCTTTAACCGGCGCTTCGGTGCGCAGCCAGACCAGCGGTTTTTCGACGCGGGAAATTTCGCCGAGGTACACACCGCGCTTGGTGCCGAAGCGCGCGTGGACGAGGCGCTGGTTGTCGATGCCGCCGAGCCAGCCGGTAAACAGGCCGCGGGAAAAACTCATTTCCAAATCATAGCGGGATTCGCGGGTGATTTGATTGGCGAGCGCGGCGGACTGGGCCGGCGAAGGGGCAGAATTATTTTTCGGCAGCAGGCGGTCGATGGCGTCGCGGTAAACGCGGGTGACGTTGGCGACGTATTCCGGCGTCTTGAGGCGGCCCTCGATTTTGAGCGAGGCGACGCCGGCGCGGGCCAAGTCGGGCAGCGCGGGCAAGCCGCTGAGGTCCTGCGGGCTGAGGAGGTAGCGGCGGTCGCCAAGGGGAACCTGCTGGCCGTCGGCAATGAGGTCGTAAGTCATGCGGCAGGCCTGGGCGCATTCGCCGCGATTGGCAGAGCGACCGCCGAGGGCCTCGCTGGTGAGACACTGGCCGGAATAGGCGACGCAGAGCGCGCCGTGCACAAAAACTTCGAGTGGAACGGAGACGGCGGAGTGGGCGCGGATTTTTTCGATTTCCGCGACGGAGCATTCGCGCGCGAGCACGACGAGCGAGGCGCCGAGCTTTTGCGCGAAGGCCACGCCCGCGGCGCTGGTCACGGTCATCTGCGTCGAGGCGTGGATGGGGAAATCGGATGAGAGCCGGCGGATGAGGCGGGCGATGCCGATATCCTGCACGATGGCGGCGTCGGCCCCGGCGCTGATGATGACGCGCAGGGAGCGCTCGGCGTCGGCGAGTTCGTCGGCAAAAATGAGCGTGTTGAATGTAACGTAGCCGCGCACGCCGCGGCGGTGGAGGTAGGCCATGACCTCCGGCAAATCCGCCTCGGTGAAATTGGAGGCGCGCAGACGGGCGTTAAACCGGCCCAGGCCGAAATAGACGGCGTCCGCGCCATTTTCAACGGCGGCGCGAAGGCAGTCCCAATTGCCGGCGGGCGAGAGGAGTTCCATGGGGGAAGTGAGAAGGCAGAAATCAGAAGGCAGAATACAGAAGACAGGAGACAGAAGACAGAAGGCAGAAGGCAGGAGGCAGGAGGTAGGAGGCAGGAGGTAGGAGGTAGGAGGTAGAAGGCAGGAGACAGAATATAGGAGATAGGAGATAGGAGGGGGGACAGGAAGAGCGAATACTCTAGGGCAAGATCAATCAAAGTTCGAGCTTCTAACTTCTGACTGCTGATTTCCGTCTCCTGACTTCTGCTTCCTTTGTCCCTCAACCGTATTGTTCCTGCAAGAGGGCGGCGGCGGATTCGTCGAGGAGGTCGCGGCGGCGGAGATCGTCGAAGCAGCCAAGGAGGTCGTCAATGCGCAGGCGGCGTTTGTCGGCGCCGGCGAAATCGTAAAAGACCTGGCCTTGGTGCATCATGAGCACGCGGGAGCCGAAGGCCACGGCCTGCGCCATCGAGTGGGTAACCATCAGCGTGGTGAGATTTTTCTCCGCGACGATTTGCGCGGTGAGCTGCATGACCTGGTCGGCGCTCTTGGGGTCGAGCGCGGCGGTGTGCTCATCGAGCAGCAGCAGGTCGGGCTTGACCCAGGTGGCCATGAGGAGGGTGAGGGCCTGGCGCTGGCCGCCGGAGAGGGAGCCGATGGCGTTGTCGAGCCGGTCTTCGAGGCCCATCTTGAGGCTGCGGACGCGGTCGCGCAGGTCGTTGCGCAATTTGCGGTGGAGCGCCCAGCCGAGGCCGCGCCGGTGGCCGCGGCGGGAGGCGAGGGCGAAATTCTCCAGAATGGACATGTTGGGCGCGGTGCCGCTGAAAGGATTCTGGAAAACGCGGCCGATATATTTGGCGCGGCGGTGTTCGGGCCAGCGGGTGAGGTTGTGGCCCGCGAGGACAATGCTGCCCTCATCAATCAGAAAAGTGCCCGCCACGGCGTTGAGCAGCGTGGACTTGCCCGAGCCGTTGCTGCCGAGGACGACGACGAAGGACCCGGCGGCGATTTCCAGCGAAACGCCGCGCAGCGCCCGCACCTCGTTGACGGTGCCGGGGTTGAAGGTCTGGCGGACTTTGCTCAGCGAAAGCATGGCTGGGAATTCAAGCGGCGGGGACGGGTTTGGCGCGTTTCATTTTCGCGGCGAATTTCGGCAGCGCGAGCGCAATGAACAGGCAGAGCGCGGTGACGAGCTTGAGGTCGGTGGCCTGGAGGTTGCCGACGCTCATGGCGATGGCGACAAGCAGACGGAAGAACACCGAACCCATGACGGCGCCGGTGAGCGCGAGGCCGAGGCTGCGCGAGGAGGTCAGGGCTTCGCCGATGATGACGCTGGCGAGGCCGGTGACGACCATGCCGATGCCCATTTGCGCGTCGGCGAAGGCGAGGTATTGGCAGAAGAGCGCGCCGGAGAGGCCGACGAGGCCGTTGGACAGCGAGAGGCCGAAAATACGGCAGAAATCCACGCTCACCCCGAGGGCGCGGACCATTTGCGGATTGTCGCCCGAGGCGCGCATGGCGGTGCCGAGGTTGGTGCGGAAAAACGCATAGAGGACAAGGCCGAGGAGCATGACCAGCACCGCGGAGCCAAGGCACATGGTGACATCGCGGCCATCGACCGCCCAACCGAGGATGCTGAATTCATCGCCCAGCCAAGCGTGGCTGGCTTTTTCGGCCCAGGCGCCGAAGCCGACTTCGCGCGGGATGGCGATGTTGCTTTTGCCCATGACGCGCAGGTTGACGGAGTAGAGCGCGGTCATCACGAGGATGCCGGAGAGCAGGCCGTTGATGCCGCATTTGGTCTGGAGCAGGCCGGTCACGAGGCCCGCGACCGCGCCGGCAATGGCGGCCGCGAGCGTCGCCGAAACGGGGTCCCAGCCTTTGACGAGCAACACCGCCACGACGGCCGCGCCGAGCGTGAAGGAGCCGTCCACCGTGATATCAGCGACATCGTACAGGCGAAACGAAATATAGACCCCAAAAGCCAGCAGGCTAAGGATGAGGCCAATCGTCAAGGCGCCGAGCAGGGTGGTCATGGAGGGTAAAGTTTAGAGGTCGAGCGGGCCGAACCAGCAGGCGCCGCGGTAAAAACGGCTTTGGCCCGCGCCGATTTCAGGGCGCAGGTCGGGGAGCAGGTGCAGCACACCGAGAACGCGCGGGCCGTCGAAAAGATTGGCGGCGGTTTCCGGCAGCGCGAGGCGGCCATGGCGCACAGGGCGGAAGGGCAGCGCGGCGGCGTGGGCGTGCAGGAGCGGTGCGTCGTTTGAGCCGCAAGGTCTGGTGAAGTTGGCGAGCGCAGAGCTGCCGGGCAGCGCGGCGACGCCGACGATGAAGGCGACGGTGTTGGCGTAGGCCGGCTCGGCGGTGAAGGTCAGCCAGTCGCGCACAGCCGGGAAGGCAAAAATGTTTTCCGCGCCGGCAGAGCCGGGGCCGCGGCGCAGGCACGCGCCGACGAGCGCGGCGGCTTCCACGACCGCGGCGAAGGCGATTTGCGGGGAATGGGCGGCGGCGAGCAGGCCGGTGATCAAATCGGAAAGGGGCGTCGAAGCCACCTCACCGGCAACTTCAAAGCGCGCGAGTTTGGCAAACGCGCCGTCGGCGGCCAAACCGTGCGCGAGCTGGGCTTCCGGGGCGAGGGCATCCTGGGTGACAGCAAAATCGGCCTGATTTTCCCCGTTGGCGGGCAATTGCACGGCGCAACCGCCGGCGGCGAGCAATTCGCCCAGGCGGGAACGGGAATCGCTTTCCATCGTGCCGAGCGCGCCAAAGCCGAGGGCGAGCGAGGTGGCGGGCAGCTTGACGGTCTCGATCGGCGCAGCGGCAAGGGCAGCGAGATTGAATGGCGCGCCTTGCGGCCCGATCAGGCGGCCGCGCCAGCGGGCGCCGGGAGCAATGTCTTCGACGTCGCCGGCAAAACTTGGGCCGCTCCATTTTTTGCTTTCGGCCGGGATGGGCGAGCGCGTTTGCGGC
>DASZWY010000119.1:0-12068 GCA_035546135.1 Opitutales bacterium
GCACGAAGATGAGTTGCCACCGGCCCCAGCGATGCTGAAAATGACCCCATGAAACTCGCCCTCGCCTCGGACCATGCGGGCTTTGAGCTGAAGCAGCATCTGCTGGGCGTAGTGAAGACCGCGGGCCACGACGCCGCCGACCTCGGCGCGCTGACCGTGGACCCCGCCGACGACTACCCGGACTTCGCCGAGACGCTGGGCCGGGCCGTGGCCAAGGGTGATTTCGAGCGCGGCATTCTCATCTGCGGCAGCGGCGTCGGCGCCGCGGTGGCGGCGAACAAAATCAAGGGCGTGCGCGCCGGCCTGTGTCACGATTCGTATTCCGCGCACCAGGGCGTCGAGCATGACGACATGAACGTCCTCGTCTTCGGCTCGCGCGTCATCGGCCCCGCCCTCGCCGAGGATTTGGTCCGCGTCTTTCTCGCCGCGAAATTCACCGGCGAACCCCGCCACCTGCGCCGCCTGCAAAAAGTGAAAGCCATCGAAGCCCGCGGCTGACGGCCATCCGCCCTCAGTCGAGCTTTGCCATTCGGCAGGAACAGTAACGGTGTATGGCTGCGCCTAATTGTCCGCCAGCAACGCGCTGAAGATACTTGATGCAAAATCGCGCGTTGGATTGAGGCCGCGGACAAAACCCAAGCGCTATGATGAAGCCCGTCGCGCGGCCTCGATTTTCGCGATGTCGATTTTCCTCATTTCCATCATCGCGGCAAAGGCGCGCCTGGCCTCGGCACCGCCCGCGGCCATCGCCTGCATAAGCGCGCGGGGCGTAATCTGCCACGAGATTCCCCAGCGGTCCTTGCACCAGCCGCACATGCTTTCCTGGCCACCGTTGTCCACGATCGCGCTCCAGTAGCGGTCGGTTTCCTCCTGCGTGTCGGTCGCAATCTGGAAGGAAAAGGCCTCGCTGTGCGTAACGTCCGGGCCACCATTGAGGCCGAGGCAAGGAATACCCATAACGGTGAATTCCACCATCAGGAGATCGCCCGCCTTGCCCGACGGGTAGTCGCTCGGCGCATGATACACAGTGCCCACCTCGCTGTCGGGGAACGTCGCCGCATAAAACCGCGCCGCCGCCAGCGCGTCCTTGTTATACCAAAGACAGATCTGATTTTTGGGAGCGGGCTTGTTCATAAAGAGATTTTGGCGCACGACCGGCATCCACGCGAGATTCCCCACAATGATCTTCAAGCAATACCGACCCGCGCCGCTCCAAACTGGTGGGAGAGCAGGGACTCGAACCCTGGACCTCCTGCGTGTGAAGCAGGCGCTCTAACCAACTGAGCTACTCCCCCGGAAGCAAAGTGCTGTGGTTCTTGGTTCTTGGTTCTTGGTTCTTGGTTCTTGGTTTCGCGGCACATGGAAAGAGTTGCTCGCCTAGGACCAAGAACGAAGAACCAAGGCACCGCGTGTTCATCACGCCCCGGCGGGCACGGCGGCCTTGCGGGCTTCCTCGGCGGCTTTGGCGGCCTTGGCGGCGGCGCGGCGGCGTTTGTCCGCCAGCCAGCGCTGACGGTGCGGGTTGATGCGGGTGTGGGCGCGCTTTTTGACAGGCGCGCGGCGGGCTTTCTTGAAGCTTTGGATGCGACCACTCATGGTAAAGGGAGGTGAAAGGGATTAAGGGAACCGGTAAAAAAGCATATTTCGGGGGTGGTCGGCAATGCTAAAGGTGGCCCGAGGGCGACCCCGCGCCGGGCGAGCACTTTCGCTTATGCCGGGGATTAAGTCCGCTGACAGTGGGAAGGGCGTCTTGACAAGGCCGGGGGCGGCGGCTTTGCTGGGGGCTCGCCATGAGCCAAGACACCGTTCCCGCAGAGGACAACCGCAAGCTGATCAGCCCGTTGGGCCACGTCATCATCCTGGCGTCCACCGCCGTGTTTTTCGTCATCATGACGGGCGTGCTGATGAGCCATACGCCGGACTTTTCCGAGCACGGCAAGTTGATCTCCGCGGCGTACACGTCCGTGTGCATTACGGGCGTGTTCTGGATCACCTTCAATTGCTTCTGGGTCACCGTCGTGGACCAGCACCGGCGCAAAAAAGCCGGCATCAAGTCGTAAGCCTTACGGGGACGACTGGCGCGGTCAGGCTTTGCGATACATTTCGAGGCGGCATTCGAAGCCGCCGAGGTCCACCGGTTGCCGGTAATCGAGTTTCAAGGACTTGTCCGCGGGCTCAAGGCGCAGCGGGTTGGGAAACACCAGCCGGCCACCCGGCTTGAGCGCCAAGGCTGCGGCGGTGAAGAGGTCATCAATCAGACCCGTCAAGCTCGGCACGCGAATGCGCCGGCCCATCGGCGGATTGGTGATGATGAGGCTGACGCTGTTTCTGCCCAGTCCGGCGATGTCGAGGAAATCCCGAAAATCGGCGTGGGTAAACTGCGCCTCGATACCGGCCAATTTCGCCGCGGTAATATTGGCCTGCGCGATGGCGAGGGCGGCCGCGTCAAGGTCGGTGCCGTGGATGCTTTTCACGCCGCCGAGCAACGCGCGCTCGATGAGTTCCAGGCCCGAGCCGCAAAAGGGGTCCCACACGACGTCGCCCTCCCGCCGCCCGGCCAGCCGCGCCATGCATGCCGCCAGCGGCGGGTGCGAGGCCGCCCAGACGTCGTCGGTGCGGTAGTAGAGGCGCGGGTCGGGGGTGATTTTCGGGCGCAGTTCGACGGAGGTGCCGCCCTTGATGGCGTAGAGGTCAATGGACCAGGGCGCCTGGCGCGCGTCGTTGAGGATTTCCGGGCAGAGCGCAAAGGCGCGCGCGGCCAGCTCGCGCACGGCGGCGCGCTGGTGGCCGCGGCCGACAAATTCGAGACGGTAGCGCAACGAGCCCTCGGTAAAGGCGCGCAGGAGCTTGCGCGTGGCCGGCGCAGCGATGACTTTGGCGAGCGGCTCGAGCGACTCCTCGCGGCGCGGCGCGCGCACCACGCCGAGGCCGAAGCCGAGGGTGTCGAAGCAGCGCAGTTGATAAAGTTCGCCGAGGGAAAAAGGGGCCAGCGGCGCGAGGGCGACGCATTCGCCCCGAAATTCGAGCAGGCGGAATTTTTTGTTTTGCGCGATGAATTCCTGCACCTCGCCACGGACGATATTTTCCAGCCCTTTGCGGCAGCGCAGGTGAATGCGCACGCCGCGGAAATCGGCCAACACGCGGCCGGGCGGCACGCTGCTCGGGCTTTCCTGGCGGGTAAGGCTGGCCTGCACCTTTTGCGTGGACGCCGGGGCCAGGCCGGCGGCCAGCGTGGCCGCGCCGCCGATTTTCTCGAGCACGCGGCCCACGGATTTTTTCTCGCGCTCGCCAGCCGCGGGTTGCAGCAGCGCCAGCAACTCGCCTTCCGCCTCCGCGCCCGCGCCGAGCTTGGGCAGCGCGGCCATGGCGTAGCGGCGGATTTTTTCCTCCGGGTCGCGCAGCAGCCCGCGCAGCCAGCCGCGCACGGACTCCTTTTGCGCGGCGTCGCCGCCCTCGGCAAACACCACGCCCACCGCGCGGATGAGCGCGACCTTCGCCATGCGCTCGCGCGACGGCGCGCGGTCAAATTGCGGGACTTCCTCGCCCCACAACTGCTCGCGGGTCAACCCGCGCAACCGGCGGTACAGCTCCTTGTCGGATTTCATGGCCAACCCCACGCCTAACCCGTTCGACCCCGCAGCGCTACAGTAAAGTAACGATGTTCTCGTCCGGTACTGTCTCACTTTGGGCCGTCGCAAGCGACGCCCCTACAGTTTTTGAACTGATTGCTGCAGGGGCGTTGCTTGCCGGCGGCCCTTCTTCAAGCTCAAACTGAGACGCTACCTCTCGGCCGCTGCACGCACTCCCGGCTTGTCTTACCCGCCCTTCTGCGTGTTTGCTGGTTATTCCCGCTTTCAAATTCCAACCCGCTTTCGCCATGACCTGGGACACTTTTCAAAAATTCCACCTGCCGTTCGAATCGCTCGGGTTTGCCGCTGATTTTTCGCGCGTGGGCTTCACCGATGAGTTTTTCCAGAAAATGCGCGCGCCGATGACGGCGGCCTTCGACGCGATGGACGCCCTCGAGCGCGGCGCCATCGCCAACCCGGACGAAAACCGCATGGTCGGCCACTACTGGCTGCGCGACCCGCAACTGGCCCCATCGCCGGACATCGCGCGGGAAATCGAGGCGACGATCAAAAAAATCGAGGACTTTGCGGGCAAAATCCACCGCGGTGAAATCAAGGGCGCCGGCGGCGCGTTTCAAAACCTGCTCTGCATTGGCATCGGCGGCTCGGCGCTGGGGCCGCAATTTGTCGCCCACGCGCTCAGCCATCCCGGCGCGGACAAACTCAAGGTCTATTTCATTGATAACACCGACCCCGACGGCATGGAGCTGGTGTTCAAGCAACTCGAAGGCCAACTCGGCCGCACCTTGGTGGTTGTGACTTCAAAATCCGGCGGCACGCCGGAGCCGCGCAATGGGATGATTGAGACCGCAGTAGTCTACACGCGCGCGGGATTGAAGTTTGGCGCGCACGCGGTGGCCGTCACCGGCGAAGGCAGCCACCTCGACCAGACCGCGCAAAAGTCCGGCTTTCTGGAACGTTTCCCGATGTGGGATTGGGTGGGCGGGCGCACGTCGGAACTCGGGCCGGTGGGCCTGCTGCCCGGCGCGCTGCAAGGGGCGGACATCCGCGCCCTGCTCGCGGGCGCGAAGGAGATGGACGCGGCGACGCGCGCGCGGCCGCTGGAAAAAAATCCCGCCGCGATGCTGGCGCTGGCGTGGTATTTTCTCACCGATGGGCGCGGCAAGAAAGACATGGTCATCCTGCCGTACAAGGACCGCCTGCTGCTGCTGTCGCGCTATTTGCAGCAGCTCGTGATGGAATCGCTGGGCAAGGAACTGGACCTGCAGGGGCGCGTCGTCAACCAGGGCATCTCGGTTTACGGCAACAAAGGCTCGACCGACCAACACGCGTACGTGCAGCAATTGCGCGACGGCGTGCCGAATTTTTTTGCGGTGTTTATTGAAGTGCTCAAGGACCGCGCGGGTCCCGCAACCGACATCGAGCCGGGCATCACTTCGGGCGATTATTTGCAGGGCTTCCTGCTCGGCACGCGCGAAGCGCTTTCCGAAAAAGGCCGTCCCTCCATCACCCTGACGCTCGCCGACGCCTCGCCCCGGACCGTTGGGCAGGTCATCGCCCTCTTTGAGCGGGCGGTGGGCTTCTACGGGAACCTCGTGGGCATCAACGCTTACCACCAGCCGGGCGTCGAGGCGGGCAAAAAGGCCGCCGCCGGGCTGCTGGCCCTCAAACAGCGCATCCAGACGACGCTCCACGCCGCGCCCGGGGAAACATTTACCGTGGGCCAGCTGTCGAAAAAATTGGGGCTTGAACCGCAGGCCGAACTTATTTTTAAGCTAGTGGAACACCTGGCTGCAAACCCGGCGAAAGGCATCCGCAAAACCTCGGCATCGTCAATTTCCGGTTACAGTTATGGCTCGACTCGGCGGTAAAAAGCCGCTTTACTCAAACCTCCTTATCTCCCCTACCCCCTCCCCGCTACCTCCATGAACGCCGCTTCGCAACTTCTGCGTGTCCTCGCCCTCATCGGTGCCATCGCCGCCGGTGCCCTTTTCTGGCTCTCCAAAGGCAAGGTTGACACCTTGACCCGCCAACTCAGCCAGGCTCAGGCCGCGGCCAATACGTCCAAGTCGGGCAGCGACCAGGACCTGCAAAACCTGAAGGACCAGGTCACGAAGGATGCCGCCGACAAGGAGGCCCTCCAGCGCCAATTTAAGGATGCCACCGACAAGGCCGACCTCGCCGACCAACGCTTCGCCGCCGCCAAGGCCGACGTTGACGCCGCCAACGACGCCGCCAAGGCCAAGGACGCCAAGATTGACGCCCTGAACGCCCAAGTCACCGATTTGACCGCCAAGGCCGCGGTGGTGGACGACCTCACCAAGGACAACGCCAGCTTGAAGACCCGGGCCGAAGCCCTCCAGTCGCAACTGAACGACCTGATCGCCAAGACCACGCCCGCCCCGGGCAAGAGCCCCGCCGGCAGCGCGGCCAGCAGCGGCAGCGAGACGCCCGCCACCCCCGTCCAGCTTTCGGCGGCTTCCTCCGCCAAGGTGGTGCAGGTGGACTCCAAGAATTACCTGCTCGTGCTCGATTTGGGTGATGCCTCCGGCGTCCAGAAGGACAGCCAGCTGTACCTCAAAGTCGGCGACCAGCCGTTGGGCGTCGTCGTCGTCACCGACACGAAGAACAACATGGCGGTTTGCGCCGTGGCTTCGACGAACTCGATGTCTTACAGCGATTTTTCGAAAATCGTCACTGCGGGCCTGAAGGTTGATTACCAGCGCGCGCTCTAAGGAGCGCCCGGGCCGGGTGGCACAGTTGCCTCCCCTAATATGCGTCCCACCGCACGAGCGATATTTTTCCTGGCGCTGCTGGCGGCGCTATCCGTCGGTTTGGCCGCCTGCTCGGATTCCTACATCGCCGACCGCGACGATCAGCGCACCCCGTCCGTCCCCCCGGCGCCCTGGGAAGGCAACCCCTTGAACATGCCGCAGCCCGGCCAGCGGCAGTACTAAGCCCCCGACCAGATGTTTTTTTTCGCGAGGCGTTCGCATCGGACGCCTCGCTTTTTTTTGGCCGGGACTTTAAGGTGCCGCCATGTCCGACGCCTCCCTGCCCGCGTTGCAGCCGCCCCAGCCCGGCGCGCTTTACGTCGTGGCCACGCCCATCGGCCATCTTGGCGACCTGTCCCCGCGCGCGGCCCACTTGCTGCGCGAGTGCGACGCCGTGGCGTGCGAAGACACCCGGGTGACGCGCGGGCTGCTCGCGCACGCAGGCAGCCAGCGTCCGCTGCTTTCCTACCATGATTACAAGGAGGAGGCGCAGGCGGCGGCGTTGGTGGAAAAACTGCGCGCGGGGCAGTCCATCGCGCTGGTCAGCGACGCCGGCACGCCGAACGTCAGCGATCCGGGCTTCCGCATCGTGCGCGCGTGCCGCCGCGCGGGCCTGACGGTGATTCCGGTGCCCGGGCCCTCAGCGTTGCTGGCGGCGTTGTGCGCGTCGGGCCTGCCGACCAACGGCTTTTTGTTCGCGGGATTTCTGCCGCCCAAAACTTCCGCGCGGAAAACTTTCCTCACGAAGTATCGTGATTTCGAATACACCCTCGTCCTCTACGAATCCTGCCACCGCATCGCGAAATTTGCGGACGACATCGTCGAGGTGCTCGGCCCGGGGCGAGTGGTGGCCATCGCGCGCGAAGTGACCAAAAAATTCGAGACGTTCCTCGTCGGCCCGGCGGGCGAGGTGCGCGCGAAGCTGGCCGGGGACAACCTGCGCGGCGAATTCACCGTCGTCATCGCCCCGGCGGATTACGAACTCTAAAACGCGTCCCGCGAATGGCCACGAACCAGGAAACTTTTTTTCCGCGATCGATTCGTGAATATTCGTGGATTATCCTTCTCCCCTCGTTTTATTCATGAGCGCGCCCGTCCTTGCCGTGGTGGATATCGGCAGCAATTCCATCAAGCTGCTGGTGGCCACGCCGCGCCCGGCCCAGGGAGTGGAATTACGCGTGCTGTTTCAGGAGACCCTCGAAACCCGCATCAGCGGCGGGATCGGCAGTGACCAATCGCGTTTAAACGAAACGGGCATGGCGGCGGGGATTACCGCCATCCGGCGGCTGCTGGAAATGGCCCGGCCCTATGCGCCCACCGACACCCGCATCGTCGCCACGAGCGCCGTGCGCGACGCCGCCAATCGCGTTGAGTTTTCCGCCAAGGTCCGGGCCGCGACGGGCGTGGCGCTGGAAATTCTCACCGGGGACGAGGAGGCGCGCCTCATCGCCCGCGGCATCCAGACCGACCCGGCGCTCGGCGGCGCGCGCGAATTTTGCATCGCCGACCTTGGCGGCGGCAGCCTCGAGTGCGTGCGCTACGAGTCCGGCAAAATCACGCAAGCGGTGAGCCTGCAACTCGGCGCCGTGCGGTTGACGGAAAAATTCGTGCCCGACCCGCGCGGGCCGTTCGCGGCGCCGATGCGTAGCGCCGTGGCCGCGGAAACGCAGCGGCAGTTATCCGCGAGCGGTTTTCAATTTTTGTCCGGCGGATTGCTCGTCGGCACGGGCGGCGCGTTCACCGTCGCCCGCGCCATCCTCGCCCACTCCCGCGGCTTCGTAAAAAAAGAAACCTGGCCGGCGGAAATGACGCGCGCCGACCTGGCGGGGCTGCTCGGGCAAATCGCGCCGCTCACCCTTGCCGAACGCCAAAAAATCCCGCGGCTGACCCCGGAGCGAGCAGACATCATGCCCGCCGCGCTCACGACGATTCTCGTCCTAATGGACTTCGCGCACGTGGGACGGGTGCTCCACTCGTTTAACAACCTGCGCTTTGGCGTCGCGGCCCGCTTCTTCGCGGAGCCGGACCATCAGGGCTGAAAAATCCTCCGGCAGCGGCACCTGAAATTCCAGCGCGCGGCCGTCCGCCGGATGCGCAAACGCCAGCACCGCCGCGTGGAGCATGACGCGTTGCGCCGAGCCCACCACCCCGCCAACGGGTTTCCAGCCGTAGGTGTAGTCGCCGAGCAGGACATGGCCGGCATGAGACAGGTGGACGCGGATTTGATGGGTGCGGCCCGTGTGCAGCCAGCAGCGCACGAGCGCCGCGCTCTTGCCAAAAACCTCCTCGACGGCCCAATCGGTGTGCGCGGGTTTGCCGCGCGGGCCCTGCACCACCGCCATTTTCACGCGCACAACGGGATTGCGGCCAATTGGCTCATGAATGCTGCCCGAGCGCAATTTGGGGACGCCTTTCACCAGCGCCAGATATTCCTTGGCCACGTCGCGCTCGGAAAATTGCTTGATGAGCGACAGGTACGCCCGGTCGCTCTTGGCGAGCGCCACCGCGCCAGTGGTGTCCTTGTCGAGGCGGTGGACGATGCCGGGACGCCGCGCGCCGCCGAGCTGGCTCAGTTTGCCTTGGGTGTGGTGCAGCGCGAAATGCACGAGCGTGTCGTCGCCCGTGCCGCCGCCGGGGTGCATCACCAAACCGGGCCCTTTGTTGAGCACCAGCACATCGTCGTCCTCAAAAATCACGCGCAAGTCGCCCGCGACGGCGGAAACTTCCGTCGGCGGCAGCGCGACCAGCTCCACCGTGAGCATGTCGCCCGCGGCAACCGGCTGCGATTTTGCAACCGGGCGGCCGTTGAGCAAAACCTTCTCCTCCGCAAACGCCTCCTGCAAACGCGCACGGCTGACATCGGCCAAAAGCTGGGCCAGCGCCTTGTCCGCACGCGCGCCGGCCTGCGCGCGGGTAACTTTGACGGTGCTGGGTTTCACGCCCTCAGCATGAACGACCCACGAGGGGGTTCAAGCTGTTACGCCCAAACTCGCCGCATATTGGCGGGTGAGGGCGGAGAGCTCCGCGCAAACGGCCCGGTGTGCGGGGTTTTCCGCGAGGTTTCGCAGCTCCAGCGGGTCGGCGACGGGGTCGAAGAGCATCGCGCCGTTTTTGCCGTCGGGGCCGAACTCGGCGTAGCGCCATTTTTCGGTGCGCACGGCGACGCCATGCAGCGTGCGGCCATCCTCGCTCCAGACGCTGTAGGCCGGGCGGTCCCACGGCGCGGCGGGGTTGTCGAGCAGTGGCGCGAGGCTCACGCCTTCCAGCCCGGCGGGTTGGGGCAGGCCGCACAGCTCGACCAGCGTGGGGAAAATATCCAGCGACTCGACCGTGCGAAAACACGCCTCGCCGTTGCCACGGGCGGCAGGGTCGCAAATGAAGAGCGGGACGCGCGTGCCCATCTCGAAGAGCGAGCCGGCCTTGGACCATTTGCCCTTTTCGCCGAGCTGGTAGCCGTGGTCGGCGACGAACACGATGACGGTGTTGTCGCGCAGGCCGAGGCGGTCGAGCTCGGCGAGGACGTGGCCCATGTTCCAGTCCGTCCACGAAATCGAGGCGAGGTAGGCGCGGATGACCTCCCTGGCTTCGGCCTCGGTCGCGCCGCGGCCGATGAACAAGTCGGCGTTGAGCTTGCGGATGGCGGCGCTGGGGATGCCCGGCGGCACGGTGGGCCAGGCGGCGAAATCGGGCGTCAGCTTGATTTTCGACACGTCGTACAAATCGAGCATGGACTGCGGCGCGCAGGGCGGGCTGTGGGGCTTCACAAAACCGCAGCCGATGAAAAACGGCTGGTTCCGGTATGCGCGCAAATATTGGATGGTCTGCCCGACGGTGTGGTAATCGGGATGACCCTCGCCCACGCCGTCGAGCACGACGATGCGGTCGGATTCCGGCGCCTGGCGCACGTCTCCCGGCAGCGGGGGCAAATCATACGACGGCATCGGCGGCGTTTCGCCCGGCGGAATTTCCAGCGTGCGGCCACCCGCGCCGCCCGGCCCATCCACCCAGTCATGGCCGACCGTCCAGGCCTCGGGATCATCCATGCCGCCGTGAAAAATCTTTCCCGCGCGGGCGGTAACATAGCCGTTTTGCTTGAAATACTGCGGGAGGGTCACCAATTCCGGATGCACGTTGCGGAAGTTCACGCCGTTGCCGAGGACTCCCGTTTGGGTCGGGCGGCGGCACGTCATCAGCGAAGTGCGCGAGGGATTGCAGATGGGGAACTGGCAGTAATTGCGGTCGAACCGCACGCTGGTTTTGGCGAGGGCGTCGAGCGTGGGCGTGATGGCGCCGAAGATGCTGCCGTAGCAGCCGATTTCGACGCGCATGTCGTCCGACATGAAAAACAAAACATTGCGGCGGCGCGCAGGGGCCGGAGCGGTGGCGCCGCGGGCAAGGGACGCCGCCGCCGCAGCGCCGGCCACCTGGCCAAGAAATTTCCGACGGGTGATTTGGCTCATGGGGTAAGCGAACCTCCTCTGGTCTCATCGTGCCACTCCCGGGGGAGTGAGGAAAGGAAAATTACCGCGCTGTAGTGGCCACGCGCGGAGGGCCACGTGCCCTACCCGGCCGCCAGGTCCACTTCCCGCAGCCATTGCGCGCGCTGGGGCTCATCCACCAGCGCCACCTTGAAGCCCGCGCGGGCGACGTCGGCGAGCTCGGCGCGAGTGAAATTCATTTCGCGCGCCAGCGCCTCGTATTCATCCTGCAGCGTGTTGCCGAAGGAAAGGGGGTCGTCCGTGCTCACGGTGCAAATGACGCCCTCCTGGCGCAGGTGGCGGATGGAATGCCCGCGCAGCGAAGGCGTCACGCGGAGCTTCACGTTGGAAATGGGGCACAGGTCGAAGGCAATGCCGCGCTCCACCGCGAGGCGGACGACTGCGGGGTCCTCGTCGGCGCGCTCGCCATGCTCGATGCGCTGCACGCCGAGTTCCTCAATCACCTTGCGCACAAATTCCGGACCGCAAAATTCGCCGGCGTGGGCCTTGGTGAATTTGCCGGCCTTGCGCGCCGCGGGCCACAGCGCGCGCGTCCAGTCCTCGAGCGGCACGCTCTCGACGCCGTGAAGGTCAAGGCCAGCGAGGCCTTTCCAGGACAGGCTGTCCTCGAGAATAGGCCGCATTTTCGGCGGGCAGCCATTGTGGTGGATGCCGAGAAACACCCGCACCACGAGGCCCTTCGGCACGGCGGCCAGAATCGCATCGAGGACCGCACGCCCGTCCAGGCCGCCGAATTCGATGACGCCCGAGGCAAAGCTGGTCTCGACATAGCGGACATTTTGCCCGAGGTGCCGCTGGAAAATCAGTTTCGCCGATTCGTGGTAGCGCTCGGGCGAGGTGTGCCAGGCAAAGGCCATGTCGAGCAATTCACGCTCGAAATGCTCGAAGGAATCGAAGCGGAACCCGGGCGCCCACGATGCCGGCGGCCGGGCAAATCGCGCCGGCGCGAGCTTATGCAACAGCTCCCACGGCAGCGCGCCCTCGATGTGCAGATGCGTTTCCGTCTTCGGCAGACGGCGGATGAATTCCGAATGCGGCGACTTCGGCGCGGGCGTCATTTGCTTCCCAGCAAATATTCCGGATTCAATTTTTGCAAGGGTTTCGGCAAAAACAGGCCGTCGCGGCGGATGACCTGGTTGTCGAACTTGATGGTGCCGCCGCCGTATTCCGGGCGCTGGATGCTGACGAGGTCCCAGTGGACCTGC
>DASZWY010000120.1:0-35083 GCA_035546135.1 Opitutales bacterium
GGGGAGCATCAGCACGTCCGCCGGCTCGGGGAATTTGTTGCCCGGCTTGTCGAACAAGGCGACAAAGCGGCCGAAAATTGTTCCCGCGGCCTTGCTGTGAAGCTGCTGGTAAATGATGGCGCGGGCAATGGACTGGAACGTCGGCTGGCGTTCAGGCGCAAGGTTGGGCAGCCCGATTTCATCAATCAGCCGCGCCATGACGGGGTCGCCGCGCAAATGCTTCAAAGCGGATCGGTGCATGGGCCTCCTTGGGAAGCGAACCGGAACGGGGATGGCGCAGTCTTTGAATAAACCCGGAGGTAATCAATCTCTATCGCGGGTTAAAATGACGGCGGGCGAATCAGTGAGCAGGTAGCGTGCCGGAGGCCGTCGATTTGACCGGTGCAGGAGTGGTTGCGGGAGTCGCGGGGGTGGTGGGGGTGGCCGGTTTGGCCGGAGCCGCAGTTTGAGCCGAGGGCGTCGGATGGAGCCGGTGGGCGCTGAAGAAGTCCCAGATTTTCTCATCCACCCGCGGATCCCACTCATGGCCCCAGTTGGGAATCTCGATATATTCGACAGGGTGTCCGGTGTTTTCGTAAAGGAGTTTGGCGCGCCGGGCATTATCAATGGGGAAAATCTCATCGGAAAGACCGTGGATGATCAGGACCGGAAATTTCCGCGCAACGGCGATTTGGCCAACGTCAAACACGCCCAATTCACCGGAATGCGCGGCAACGGCGGCGATGATGTTGGCGCGCAGCCGGGTGATGAGGTGCGCGAAATACGCGCCGTTGGACATCCCGGTCACGTAGAGGGCATCGGGGTCGAGGCGATATTGGGTCTGGAGTTTGGCGAGGAGCGTGTCGAAAAATTGCACGTCTTCGGCGGCATGGGTGGGACTGAGCGCCCAGCCTTTGACGACTTGGCCGCCGTCAATCCCCTGCGTGGTGGATTCCGGGAAAACGAGGATGAATTTATGCTCCTCGGCGAGGGCGGGCAAACCGGAGACCTGGGCAAAATGGTCCTTGTTGTCGATGCCCATGCCGTGGAAAGCGAAGACAATGGGCACCGGCTTGGATAAATCCACCGACGCCGGCACGATAAGCCGGTATTCGCGCGTGACGTTGCCGACCGCGATTTTCTCGTCGGGAAACGTGCCGGCCTTGCCGGGGTATTGCGGTGCCGCCGCGTCGGAAGCCGGCAGCGCGCCCGCCAAGGCAAAAAGCCCAGCCACACCCAGAAGTGTCTGTGCCAGTCTTCGCCGCATGACGCAGGATTTTAGTGCTTAAAGTGGCGCACGCCAGTGAAAACCATGGCGAGATTGTGGGCGTCGGCGGCGGCGATGACCTCGGCGTCGCGCACTGAGCCACCCGGTTGCACCGCGGCGGCGGCCCCGGCCTGCGCCGCAGCGATGAGGCCGTCGGGGAACGGGAAAAAGGCGTCGGAGGCGACAATGGAGCCTTTCAGCGACAACCCCGCTTCGCCCGCCTTCCACACCGCGATTTTCGAGGAATCCACCCGCGACATCTGGCCCGCGCCGACGCCGAGCGTGCGCTCCGCCGCGGCGTAAACAATGGCGTTCGACTTCACATGCCGCACCACGCGCCAGCCAAATTTCAAGGCGTCCCACTCCGCCTCCGTCGGCGCGCGCTTGGTGACGACCTTCCATGATCCCGGGCTGATGGGTTTGTGGTCGCGATCCTGCACCAGCACGCCGCCGACCACGCTGCGCAGCTCAAGCAGCGACTCCGCGCGGATGTTCGCCTTGGCGACCATGAGGCGGAGGTTTTTCTTTTTCGCAAAAATGGCCTTGGCCGCGTCATCGAAACCCGGGGCAATGATGACTTCGCTGAAAATTTCGGCAATGGCCTTGGCCAGCGGCTCGTCCACCGTGCGGTTGACGACGATGATGCCGCCGAAGGGCGCCTGGCGGTCGGTGGCGTAGGCCTGCTCCCACGCCTCGAGCAGCGTCGGCGCGCTCGCGACGCCGCATGGGTTGGTGTGCTTGAGGATGGCGACTGTGGCTTTTTCAAATTCGCCAATGAGGTAAGCCGCGGAGGTGATGTCCAAAATGTTGTTATACGAAAGCTCCTTGCCCTGAAGTTGCTCGAAGCAGTCGCCAAAGGAGCCGTAAAGCGCGGCGCGCTGGTGTGGGTTTTCGCCATAGCGCAGGTTTTGCGCCTTGGGCAGCGCCAACGTGAATTTTTCCGGGAAACCCGCCATGGCGGCGAGATCGGGCGCCTCGGCTTGCTGCGCGGCGAGGTAGGCGGCAATGGCGGTGTCGTAAGCGCCGGTGCGCTGAAAGACCTTGAGCGCCAGTTCGCGGCGCAACGGCGCGAGCTTGGCCTCGTCGTCCAACGCCGCAAGCACCCGCGCATAATCCGCCGGGTCGCAGACGACCGTGACCGCCGCGTGGTTCTTGGCCGCGCTGCGCAGCATGGACGGGCCGCCGATGTCGATGTTCTCAATAGCTTCGGCAAAGGTGCAGTGCGGCTTGGCGACGGTCGCTTCAAAGGGGTAAAGGTTGACGACGACCAGATCGATCATCCCGATGCCGTGGGCTTCGGCCTGCTTGAGGTGCTCCGGGCTGTCGCGCCGGCAGAGGAGGCCGCCGTGGATCTTCGGGTGCAAGGTCTTGATGCGGCCCTCCATCATCTCGGGAAAACCGGTGTATTCGCTCACATCCATGACCGCCAGCCCCGCCTCGCGCAGCAACTTCGCCGTCCCGCCCGTGGAGAGGAGCTGGTAGCCGCGGCCCGCGAGCACGCGGGCGAAGTCGGCAAGGCCGGATTTGTCACTGACGGAGAGCAGGGCGCGTTTTTGCATACCCCGCCAGTCTTTTCGCGCCATGCCGAACCGGCAAGAAGGAAAACGCGGACGGCGGAAATTACTCCGTGATCTTGCGCCCGTGGATGCCGTCGCCCTTGAGGTGCGCGGGCGAGGCGGGCTCGAGATGCACGAGCACTTCCACGACCTCGGGGTGCTTTTCCAAAATCGCCTTTTTCACCTGGCGCGCGATTTCGTGGCCGGCCTCGACCGTCTCCTGCGGGTCCACCTGCAAATGCAAATCCACCTCGTATAAATCGCCCACGCGCCGCGCGCGAAATTTGTGGTACGCGATGGCGCCGGGGACGGCGAGGATATGCTCGCGCAGGTCGTCGAGCATCGCGGCATCGGGCGCGGTGTCGAGCAGGTCGGCGCAGGACTGCCAGAAAATTTTGATGCCGAACGCCGCAAGGTAACCGCCCAGGACGAGGCCCGCCGCCTTGTCGAGAAACGCCCAGGCTGCGCCGCCCAGCCGCGCCGCGCCGATGGCCGCGACCGCCAGCAGCGAGGCCAGCGCATCGGCCCGGTGGTCAAAGGCGCTGGCCGCGAGCACGCGGAGCTTGAGCACGCGCGCCTGGCGGATGGAATATTGGTAGAACAACTCCTTCGCCACCATCGCCGCAAGCGCGACCCACAAGGCCGCAATGCCGGGAACTTCCGTGGCGTGCAGCATCAGGTTGTGCGCGGAGGTCCAGAGCAGCAGGCCGCAGAAAACCAGCAGCAGCACAGCCACGAACAGTGACGCCATGCTGGCAAACTTATGGTGGCCGTAGGGGTGCTGGTCGTCACTGGGTTTGGCCGCGATGCTCAGGCCCAGCAGTGCGGCGATGTCGCCCGCAAGGTCGGCCAAGCTGTGCAAGCCGTCGGCCACCAGCGCCTGCGAACTCGCCCAAAGACCCACCGCCAATTTTACCACGACGAGCGCAACGTTGACCGCCAGGCTGCGGCGCATCACGGTCAGGCCCGCGTGGTAATTCACGAAGGGGGCTTTGGAATCGGCGTTCGTCACGAGCGGTGGGCGGACGCGGTCACGTCCATACCCCTTGCTTGAGCATGGCCTTGGTGGCGGCGCCTGGCCAGTCTTTGTTCGCCGCGGGACTGGCGGGGCTGGGATGCGGGATGCGCGCGATGGGAACGCCGTGGCCCAGCAAGGCCTGCCGCGCCCGCGCTTCCGCAAAGGCCCCCACCCCGACCACCCATTCCGCGCGCAACGTCGCCACGACCCGGCGCAGGTGCGTGTCGCAGGCGGCAAAAAGCGCGTCCGTGGCATCGCCCTTGAATTTGTCCGGCGTGAGATTGCTGCCAGTCTCGGACAGGAACAGCAGCGGGCAGTAATTGACGACAAAATGGTGCGCGAAAAATTTGTCCGCCGTGCCAAAGCGCTGCGCAAACAGCCCCCAGAGCCGCTTGCCGCTGACTTCCGAACGCTTGCAGGCAAAGCCGAGAACCGGGCGTTTGGGATGCTCGCGCGGCGGGCGGTCCACCGGCGCTTCGATGCCAATCCAATCGCGCACGGCCTTGACCTCGCCGAACGGCACGCCGGTTTGCGCCATGCCGAACGGCCCCGGGTTCATGCCGAGAAAAATGACGCGCTTCTCGCCGTGACCGCGGCGGCGCAGGTAGGCCTCGTGCGCGCGCCAGGCGTATTCCAAGGGGCGGTAGACATACGCAACCGGCGGGGGAAATCTCAACTTCGCCGTGCGGGCGGCGAGTTCCAACGCGGCCTCGACCATTTCCTGGGCGGTGTCCATGGCTCTATTCTAACATTCCTGTCCAGCCCCCCGACTGTCAAACGAAAGCCACGCGAAAAAACGTTATTTTGCGGTGGCAGGCCCGCGTCATTTCGCCGCCTTTTTATTTTCCTTCTTAATTTTTCCTTTTTAATTCTTACTTCCACTCATGCCCACCGCCGAAACTGCGGAAGAATTTCTCGCCCTGGCCGCACAATACCAGCTCGGCACCCTCGACACCGAGGGCTTCCACCCGCGGACCGCGCATCTGTCGCAACAAGCCCAGCAGGACCTGCCGGCGGCGCTGCGCGCGTTGCAGGCCGTGGATGTGGCGGCGTTGGAGCGCTTTCAGGAAAAGTCCGATGGCGTGGCGGAGCTGGCCAAAGCGGTGAACCAAACTTTTGCCGCGGGGAAGCGCGTGTATCTCTGCGGCTGCGGGGCCACCGGGCGGTTGTCGCTCGCGGCGGAATGGCTGGGCCGCGCGGGGATGCTACCGACGGAATTGGCCGAGCGCGTCATTGGTTTCATGGCCGGAGGCGACGCCGCGTTGATTCGCTCCATCGAAAATTTTGAGGATTTCCCCGAATACGGCGCGCGGCAACTCGACGAACTTGGCTTTGCCGACGGCGACCTGCTCATCGCTTCGACCGAAGGTGGTGAAACGCCGTGGGTGATTGGCGCTGCCGAGCGGGCCGCGGCGACGTCGAAAAATTTGCCGTGGTTTCTTTACTGCAATCCCGATGCGCCTTTACGCGCCGCCGCCGAGCGCTCCCGCCGCGTGCTCGACGACCCATGCATTCGCAAATTGAACCTGCATGTCGGCCCGATGGCGCTGGCGGGCAGCACCCGGATGCAGGCCAGCACGGTGCTTCTCGCCGCCGTGGGCTTGGCCCTCGAATATCATCGCGAACCGGCAAAGATTGGCTCGGCGATGGCGGAGTTTTTGGGCTTTGTGCGCGCGGCGGATTTTTCCCGGCTCGCGCCGCTCACCGCCGCCGAGGCGGAAATTTATTACAAGGGCGCCTGCACGCTCTACCGCACGCGCAGCACCGGCCTGACCACCCTGACCGACACCACCGAGCGCTCGCCGACCTTCAGCCTCGCCGCCTTTGAAAACAGTTTTGCCCCCGAGCAGCCCACGAGCCTCACCTACCTGCATCTGCCCGGCACGCCCGACGCCCGCACCGCCTGGAAAAAGCTTTTGCTCCGCGAGCCCCGCACCCTCGAATGGACCGGACTGGAAAAACTGACTTCGCGCGCGTGGCTGGAGGGCTATGATTTCTCGGACAAGGTGTTGGAACAACGCATCAACCGGACCCGGACACCCGTCCAATATATCGTGCAGGTCGAAATTGAAAAAACCGCGCTGCGGCTCAGCGTGAGAAACACCGCCGTGGAATTTCCGCCGCCGCCGGGCGGGTTGCTGGGCGCGCACCTTTATTTGAAAATGCTGCTCAACGCGCATTCGACCGCCGTGATGGCGCGGCTGGGCCGCTGCCGAGGCAACTTGATGACCTTCGTGCGCGCGAGCAACTTGAAGCTCATCGACCGCGCCGTGCGCTATGCGCGGCAGCTATATCGAAACGAGACCGGGCAGGAAGTGTCCTACGAAACCGCCGTCCGCGCATTGTTTGCCGTCCGCCCCGCCCTCGGGCCGAACGACCCGGCGGTGCTAAAGGTGCTGGAATATCTTCAGAAAAATGATGCGGCACACTGAGTGGCCGTTCGCCCGACCTGCGGAAATTTATTCCTTCCCGCCCGCGCCGAGGACGTGGACATTCGCAATGGTGATGCCGCTGAGCATTGCGCCGGTGATGCCGAGGAAGCCTTGGTCTGTGCCGCAGAGATACAAGTTCGCCAAATGCGTGCGGCCATCGCGGACTTTGCGCGACGCGCCGTAAATTGCGCCCGCCAGGTGCCCGGTGAAATGCTTCACGGTGCGCGGGGTGAACATGTCCGTGACAAGCGTGTGGCGTTCGAGCGTCAGCAGGGGTTGGTCGCCGGGCAAAAATTTCAGCGCCTGGGCCTGAAGGCGCGCATACCACTCCTTTTTCTCGGCGGCGTAGGCGGTGGCGTCGGGCGCAAGCGCCATCCAGCGGTCGAAGTTCGCCTGCGCCGTCACGCGCAGCACGCCTTCGGCCAGTTGCCGGCCCCCGCTGTATTGGTAATTGTTCGGGCAGCAGATGACGCCGCTGCGCGGGTCCACCAGCTCCGCGGGGCGCAGGTAGTGCAGGCGCTCGGCGTCGTTGAAAAAGATGATCGTGTCGTCCCAGCCCAGGGCGTGGGGCAGCGTGTCGAGCATGGCGATGGTTTCGACAAACGAGAGGCGGCCGATGGCCTTGGCCTCGGCGTCCGGCGGCTGGTCGTCGCACAGGCGCAAGGTCTCGACGAGGCCGGCGCTGGAAATGATTTTGCCGGCGGTAATGACGCGGCCATCGTCCAACTCGATTTCATGCACCTGGCCAGCGCGCACGCGCAATTGCTTCACGCCGCATTTCATCACCCGTTTGCCGCCGAGCTTGCGGTATTGCTCGGTAAGCGCGTGGATGATTTTGCGCACGCCCTCAAAGGGCCGCGCAAAACCCTCGCGGTAAAGCGCCTGCCACATGATGCAGAATTGCGGCCACTCCATGTCGTGCTCCTGCGCGCTGCCGTAATACATCAGCGGCAGCAGGAGCATGTCCGTCAGCACCGGATCGCGGATGAATTCGGCCAGCACGGCGCGGGCGGAACGCGGAGCGGTGTCGAGCGCGACGGCCTCGGACGCGGCGGCGCGCACGGCGGCATCGAGCCGGCGAAAATTATCCGCCTCCTGCGGGAACACGCGGGCGACTTCGTCTTCGAGCACCGCGAAATCGTTGGTGAAGCGCAGGCTCGCCCCGGGCCACGCGATGCGCGAGCCGTTTTGCTCGGCCAAATCGAAGTCCTCGCGCGTCAGGCGCAACTGGCGGAAAATCTTGGTCAGCGGTGCGCCCTTGGCCCGCGGGCCCGGCGGCACGTAGTTCGTCATCGCGTGCAGCCCGACGTCATGCTTGCGCCCGTCCTTGAAATAAAAGCTGTTGAGGCCGCCGGGCGCGTTGTGGCGCTCGAGGATGACGACATTTTTCTCGAACAAGGCCAGCCGGATGCCCGCCGCCAGGCCCGACATCCCCGCCCCGATGATGACGGCGTCGAAATGCGATTGGTCAAGCGTGGCCATGGATAGCGGGAACCCTCACGATTCCACGCCCGAGGCCGGGCCTCAATCTCGAATTGCGATTAATGCCGCTTGAAATACTGGACGGCGCGCTCGTGTTTTTGCGCCGCCGCGCGAGAGCCGAAGGTGCCGAGGTTGCGACGCCGTCCGGTCGCCGGGTTCTTTTTGCGCGAATACAGGCGAAATTTTCCCGAGGGAAGCTTGCGGATCATGCCGCAATTTAACGACGTTTGGCCGATTTTGCAAATGGCCGCGTCGCTAAAAGTCAGCGTAGGATTGGTCAGGCATGGCCACGGGAGTCTGAAGCAGGGAGCAGGGAGGCGCGAAGACTGGAGTCCATAAACGCTCCCTGCCCGCCGCTCAATCCTCAGTGTTCATTTCCGTTGTTGGCCATAAAGATCAGGAAGAACGCGCGCTCCGGTGCTGAACGACCAAACGGCTAGGGAGGGGGGGTACCCGATTGCATAACGATTGTGGCCTAGTTTATGCTTGAATGGTTTTGCTTGTGAGGTATAGTACCCACTTGAACATTATTTTAAATCATGCGTTTTCAACTCACCCTCCTTTCAATTTTGGCGTGCGCCCTGGTTCCGGCCCAAGCCCAAACCGTGGCTAGCGAGTTTGCCGCCAATTACACCCTCACCACTCTCGGCCCCGTCCCCGGCCTGCCTGGTTACTATGGCGGCCTGACCTTTGAAAACGGCAACCCCAATGTGCTGCTCATCGGCGGCAATGCGAATGCCGCCTCGGGAGCCATTTACGCAGTCAATGTCACCCGCGATGGCGATGGCCATATTACCAGCTTCGGCAACGCTACTCCGGTGTCCACCGCTCCCTATATCGACGGCGGCCTGGCCTACGCGCCCGACGGCAGCCTTTTTTACACGGGCTACTCGTCCAATCTCATTGGGCAAATCCTTCCTGGCAACTCCACCCCAGCCGTGGTTACCAACGTAACTACGCTCGGCGTGGGCAGTTCGGTCGGTTCGCTGGCTTTTGTTCCGGAAGGATTTGGCGGCGCTGGTCGGCTGATTGTCGGCAGTTACACCACCAAAAACCTCTATACGATGCCCTACTCCGTGAATATGGACGGCACCTACACCTTGGGGAACGTCTCGCTGCTTCTTGCCAGCTCCGCGGGCATCGAAGGCATCGCCTTTGTCAAAGGCGGCAATCCCGGTTTTGCCAACGACACCATGCTCATCTGCGACTATAAGAATTATGTGGTAACTGGCTTTGATTTGGACAGTTCGGGGAACCTCACCGGCACCAGCTTCAATTTCATCACCGACCTGGGTGGGGCCGAAGGCGCCGTCATCGACCCGGTGACCGGGGACTTTCTCTTTTCCACCTATAGCAGCTCCAGCGAGGTGGTTCGCGTTTCTGGCTTTTCCAGCCCTGATGCCATTCCGGAGCCGGGGGAATACGCTGCACTGCTGGGACTCGGCGGCTTGGGGGCGGTATGGCTGCGCCGGAGGAAGACCGCGGTTGTTCCTGCCTGAATCCTCCTGTCCGGCGATTTCAACGTTTGCGCTGGTGGATGCAGATTTTGCTGCCGTCGGGGTCGCAGATGATGGCCATGCGGCAAACGGGGGTTTCCGTCGGCTCGATGGCGAATTGGACGTTTTTAGCCTTCAATTCCGCGATGGCGGCGGCGAAGTCGCCGACTTCGAAAGCGACGGACGCGCCGTCGGACGAGGGCTTCCAGTCGTCGGCCATGTTAGTGATGGCGAGGGTATGCGGGCCAACTTCGTATTCGACCCAGGCTTTTTTATCGTCGCCGTAAACCATGGCCGGCTGGAACCCGAGGACCTTCTCGTAAAACTCCCGCGCGCGCGGCAAGTCGGTCACACAGTAGCAGACAAAGGCGAATTCGACAATTTGCATGATCGGGCAATGGTGAGGCAAAACCCTTTCATGACGCAAGCCCGTTGGAGGTCAAAGCTTGCGCGGCATAGTCACGGCAACAGCCCCACCACCCGCGCCAGCCAGACGACAACGTAGCCGACCGCCGCACTCGCCGGCAGGGTCAGCACCCACGCCCACAGGATGCGCTCAACAACGCTGAACTTGAGCGCATTGAAGCCCTTGGCGCAACCGACGCCCATCACCGAGGTCGTGATCGCGTGGGTGGTCGAGACCGGCATGCCATAGTGCGCGGCCACGAGCAACACGGTCGCGCCGGTGGCCTCCGCCGCAAAGCCGTGCACCGGCTGGAGCTTCACCATCTTGTGGCCCAGCGTCTTGATGATGCGCCACCCGCCCGCCGCCGTGCCCGCGCACATCGTCAGCGCGCAGACGACCTTGATCCAGACGGCGATGGTAACCGGCTGGTCCGCGGCGGGCGCGGCCTCCTTCAAAAAACTCAGCCAGTGCGGCAGGGAATCAAAAACCCCGGTGCCCGTGGCCGCGACCAGCGCGAGGGCGATGATGCCCATGGTTTTTTGCGCGTCGTTGGTGCCGTGGCTGAAGCCCATGTAGGCCGAACTGAGCAACTGGAGTTTGTCGAACGTGCGGTTGACCGTGACCGGCCGCCAGTTGCGCAACAGCAGGTACAGCAATCCCATCAGCAAAAATCCGACGACAAAGCCCACCACCGGCGAGATGAGCATCGGCATGACAACTTTCCAAAGGATGCCCTTGCCGTCCCACCAGTGCTGGTCGCTGGGCACCGACCAGATGATGACGGTGGCGTCGTTATGCGCCGCCGCATAGCACGCCCCGCACAGCCCGCCGACCAGCGCGTGCGACGAACTCGATGGCAGGCCGACCCACCAGGTGAGGAGGCTCCAGACGATCGCCCCAATCAGCGCGCAAATCAGCACCGGCATCGTGGCGACCTTGGTATCGACCAGCCCCGAGGCGATGGTCGTCGCCACCGCCGTGCCGTAAAACGCGCCGATGAGGTTGGTCACCGCCGCCATCATGACCGCCTGGCGCGGCGTCAGCACCTTGGTCGAGACGACCGTGGCGATGGAGTTGGCGGTGTCGTGGAAGCCGTTGATGTAGGTGAACAACAACGCCACGGCAATGACGGTGAAGATGAGCAGCATCGCCGAAAATTACGAATTTTTGAGGACGATGTGCATCACCACGTTGCCCGCGTCGCGGCAGCGGTCCACCACCTTTTCCATCAGCTCGTAAACATCGCGCAGCACAATCACGCGCAAGGCGTCGTATTTGCCGCTGTAGAGGTCCTGGAGCAGCTCGTTCATCAGCTTGTCCGCCTCGCCCTCGACATACTGCAGCCGGTCGTTGAGCGACTTGATTTTCTCCAACTCCTTGATCTCGCGCAGGGTCTTGACCATCTCGAGGACAACGTCCGTGGCCTTGGCCATCATGTCGCACTGCCGGCGGCAGTCCACGTTCTGAAAGCGCGGCGTGGCAATCAGCATGCGCTCGGCCACCTTCTCGGCGGCCTTGGGAATTTTATACAGCGCCCGCGCCAGCGCCTCGATGTCCTCGCGCTCCAGGCCGGTGACGAACGTCTTGACCAGTTCCTCGCTGATGCGCTCGGAAATTTTCTTCTCCTTGCGCCGCGCCAGCGCCAGGTCCACCAGCTTGTCGGTCTCCCGGGGCGACTTGATGATCTCGATGGTCAGGCGGACGCTTTCATGCGCCTCCCACGCGGCGTCTTCGAGCAACTGGTTGAACCTCTCCCCCTGGCCAAAAATTTGCTGGAGCGAAAACATACGCCCGGGTTAAAGCAGAACCCACCGGCGGATGCACGAAAAAATGTAACAAAACTGTAACCAGAAACGGTGGCCGCATTACGATGCGAATATCTCCAAATCCACCGCCAGGCCGGGAAACGCCTTGATCAATTTCGCGTCCTTTGTCACCAGTTTCACGCCCAACCGCCGGGCAAGGGCGACGTATTCGCAATCATAAGAACTGCAATTAGACTGGGTGATCAGTTGGAGCACCTCGCTTACCTCAGGGGCATACTCGGCCTTTTTCAGCATCCGGCCCGCTCTCTCATAGGCAGCCTGCGCCTTGGGCAGATCCAGCAAATTTCGCCGCAAATAATGCGCCAGCACATTGCAAAACTCCGAACGCCATAACCAAGGCACCGCCCATTGGGAATCTTTGCGGTAACAGGCTTCAGCCGCGGCGGACAAAGGGTCGGACAACCAAAAATAGGCGAGCACGTTGGCATCCACGACAATCACTCGCGCCCCTCCCGCTTGGCTGCATCAATCTCCTCCGGGGTCGTGGTAAAGCCAAGCGTGGCACGGAAACGGCGGGCCTCCTTAATGATTTCCTCGACGCTCCGCGGCTGCTCCCCCGTGGTCATGGCCAAGGTTGCCACCACCTCCTGGTTCAAACTGCGGTGATTTTTCACTGCCCGGCACTTCAACGCCCGGTGCAATTGCGGCGGGATGCCCTTGAGGGTGATGGTGGCCATGCTGCAACCATAATGGAACCATTTTGGTTGTCAAGCTTGGCTCGCTGTCATCGCCCCCAATTCTTTTTCAACTGTTCCCAAATATTCAGGATCGTCCGATTCATTACGTATCCGAATTACTTTATAACCTCGTTTGACATACCAATTCAAAAGCCAGACACCCTCTCCGGGCTTATAAGCAAAAGTCCTTACATGCGCCAGAATCTTTGAGCACTGGGACTGCTTACCGCAGTCTTCAATGATCACCAACAACGCCGGCCCCAAGCCAATACACCGGCAATTTTCAACGACACAGATATAATCTAGAAAAAGTATCTTTTCAAATTTCTCGCCAAATTGCAACTCAGCAACCTCGCGATCAACTTCATTCCACAATTTTATATTAAAATAAGCGTTCGCGTTAACTGGTGGGCGAAAGCTTAACTTATAGCGTCGACCAAATTTATCGAAAACCTCAATAGGTAAATCAAAACCACGCATCCTTGAATTGCTATATACTCACTTCACAAACTTCGGCAGCAGATACTCTGCGCAGCTGTCGAGGGTGGCGAGTTTCGGGTAGTCGGCTTCGGGGACTTCGATGCCGTATTTTTTGCGCAGCTCCATGACGATGTCGAGGAAGTCCATCGAGTCCAGCTCGAGCTGGTCGCGCAGGCGCACCTCGGGCTTGACGCTGCTCAGGTCCTCATCGGGCGCGATGTCGGCGATGATGGCGAGGACGATTTTTTTGACTTCGTCGGGAGTGGTGACGGCAACTGACATAGGAAATTAGATTATTTTTTTAACGCACGAATGCCAAGAAACTTATCCACGAATGGACACGAATAAAGCATGGTGTTTCAATTAAATTGATTCGGGTCCATTCGCGGATAAAAAGACATTTTAGGACTGAGGGCAGGCGGTGACGACGACGGCGGAGTTGATGCCGAGCATACCGAAGGAGTTGTTGAGGATGGCGCGCACGCGGGAGACGGGCCGCGGGCGCGAGATGACCAGATTAGGCAGTTCGCAGGCGGGGTCAAGATTATCCAAGTTGATGGTAGGATGGATGATGGAATCCATAAGGCTGGGTAGATTGCCCGCCAATTCAAGCGCGCCCGCCGCGCCCATCGCATGGCCGATAAAGCTCTTGGTGTTGTTGAAATACGTGGAAGAGCTGGCCGCGAAAACCTGGCGCAGCGCGGCGCATTCCTGGGCGTCGCCCTGGTGGGTGGCGGTGGCGTGGGTGGAGACAAGGTCGATGTCCCCCGGCTCAAGGCCCGCGCGGGCGACGGCCGCGGCCATGCATTCGGCCTGACGCTCCGGGTTGGGCAGCACGGCGTCGGTGGCGTCGGAATTGATGTTATAGCCGGCGATTTCCGCGATGATTTTGGCGCCGCGGGCGCGGGCGGTGCTGAGGCGTTCGACGATATAAAGCGCCCCACCCTCCGAGATGACGATGCCGTTGCGGTCGCGGTCGAAGGGGCGGGAGGCCTTGTTCGGGTCGTCGTGGTGGGCCAGCGCGCCCTGAGCCTTGAAGGCGGCGAAGATGCCGAAGGTGCCGATGCTCTCGCTGACCCCGCCGGCAATGGCGACATCCACCTCACCTAGGCGCAGCATCTGCGCGGCCTGGATGAGACCCGCGTTGCCCGCGGCGCAGGCGGCGCCGATGGTGTAATGCGGGCCGGTGAGGCCGAGATTGATCGTCACCTCGCCCGCGGGATTATTGGCAACGGTGCGCGGGTTGTGGTGGTGCGTCCAATACTTCGTGTCGTAGTTGAACTGCGAGATGTTGTAGATTTCGTTCTCCGTCTCGACATTGCCGTGCTCGGTGATGCCGATGTAGACGCCGGCGCGCGCGGGATTGAGACGCGCGAGGTCGAGCCCGGCGTCGGCCAGGCCCTCGCGGGCGCAGTAGATGGCGATGCTGCCGGCGCGCGTGCCGTTGCGCACTTCCTTGCGCTTCTGGTATTTCAGCGCGTCGTAGTTGCACACGCCGGCCAGCACCTCACCCATGTAGCGCATCGGGATGCGCTGGATGTTGGGCCGGCAGGCGAGCAGGTTCGCGCGGTATTCGGCGGGGGTGTTGCCGTTGGGCGCAGTCAGGCCCAGGCCGGTAATGACAATGCGTTCGTCCGGATTCTTAACCCGGACGCGCAGACGGGGCGCGGCGGACGATGATTGGGCGGCGGAAGACACGTGGAAACGGCCTTTTTATCATATCCCGCCGCCCGGGGAAGCCTTTTTCACGGGCTGCGGTCATAATCTGGCGAAACCTCGCCCCAATCGTCGTCCTTTTTGTCATCATAGCCACCGGCCACCTCGCCATAGCCATCGCGTTTGACTCTGGATGACGGAAACTTTTCGACTGCGACATCAACAGCCTCTGCAAAATATACCATCATTTCCAACATTCCAGTCGGAGCACCGCCCCAGCTTACCGAGCTCAAACCGCCCGGTTCCTTACCACGCAGCCAGTTGTTTTCCAAAATAAACACCGCCCCGCGCCCAAGCGCCGTCTCCTTGATTTTTTGCAACAAATCCGGTCCGAGGATGGCGCGGATGGCAGCCTCGTTCGACGTTTCTATTTCCCAAACATGATCAAACGCTTCGTCGCCAGTTTTGATGGTGGTGTCGCACACCAGCTCCAACAGTTTTTGGTCAAAGGTCTTATGGCGCAGGGAAAAATAAAATCCGCCGGCGTCAACAGCCACGGCCATTTCCCCCCAGCTCATGCTGTATTTGCCTGCTCCGCCCACAAATTCAGCGACATGAATTTTTTTGCCCTGATAAATACCCTCAAGGCCATTCTCGCAGGATTTATCGATCGGCTTGAAATTCCACGCGAGTTCGGGTTCGACCTCTGATCGCGGAATACTGGGAACCAAGCCGTCCGGTGTCGCTTCGAATCCGAGACTGTCAGCCAATGTGCGTATGCTGGGGTTATCGGGCGGGGTCATGACGTCACCTTCACTATTATCAAATTCAGCAGAGGGGAAACTCAATTTGCATTCGTATCAGGCCACTCTAATTTTCCGCCTTCCACAAAATTATTCCCACCCGGATGAGAAAGACCACCATGAAGAGGATAAATGCGATTTGTTTGCCGGTGAACAGCGGCTGCTTGTTGAAGGCGCGGTCGGCCTTGGCCTGCTGTTCATCCATGAAAGCCCGTCCCGCCTCGGTGATGTTGGCGTAAAAGCCGCCTTCGCGCGGATGCACTTCGGCCAGCTTTTCCGACATGATCAGCCCCCAGCCTTGCAGAAAATCCATTTCCCTCCAGTCGTGCTGCTCCATGAGCTGCCGGGTGAAATCGCCCAATGGCCGACGCCCGCGCACGTCGTCGGGCCGGCGGTTTTGCTCCGCCTGCAACGCCGCGAGAATGATTAAAGCCACTTCGTCGGTGGATTCAGCCATGGAGCCCTTGGGAGGGATAATATGGGTTGTAGCAGCCAGCTTTCACCCCTTTGGCGTCGCCTTCTTCAGTCACAGCTTGGCCGCAAGTTTGCCTTTTTTCGGCGGTTTCACTGGCTGCAATGCCCTCATCGTCTCCTGCAAATCATCGAGCACCTCCAGCTTGCGGGCAAAAGGCAGCGCCCGGAACTTGCGATGCTGTTGCAACCGGCTGCCTTTCCAAGTGGTCAGGCTCCAATCCACCTCAGGCTTGGGCTTCCTTGTCATAACTGGATGGTTTTCCATAGAGTAAGCTCAACTCATCAATGTCGGCAAGGTCTTTCGGGCGTCCGGCCTCCCGTTTCATGGCCAACAATGTCGGCAAAGTCACAATGCGGATCGCCACTCCGGGAAGCGTCTCCCGGACCGCCGCCGCTTGATATTCCTGCTGAAAGTTGAACGGCTCGCTCACGAACAAATCCAGCGGAGTTTCCCGATGGCGGTCGCTCCAAAACTTCAGCACCTTCATGCCTTTTTCCTTTTGCCAGGCTCGTCGCAGTTTGGCGTCGGCGAATTGTTCCGCCGTGATGGGCACCGCAGGACGGTAACCAATTTTTTCCAGGGCGTGAAACGCCCGCTTAATGATGTCCGCCTCCAGCCGCACCACCAAATCCACATCCTGGGTGATCCGGCCAAAACCGTGGCTAATAACGGCAATCCCTCCGACGACTAAAAACGGCACCTGCGCCTCATTCAAGGCGCGTGCAATGGCGTCGAAGGACGATTTTTTCATTGCGCGGCTCAATTCACATACGCCAGCGACTTCGCGGTGCGCTCGACGTCGGGCAGGCCTTCGAGGAGGTCGGCGATGGCGTCCCACTTGCCGGTGACGAGGGCTTCGTGCGCCGAGTGCGGCAGGCCGGCGGCGTAGGTTTTGCCACCACAGGTGACCTGGCGGTTCTGCACGTCGATGGCGATGACGGCCTGCGGGTCTTTTTCGATCTGCGCAGCGAGCGCGGCCAGGTCGGCGCGCGCCATCGTCAGGCACGGCATGCCGAGCGTGATGGAGTTGCCAAAGAAAATCTCCGCAAAGCTTTCGGCCAGCACGGCGCGGAAGCCAAAGCGGTAGAGCGACTGCGGGGCGTGCTCGCGCGAGGAGCCGCAGCCGAAGTTCGACCCGCTGAGCAGGATGCTCGCGCCCGCAAAGCGCGGGTCGTTGAGCGGGTGCGGCTTGTCGGAGCCGTCGGCGTTCTTGCGCTCGTCGTAGAAGGCGAATTCGCCGAGGCCGTCGAAGGTGACGCATTTCATGAACCGCGCCGGGATGATGCGGTCCGTGTCGATGTCGGCGCCGGGCACGAACACGCCGCGGCCGGTGAGGGAGGTGATTTTGGCGAGGGCCATGGGAGGTAGTCTAAGGAGGTGAAAAATTCAGGCCTTGCGCGCGTAATAGGCGGCAAAGACGGCGTTGCGGTGCAAAACTTCGGTGAAGGCAAAACCGCAGGCGCAAAGCGTCTCGAACTGGAACGCCAGCGAGCGCGGCGAGTCTTCGCGGTCGACGTAGGCGAAAACTTTTTCGCGCAAGGCCGGCCCGCCGGTGGATTCGAGGTAGCGGCCGTAGCGCGCCCACATGACTTCCTGCACGGCGGGGTCATCGCACGAAATAAAATCGGAAACATACAGGATGCCGCCCGGGCGCAGCCAGCCGGCCAGGCGCGTGAACATCCGCCGCCAGTCCGCCGCGTCGCGCAAATGGTGCAGCGCCGCGCCGGTGACAATCAGGTCGAAATGATTTTGCGGCAGCGCAAGGTCGCGCATGTCGCCCTGCACGGTGGCCACCGCGCCGCGATTGACCGCGCTGACGCGCTCCCGCGCGCGCTCCAGCATCGGCGCGCTCAGGTCCGCCAGCGTGCAATCAAGCGGGTTGACCTCCTGCGCCAGCGCGAGGGTGAAATTGCCCGCGCCGCAGCCCAAATCGAGCAGGCGCGCCCCCGGGCGCAGCCAGGCGCGGCCCAAGTCGCGCAGCAATTGCAGCATCACCGGCGCGTCCATCGCCGTCTCCTGCCCGGTGTCCAGACGGCTGAAGCGCTCCACGTCGCGGTCAAAGCGCGCGCGGATTTCTTCCGTGGTGGATTTCTGTTCGAGCGTGGTCATGGCCGGCGCGAAAAATCAGTTCGCGTGAAAAACTTCGCGGGCGTCGCTGATGACGCCGGTGACGGCCGCGGCGGCGACCATCGCGGGGCTCATCAGGATGGTGCGGCCCGTGGGGCTGCCCTGGCGGCCCTTGAAATTGCGGTTGCTCGAGCTGGCGCACAACTGGTCGCCGACCAGCTTGTCCGGATTCATCGCCAGGCACATGGAGCAGCCCGCGGCGCGCCATTCGAAGCCCGCGTCGGTGAAAGTCTTCGCCAACCCCATTTCCTCGGCGAGTTTGCTCACGCCCTGCGAACCGGGCACGACGATGGCCTTCACGCCTTGCTTGACATGGTGGCCTTTGACGAGGCGCGCGACTTCCTGCAAGTCGGACAGGCGGCCATTCGTGCAACTGCCCAAAAAGACGACATCGACTTTGGTGCCCTTGATGGGCTGGCCAGGTTTGAGCTTCATGTGCGCGAAAGCCTCGCGCGCGGTGGCGCGGTCCTTTTCCGGCAACGTGTCCGGCTCGGGCAATTTTTCGTGGATGAAGACCGCCTGGCCGGGATTGATGCCCCAGGTGACAGTTGGGCTGATGTCCTCGCCGCGGATGTTCACGACCTTGTCGTAATGGCAGCCGGGGTCGGAGGCCACGGCGCGCCAGCGCGCGACGGCCTTGTCCCACTCCGCGCCCTTCGGGCTGTAGGGGCGGCCCTTGAGGTACGCAAAAGTCGTGTCGTCCGGGTTGACGTAGCCGCAGCGCGCGCCGCCCTCGATGGACATGTTGCACACCGTCATGCGCTCTTCCATCGTGAAGCGGTCGAACACCTCGCCGCCGTATTCGTAGGCGAAGCCCAGGCCGCCGTTGACGCCCAACTGGCGGATGATGTGCAGGATGACGTCCTTGGCATACACCCCGGGGCCCAATTTGCCGGAGACGTTGATGCGGCAGACTTTCATTTTGCCCAGCGCCATGGTTTGCGTGGCCAGTACGTCGCGCACCTGGCTCGTGCCGATGCCGAAGGCGATGGCGCCAAAGGCCCCGTGTGTCGAGGTGTGCGAGTCGCCGCAGGCGATGGTGGTGCCGGGCTGGGTGATGCCCTGCTCCGGGCCGACGATGTGGACGATGCCCTGCTTGCCCGTGTTCAGGTCGAAAAACGTGATGCCGAAATCGCGGCAATTCTTGCGCAATTCCTTGATCATGGCTTCGGCCAGCGGGTCGGAAAACGGCTCCGTGCGCTCGTTGGTCGGCACGATGTGGTCCACCGTGGCAAACGTGCGCTGGGGGTAGAGCACCTTCAGGCCGAGGTCGCGCAGCATGCCAAAGGCCTGCGGGCTGGTCACCTCGTGGATGAGGTGCGTGCCGATGAACAACTGCGTTTGGCCGTTCGGCAAAGTGCGAACGGCGTGCGCTTCCCAGACTTTTTCAAAGAGGCTCTTGGCCATGGCGTGGACGTGGTATTGAAGGTGGTGAAACCAGCAAATTTACCAGTCCCCTCAAACCCGGTCAAGCGCGAATCTCAATTTAGTCTCAAAAGAGAACCGCCGAACTGAAAAACGTTACTCCTTCGATGATTTGGAGCCGCCGCCGCCTTTGGTGTGAATGGCATACTTGCCCGGGCCGCAGAAAGTGAGCGCGAGGAAGGCCGCGAGAAAATACACCGGCACCGCGACTTTGCCGAGCCAGCCGCCCAACGCATCCACCGAGGAAAAATCCGGCGCGCCGGTCATCTTGCACATGGCGGCCGTGGCCACAATCATGTTGAAAGTGAGAATAAGCGCCGCAGGGCGGGCGAACAGTCCCAGCAAAATGCACAGGCCGCCAAAGGATTCCGCCAAGGCGCACAACAGACCCCAGAATTTCGGCTGCCAGGAAATGCCGAACATCGCCATCGAGCTGCCGATTTGCTCGAACATCGCGCTGCCGCCCATCAGCTTTTGCACGCCGAAAACGCAGATGACCAAGCCGAACACCACGCGCAAGGCCAGCAGGCCGAGGTCGGGGCGGTTGAGCTTTTGCTCGAGATAAGAATACAGGCTCATGGGAAAAATGGGTTGAAGGAATGGGTGGGCTTATCCGGGGCCATTATTGGCGGAGGCGGCGGATTGGCGAGTTGAAAAAGCAGGCCGCCGCAAGCCGCGAGGCAGCGAAGCAACCTGGCCTAGCCCACGCGGACGCATCCTTTGCATTTTCATTGAATGTTGAGGGTTGAGCGTTGAATGTTGAGCGTTCATGGGCTCCAAGCTCCCTGCTCCAGGCTCATTCAGCCCGCGCCGCGCGGGGTGGCTCGCCTTCGCCTTGGTGCTCGCTGCCATTGCCCTCAGCCTCTCCCTCGCCTGCGACCATTTCCAGCCGGGCCTGGACAGCGACGTGCTCTGGCCGCAGGTGTTCGCGCACGATTTGGGCGACGCGCGGCATCCGGTGTCCGGCTGGGTGTTTGGCGCGGCGCCGTTCTGGTTTCCCGATTTCACGCTGTTCCTGCCGCTGAAGTGGCTGGGCGGCGATTCGGGGCTGAACTATCCGCTCTTCGCGGTGGCCGTCTTTTTATTGATTGGCGCGACGATGGCGTGGAGCCTCGCGGCATCGGGAATCGAACGCGCACCGGCGGTGATCTGGGGCTTCCTCGCGCTGGATGCGGTGCTGTTGCTGCAATTTCTGCCCGGGCACGGCGGCTGGCTCTGGCAACTGGCCATCCCGGCAAACCACGGCGCGCAACTCACGGTCGGCTTCGCGTTGCTGGCGCTGGTGCTCGGCGCAGTGCGCGCCGGCAAGTGGGCCCGCTCGCGCTTCATGATCTCACTCATGCTGATGGCGCTTGGGCTGGCGTCGGACAATGTGCTGCTCGGGCAATGGGTGGGGCCGCTGTTTCTGGCGCTGCTGGGGCAAAGTCTCCGCTCCCCAGGCCCGCGGCGGGTTTTGAACGGCTTTGTCTTGCAAGCGGTGGCGGCCATTGCCTTCGCCGTCGGGTTGCGCATATTTTTGATCAAGCAGGAATGGTTCTTCTTTTCGAGTCTGCTGCTCTACTCTCCCACCCCGGCCAATATCTGGCGGTGCTTTTCGCATTTCGGGGAGAGCTTTTTCGCGGACGGCATGTTTGCGCAAAACTGGCTGCTGTGGTTGCTGGCGGCGGCGGCCATCGGCGCGGCGTGGCGCGGCTTGCGAAAAAGCGGGACCGGCGAAGTCGAGCCCCTGCAACGCTTCGTGCTGACGTTCGGGCTGCTCAGCCTGCTGGCGGCGTGGGCGCTCCCGATCGTGACGGTCTATTGGGTCAACCCGCATAGCATCCGCTACCTTTCGAACTGGGTAATGCTGCCCGCGTGGCTGCTCGCGTGGCGCGGCGCCACCCGGCCGCAATTTTCCGCGAAACTGCCCAAGCTTGCCGGAGCCGTGGCCGCGGCGGGGTTGGTTTTTGGCCTGCCGCGCATTTCCGTCGACAAACTGTTTTTCCCGCAGCCGGACGCGGACCTGCAGGCATTTTGCGAGCGGCGCCATTTTACGCAAGGGCTCGCCGATTACTGGCATGGCCATTTGCTCATGGCCGAGTGGCGCTTTCAAGGCCCGCGCCTCGGCGAGATCGCCGATGAATTTTTCCCGGTGTTCTGGTGCAACAATGCATTTGATTATTTCCCCACGGCGCACGACGGCCCCGGCCTGGCGCGCCCCGCGCCGCAGTTCATCATCCTCGACGGCCTCGACTCCAAACACGTGATGTATTGGCTCCAGAGCAATTCCCTGCAAGTGGCTAAAGTCGGGCCCTATCAGGTCGCGGTGCTGACCCCCGAGCAGTCCCGCCTCGCCGGCGAACGCCTTGCCGCGCAGACGGAAACCCTGCTCAAAGGCCGCCGGGCGGACTGGCTGGCGGCGCAATTATTCCCGCCCCATTGAGATTGCCGCGTCCCCGGCCCCGGCTTCATACTTGATTATCCCAATCCCCGCCATCCCATGAAATATTCCCTGTTTTTGTTTGCGGCCTGGGCGCTCTGCTCCCCGGCCATCGCCGCCGATGCCCCGCCGGTGGTTACACTCTGGCCCAACGGCGCGCCCGGCTCGGAAGGAAAAACTGCGCCGGAAAAAGTCCGTGTCACCGACCAGGGCGACCACGTTTATTCGAACATCAACCATCCGAATATCACGGTCTACTTGCCGGCGAGTGACCAGGCGACCGGCGCGGGTGTGCTCGTCATCCCCGGTGGCGGTCACAGCGAAATCTGGGCCGACCACGAAGGCTTCAACGTCGCCCAATGGCTGGCCAGCCACGGCATCGCCGCGTTCGTTCTAAAATACCGCCTCGCGAAGGAACCCGGCTCGACCTACACCGTCGAGAAAGACGAGCTGGCGGACACGCAGCGGGCGCTGCGCGTCGTGCGCGCGCATGCGGCGGAATGGGGCGTGGACCCCGCGCGCGTGGGCGTCATCGGGTTTTCCGCCGGCGGCGAGCTGGCCGCGCTCGTTTCCATGCGCAACGACAACGGCCAGGCCGACGCCACCGACCCCGTCGAGCGCCAGGGCTGCAAACCCGCATTCCAGGGGCTGATGTATCCCGGCAACTCCGCCTCCATTCAGCCGACGAAAGATTCACCGCCCGCTTTTCTGTGCTGCGGCGAACAAGACCGCACGGACATTTCCGAAGGACTGGCCAATGTGTATCTCCTCTTCAAACGCGCGGGCGTGCCGGCGGACCTGCATATTTACGCCGGGGTCGGCCACGGCTTTGGCCTGCGCCCGACAACGAAAGGCGCGGTGGCCGATTGGCCGCAACGCTTTGCCGACTGGCTGCGCGACCGCGGCTTCCTGCGCAAAAAATCGTGACGCCGTTCAATTCGCCGGGGCTTTTTTAGCGCCGGCCAGGCGGATGCTTGCGGCCATATGATGCAACTCGGCGATAAGCTCTGGGACGAGGCGGTCCGTCGTCGCACGGTCGCCCTGGCGGGCCGCGGCCTCCACTTCCTGCGCCAGGCGCTGGGCGCGGCGGGCGCGCAAAGCGGCGACGCCGCCCTTGATGCGGTGCGCGCGCTTGTGCAGGTCGTCTTTTGTGCCCGCCTTCCACGCCGATTCCAGCGCGGCGATTTCCTCACCGTGGTGGCGCAAAAAGACCTCGGTGGCCAGCAGCAAGTCCTCGGCGTCGTCCGTGGCCATTTTGCCGAGGAGGTCGCGCAAATCGTAGGGGCGCAAATCATCGTCGTCCTCCGGCGGGGGCGGCGGGGGAACCGCGGGCGTCACGGCCGGGGGCTCGATGGTTTGCAGCAACTCGGCGAGTTTTGAAGCGCGAAAAGGCTTGGCCATGTAGCCGTCCATGCCGACCCGCAGGCAATGCTCCTCGTCGCCCTTCATGGCGCGGGCCGTCATCGCGATGATGGGCGTGTAGCGGTCGAGCGTGCGTTCGATGTCGCGGATGCGTTGCGTGGCCTCGAAACCGTCCATGACGGGCATTTGCACGTCCATGAGCACGAGGTCGAAAGCGCCCCGGCGGAAAGCCTCGACGGCCTCCGCGCCATTGTTGGCGACGGTGACCTTGTGGCCCATTTTGTTGAGGCGCTTGACGCAAACTTCCTGGTTGATGGGATTGTCCTCGACCAGCAGGATGTCGCGCGGCGAATCGGCGGCGGCCCCGGCTTCGTCAACCTCGTCCTTCATCCGGGTGGGCGAAACCCGGGCCGGGCCGCTGCCCATTTCATCGAGGATGAGGTCGAGCAGGTATTTTTGCTTCACCGGCTTGGTGAGGCTGCGCGAGATGCCCAAGGCCGCGGCACGCGAGGATTCCGCCAGATTGAGCGACGAGGAAAGCAGGATGATTTTCACGCCGGCGAGCGACGGGCGGTTGAGCACGAGCGCGGCGACGTCCAGCCCGCTCAATTCGGGCATATGCTGGTCGAGCAGCACCAATTGATACGGCTGCTGTTTGCGCGCGGCGGCCTCGAGCGTGTCGAGCCCTTCGAGGCCGGAGGACACGCCAGTGGCGACAAAGCCCCATTGCTCGCACAGGCGCACGAGGATGGTGCGGTTGGTCTGGTTGTCGTCGATGATGATGGCGCGCAGGCCGCGCAGTCGCGCGAGCCGGGCGGGCGTGGACGACGGCTGCCGCGGGGGCAGGCCGAACGGAATCTCCACCTCAAACGTCGAGCCTTTGCGGGGTTTGCTTTCGACGCGGATCGTGCCGCCCATGAGTTCGCAGAGTTTTTTGCAGATGGCGAGGCCCAGGCCCGTGCCGCCGTATTTGCGCGTGGTGGAGGCGTCCGCCTGGGTGAAGCTTTGGAAAATCACCTCGAGCCGCCCCGCCGGGATGCCGATGCCGGTGTCGGCCACGGACAGCATCACGCGCACGTTGTCCACTTCCGACTGGAGGGGCCGGGCGCGCACGACAATCTCGCCCTCGTCCGTGAACTTGATGGCGTTGCTGAGCAGGTTGTAGAGGATTTGCTTGAAGCGCGTCGGGTCGCCGCGGACGAGCTGGGGCAATTCGGGCGCGAAATCCACGGCGAGCTCGAGGCCTTTTTCCAAGGTCTGGAACGAGAACTGGCTGACCGTCTCCTCAAGGCAGTGGAGCAGATTGAAGGAAATATTTTCCAGTTGCAGTTGGCCGGCCTCGATTTTCGAAAAGTCGAGAATGTCGTTGATGAGCGACAACAGCGTGTTCGAGCAGGAGAGCACGGATTGCAGGTAGCTTTGCTGCTCGGTGGAGAGGGAGGTTTCCAGGCACAGCTCGCTCATGCCGATGATGCCGTTGATGGGCGTGCGGATTTCGTGCGAGACGTTGGCGAGGAAGTCGCTCTTGGCCTGGCTGGCGAGGTTGGCCTGGCGGATGGCGGAGCGCAGTTTCTCCTCGTATTCGCGCTGCTGGGTGATGTCGCGCGAGACGCAGACCAGGCCGATGCACTTGCGGTGCTGGCCAAGGACGGGCATCTTGTTGGACTGCACCCAATGGCCCGCGCCGTTTTTGAAGCGGAATAGGCTGACGTGATTGAGCAGCGGCTTGCCCGAGGCCAGGACGAGGGCGCTGGTCTCGGCAAATTCCTTCGCGGTCTGCTCTTCGACGAAATCGCGGAATTCGCGCCCGATTTCCTGGCCGGGGAAGGCGACTTGCAACGCGCCCTGAAAGGCGGAGTTGGTCACAACAAAGCGGCCTTCCAGGTCGAGAAAGAACACGTAGTCAATGGTGTGGTCCATCAGGATTTGCAGCAGGTGCAATTCGCTGCGGGCGCTCATCACCATCTGTTCGTTGATAATCGGATTCTCGAGCGCGATGAGCCACAGCTGGCCCGCTTCCGCCGGGTCGGCCTCGAGCACCACTTCAATCGCGACGCGGTCACTCCCCGAGGCGTAATTGAGCCGGCCGTGCCAGGCCTGGCCGGGCGTGACCTTGCCAAGGACATCCGCCAGCGTGCCGCTCTGCTCGTCGTCCTGCATGAACCATTGCGCAAGCGGCTGGCCCGCCAGCGCGGCGGCATCCGCGCCGAGCAAACGCGCGAGATGGCGGTTGGCATGGCGGATAACGCCGTCCCGCCCGCACGCCAAATACGGCCATGGCAAAACCTGGGGCAGGCTGCCCAGCTTGACTCTCGGCGCCGCTTGCATGACGGTGGGGGTCGGAATCAGCCGTCGAAACGGCTGGAGCTTGAAACGAAAAGATTATTTATTAAGCGCCGCTGCCGCGCAAAGCAATCCCGATTACCACCCATGCCCGAGCCCGAACCACCCCCCGCCCCGCCCGGCCGGCCCGCCGGCAAGCCGTGGCCGATGAAATGGATTTTGTATGCGATACTCATCTATATGCTGGCGCAGACGTTGTATTTGTTTTTAAGCACGCAGTGAGCCAAATGTCCGGCGCCATCATTCCGGCCCGGCGCCCGCCGCCGCGCCGACCATCGGCACAAAGCGCACGCCGATGCTGTCCTGGATGGCAAAGCCGGCCTCCGTCCGGGTGTAGACGCGCAGGGTCTGGCTCTCGCCGCCTTCCGGAACCACGAGCCGGCCGCCGATTTTGAGTTGCTCGAGGAGCGGATCGGGAACCACCCGGGGCGCCGCCGTCACGAGGATGACGTCAAACGGCGCCTCCTCGGGCCAGCCGTTCGAGCCGTCGCCCGCCCGCACCCGCACGTTGTGGTAGCCCAAATCCGCCAGCAGCCGCGCCGCCGCCGCCGCCAGCGGCTCGACAAACTCGATGGAAAACACCTCGCGGGCCAGCTCGGCGAGCAACGCCGTCTGGTAGCCGCAGCCCGTGCCAATCTCCAGCACCCTGGCGGAAGGCCGCACATGGGCCAGCTCCGTCATCAGCGCAACCACGTAGGGTTGCGAAATAGTCTGGCCGTGGCCGATGGCCAGCGGGCGGTCATGGTAGGCCTCGGCACGCAGGGGCTGCGGAACGAATTGGTGCCGGGGCACTTCGCGCAGGGCCGCCAGCACGCGGGGGTCGCGCACCCCGCGGGCCTCGATTTGCTCGACCACCATGCGCTCCCGTTCCGTCTGATACGGGTCGTGACGGCGCTGGGTCGAGTCCATGGTAATCATAAAGTATAGCGACAAAGATTCGGGAATCAACCGGCGCGGCGGGCCTGGCCAAAATCCCCCGCCAGCGGCAATTTCCACAACGTGGCAAAGCTGACCACGGTGCTCGCCATGACCCAGGTGAAAAATTGCCGGTAACCGCCGCCAGGCAGCGTCGCCGTGAGGGAAAGCACTTCCGCCGCCACCAGCCCGGCCAGCGCCACGCCGACGGCCATCAGCGCGCTGCAAATCGCGTAATGCGCCGTGGCGTGCTCCCCGCGCGAAACGTAAAGGAGGTAAACCATGAAGGCCGCAAAGCCAAAGCCGTAGCCGAATTGTTCGAGGAAAATGGCGCACCCGATGACCGCGTGATGCTGCGGTTGCGCCCAGGCCATCCAGACATAGAGCAGATTGGGGAGGTTCATGGCGGCGGCCATCGGCCACAACTGGCGGCGCAGGCCGGTGCGGGCAATCGCCAGGCCGCCAAGGATTCCGCCCAGGATGAGCGCGAGCGTTCCATAAGTGCCATAGAGCAGGCCGACGGCATCCGCGCTCAGACCCAACCCGCCCGCCAAAGGCTTGGCGAGAAAGAAGGCCTTGTTGGAGCTTTGCACCTGCCCTTCGGCAAAACGATACAGCAGGATAAAGGCCAAGATTTGCAGAAAGGCGGGCTTTTGCACAAATGCGCCCCAAGCTTCCGTAAACATTGGCGATTTTTTGGGGGGAGCCGGTCGGTTCGCGCCCGCCGATGACGCCGCAACCAGCCGCGGGATGGCCCAATTGTCGTAAACAGCCATCAGACCGAAAGTCGTGGCCGCGGCCATAAAAGCCAGCGTCCACGCCGGGCCAAGACCCAGGCTTTTCTCATAATGTCCCGCCAGCCAGACCAGGCCGCCGTTGCCCGCGAGCAACGCCAGCCGGAAAAAAGTATTCCGCACCCCGGACCATTCCGCCTGCCGGTGCTCATCCAATGCCGCGATGTAAAAGCCATCCGCGGCGATGTCGTGAGTCGCCGACGCGAAGGCAATGCCCCCAAGCAAGGCCAGCGTGATGGCCAGCCAATTTTGCTCAGGCAGCACCCATGCCAGTGCGGCCAACAACAGCGCCAGTGTCGCCTGCATGGAAATTATCCAGCGGCGTTGCGTGCCGAAGCGCTCAATCGCCGGCGCCCAAAAGGGTTTAAAAGCCCAGGGCAAGGCGAGCAGGCTCGTGTACACCGCCGTCTCCGCCGCCGAGTGCCCAAAGTCGAGCAGCGCCACGCCCGCCATGCCCGTCACCACCGCGCTCGGCAGTCCCTCCGCGAGGTAGAGCGGGGGAATCCACCAGGCGCAATTTCGGTTGGAAGTGGCCATGAAGGTTCAAACAAAAACATTCACCGCTTGCCAAACAAAGCCGTCCCCACCCTCACCAATGTGCTGCCCGCGCGGACGGCAGCGTCGAGATCGTCGGTCATGCCCATGGAGAGTTCCGCGAGCGGCACGCCAAATTGTTTGGCGAGGGCGTCGCGCGTTTCCCGCAGACGGACAAAACATTTTTCGGCCACCGCCGGATTGTCCGGCGCAAGCGGCGCAATCGTCATCAGGCCCTCGACCTTGAGCGCGGGGCATTTCAACGCGGCTTCGAGCAAAGCCGGGGCCTCGGCGCAACTCGCGCCGAATTTCGCCGGGTCGTCGCCCGCGTTGATTTGCAGCAGCACCGGCAGTGCTTTGCCCAGCGCCGCCGCCGCACGGTCGAGCTTTTGCGCCAGTTCGGCGCGATCCACCGACTGGATCCGCGCAAATGCCGCCGCGGCCTTCGCGGCCTTGTTGCTTTGCAAGTGGCCGATGAGTTCCCAGCGCACGGCGGGGTCTGGGCAGACGGCGATTTTGTCGAGCGCCTCCTGCACGCGGTTTTCCCCCGCCCCAGCCAGGCCCGCGCGGTGCGCATACAGGGCGGCATCGGCCGGATGTGTCTTCGTCACCGCCAAAATCTTGACCCCCGCCGGGTCGCGCCCCGACTTGGCGCAGGCGGTATTAACGCGCTCGCGCACGCGCGCCAGATTGGTCAGAAATTCTGAGTAACTTATCATGGCCGTGCTATTAGTTATGCTAATTCTGAGTTGCCTTGTGCGCATTCTGCATTACATTCGCTTACCATGCACATCGAAAATTTCAAAATTTTCACCGACCTCGTCGAGAGCCAGAGCTTTTCGCGCGCGGCCAAAATCAACGGCATCACGCAGTCGGCGGTCAGCCAGCAGATGCGCGCCATGGAAAAGCACTTCAACGTGCTGATCGTGGACCGCGCGCAAAAGCACTTCCGCCTGACGCCGGAGGGCCAGAAAATTTACGAGGCGGCGCGCCAGTTCATCCAGATGTCGGAGCAACTCTCGAGCGAACTGCAGGAAATGCGCAAGACCGTCAGCGGCGAAATCCACATCTCGACGATTTACTCCATCGGCCTGCACGAGCTGCCGGCCTACGTGAAGGAATTTTTGAAGGAATTTCCCGCGGTCAACATCCGCGTCGAATACCGGCGCTCGAACATGGTGTATGAGGACGTGCTGCACAACGCGGTGGACATGGGCCTCGTCGCGTTTCCCATCAAGCACCGCCAGCTCGAAATCATCCCCTTCCACGAGGACCAGCTCATCATCATCTGCTCGCCCAAGCACGCGCTCGCCTCGCGCAAGGAAGTCGGCATCGAGGAGCTTTCGCAATACGAGTTCATCGGCTTCGACCAGGACATCCCCACGCGCAAAGCCACCGACCAGATTTTCAAGGACAACAAAATTGACATCAAACCCGTGCGCGAGTTCGACAACATCGAGACCGTCAAGCGCGCCGTGGAAATCGACGCCGGCATCGCGCTGGTGCCCGAGGCGACCGTGCTGCCGGAGCTGAAACAGAAGCATCTCTGCCGCCTGCACATCAAGGGCCGCAAGCTCGTGCGCCCGCTCGCCATCATCCACCGCAAGGGCCGTGTGCTCACCCCCGCGCTCAAGCAGTTCGTCACCCTGCTTACCACCAAAGACCTCGTGCCGGTGATGCTGGAAAACGGCGCGGCGCACTAACCGCCGCATGTCCGCCGTCCTCGACCTCACCCACACCGCGCACGTCCGCTCGGCCACCGGCGTGCAGCGTGTGGCGCGGCAACTTTACGCCGCGCTGGCCGAAACCGGCGCGGAACCGCAGGCGCTCGTTTACGACCCCTTCGCCAAACGCTGGCGCGTGCCGGACAAAACCGAGCAGGCCCTCCTCCACCCCGCCGCCGCGGAAAAACCCGGCACGTCGCGCAGCGAGGTCTGGACCCTGGGCCAGAAACTTCGCGGTTATCTGCGCGGAGGCCGCGAGCCGGACTGGGTAAAATTCCGCGGCGCGCCGCTGCTCGTGCCGGAAATTTTTTCGGCGGAAAATTTTCCACGCTACGCGGATTTGCGCGCCAAGCTCGGTGGCCCGGCGGTCGCGGTGTTTTATGACGCCGTGGCCTTGCGCCTGCCGCAGCTCACCCCCGCAGGCAACGTGGCGCGCATCGAAAATTATCTCCGCGAACTCGCTGCGTTTGACGGCGTGGCCGCCATTTCCGCCGCTTCCCGGGTGGAGCTGCTCGAGCAATGGACGCGCCTCGGCGTGCGCGAACCACCGCCCGTCACCGCGATTCCACTCGGCGTGAACCCGCCACCCGCGCCCGCCCCGCCGCATCCGGCGGACAACCATGGCGTCGGCGCGATGATTTTATCCGTGGGTTCGATTGAAGGCCGCAAAAACCACCTCGCCCTGCTGGGCGCGGCCGAGATGCTCTGGCGCAAAGGCCGGCATTTCCGGCTCATCCTGGCCGGCTTGCCTCGCAAGGAAACCGCCGCCGGCGCGCTCGGGCTGGCGCAGGCCTTGCAGTCCGCGGGACGTCCGCTGCAACTGGCCGGTGTAGTGAGCGACCAGCGCCTCGAGGAGCTTTATGCGCGCTGCCGTTTCACCGTGTACCCCTCGCTTTACGAAGGCTACGGCTTGCCGGTGGCCGAAAGTCTGGTGCGCGCGCGTCCCTGCATTTGCGGCACGGGCGGCGCGCTGGGTGAGGTTGCACTTGGCGGCGGTTGCCTGGTCATGCCCGAGCCGTCCGTTTCGCAGCTGGTTACAGCCATGGATACGCTTCTGGATGACGATGCCTTGCATGCCCGCCTGTGCGCCGAGGCCGCCGCCCGGCAATTTCCCACTTGGGCCGATTACGCGCGCCAGCTTCATTCCTGGGCCAGGGCCCTGTCCCGCCGGACCAAAGCCTGAGATTTTCAGTCTTGCCCGCGCTGCTCCGCCCGCTGAATCTCACTCGGGAATTTTCATGCCGACGTTTCGCCAGCCCCATCGTCCCTTTGCCCGCATCCTCGCGCGGGCGATTCCGGGTATAATCATGCTGGCGGCGCCGCTTTTCGCACAATCCCCGGAAAGCACGGATCCGCTTTTGCAGCCATTGCCGGAATACGTTCGCCCGGCGCCCGGCCAGCCGTTGCCCGCAACCGAGCAGCAATTCGACGAAATGCTGGCCTTCGCCGCCACGGATTCGCCGGTGATGCGCGAGCAGGCCGACAGCGTGGCCCAATCCGACGCTTCGCGCTTTCGCAGTTGGATGCGGCATATGCCGCTCATCAGCGCCAGCTACAGCGCGGGCTTATATTACCAGACCAGCGTCTCCGGCTCCTCAAGCAGCACCTTCACCCCGGGCGGCTCGGTAACCTTGCAAGCCAGCGAGCCGCTCTTCCACTGGGGCGCATTCGACGCGCAAACCGACCTCGGCATCCTGAAGGAACAAATCGCGCAGAACGACGCCATTCTCGCCTACGCGCAACTCTGCGTGGATTTGCGCCGGCGCTACCTCGGCCTCGTCGTGCAAAAGGCCCAAGCCGGCTTGCTGGAGGCGCGCGTCGCTTCGGCCAAAAACCGCCTCGACAAGCAACACCTCCTCCTCGCGCAAGGCCGCGCCACCCCCGCCCAGGTCAACCAGTCCGAACTGGACTGGAACGCCGCCCAAATCCGTCGCGACGAGGCGCAGGCCCGGTTCAAGTCGCAACTCGCGGAATTCCGCCGGCTCAGCGGCTCGCGTTCGTTCGAAGCGCGCGACGTGCCGGACTATATCTTCGTGCCGGTGCTCGACCAATCCGACCTTGCCGCCCAATACGCGGAATACCAAAAGAACGGCTTCAACCAGTCGCTGACCGCGCGCAAGGCCGACTTGGACGAGAAGGCGCTCGACCGCCAAATCACCATCAGCAACGCCAACCACCTGCCGATGTTCGACCTCACCGCCAGCATCAGCCAGGCGCCCTATATCAATGATTCCAACAAGGGCCTGAAATTCGCCACCATCTTTTTCATCGGCGTGACCGGCAGCTGGAACCTCTTCGACCGCGGCGAGACCTTGGCCGCCACCCAGGCCCTCTACGCGCAAAAACGCCTCGCGGAAACGAAGCTCGCCGACTCGCGCGATGAAACTTTCAATGACGCCCAGGATTCGCTGAACCGTATTGACCTCGGCCTGCGCGCGCTCGGCGTGCTCAAGAGCGAATACCAACAGCAGCAGCAGGACTACGGCCGCGTGCAAATCCTCCAGCGGACCGGCCAGATGGAGCAGACCGGCCTGGATGACGCGCGCGACGCGCTGCTAGACACGCGCGAGCAAATCCTTTCCCGCCAAGCCGACATTGCGGCGGCGTATTACAGTTTTCTGGCGGACATTTTCCGCGACCCGGCGCTGGCCAACGCCCCGCCCTTCACCAAACCTCGCTGACATGAAACGACTCACTTTAATCGTCATCCTCCTGCTGGCCGCCGGGCTCATCTGGTGGGCTGCGGCACATTTGTTTGTGCCTACCGCGCCCGCGGCGCTCGTTGCACGCGGCAAGGCCACCTACACCGTGACCGGCAGCGTGAGCGTGGACGCCAATTCCCTGTCCACGATTGTCAGCCCGGCGGGCGGCATTGTGCAAACGGACAATTACGCGCTCGCCGAAGGACGCGAGGTCAAAGCAGGCGAACTGCTGGCGCGGCTGGACTCAGGCCAACTCGGTTTTCTGAAAAACGAGGCCGAGACGCAGCTCAAGCAGGACCAGTCGTTGCTCGCAAAAAAACTGCCGTCGGAAATCCAGCAAAGCATTGCCGAACAGGACCTCGCCAACGCCGAGCCGTTGTTCAAGCACGACCCGCCATTTGAAACCGCGGCGAATTACACCCGCCTCCAGCAAACCGCCGAGCACCAAACGGCTCTCGCCGAAAAAGAACGTTCCGATTTGGCCGCTGCGGCCCAAGTCCTGCAAATCCAAGTGGACGATTACGCCGACCAGTTGAAACGCCTCGACGTCATCGCGCCTTACGACGGCTTCATCACGATTGTCTACGCCCACCCCGGCGACCAGGTGGACAAAGGCGGCCCCGTCGCCGGCCTCATCAGCAAAGATCTAAAAATCCAGGCCGAGGTGAACCAGGACGACATCGCCGCCGTGCACGAAAAGCAAAGCGCCGCCGTCACGTTCTTCGCGTATCCGGACGTGGAATTTCCCGCGACCGTGCGCAGCATTCTTCCCAGCAGCGACAAGGAAACGCAGCGCTTCACCGTCCTGCTGGACATCCCCAACCCGCCCTCGCGCCTCTTTGCCGGCCTGACCGGCGAAGTGCGCTTCAATTGCGGCGAGCACGAAAACACCCTGCTCATTCCCCGCCGCGCCCTGTTTGGCGACAATGTCTTCGTCGTCAAAAACGGCCGCGTGGAGGTGCGCACGGTCAAGACGGGCTTCCTCACCCTCGCCGCCGCTGAAATCACCGATGGCGTCAGCGAAGGCGAAGTCGTGCTGACCGACAATCTCGACCAGTTCCGCAATGGCGACCGCGTGCGCCTCGCCAACAATCCGGCGGCGAAATAACCCTGCACCCTCGCGCGTGGAGACCACCTTCCATATTGCGGTGCGCTTTTTGTTCGCCAAAAAGCGCGCGATGCTGATGAGCCTCAGCGGCATCGTCTTTGGCGTCGGCCTCTTCATCATCACCCAGGCGCAGACGAGCGGCTTCGAGCAATTTTTCACCCACACCGCGCTGGCCACCGACGGCTCACTGCACGTCGAGGACCGCCTGCAGCCGCTGCAGGACAACCAGCGCAAATACATCCCCGGCGTCGAATTTCCCCAGTTGATTACGGAGGGGTTGCGGCAATTTGCCAACGTCGCCGCGGTGTCGCCGGTGTTGCGCGGCAACATCGAGATGGCCAGCAACTCGCGCACCCAGCCCGCGCAAATTTTCGGGGTCAACCTCGACGACTTTCTCGCCGTCTCCGACCTTGGCCATCAGATTGTTTTCGGCCGCCTCGACGATTTTCGCGCGAACCCCAAGGGCGTCATCGTCGGCGCGATGCTGGCTGCGCGGGAAAATCTCGCCGTGGGCGATGCGGTGGTCCTCAGCCAGGCCGGGCGCAGCGCCCGCTACCGCGTCGAGGCGATTTTCGAAAGCGGCGTCGAGCACGTCGACAAGGAGCGCATCATCGTCCACCTGCCCGAGGCGCGCGCCATCCTCGCGCAGCCGTTCGGCGTCACCTACCTCCAGGCCAACCTGCGCGACAACGCGCGCGCGGCGGATGAGGCGCCGCAAATGACCGCGGTGCTCGGCCATGGCGTCGTGCCGTGGCAGGAGCGCGAGAAAATCTGGCTCGACGTGTTTCGCGCCCTCCGCGCCTCGTCGGCACTGACGGTTTCGACCATCATTCTGATTTCCGGCCTCGGCATGTTCAACACCCTCGCAATGATCGTGCTCGAAAAAACCCGGGAGATCGCGATTTTGCGCTCCATGGGCTACACCCGGCGCGACATCTCGCGCATTTTCCTCCTGCAAGGGCTGATCGTGCTCGGCGCGGGCAGCGTGCTCGGGTGCGCGTTTGGCGCCGCCGGAACGTGGCTCGTGGCGAACATCCCCTTGCGCATCCGCGGGGTGTTTTCGACCGACCATTTTGTTGTCGCCTGGTCGCCGTGGCATTATCTCGCGGCGGTGATTGCCGCCACAGTCGTCGTGCTCATTGCGAGCTGGATTCCCGCGCGCCGCGCCGCCCGCGTCGAACCGGGCGAAATCATCCGCGGCGCCGCCGCTTGAACCCATGTCCGAAGCCACGGCCATTCTCCGCGCGGAAAACCTGCACCGCCACCTCGGCCAGGGCGAGACGCGCACGCACGTCCTGCGCGGGCTGAGCCTCGAGTTGCAGCCGGGCAAACTTTACGCCGTGGCTGGGCCGTCGGGTTGCGGCAAAAGCACGCTCTTGTATTTGCTCGGCCTGCTCGACCGGCAGGACGCCGGCGACATCTGGATCGCGGGCGAGCGCATGTCCGCCGCCTCCGATGCCGAGCGCACGGCCGCGCGCAACCGCCTGCTGGGCTTTATTTTTCAATTTCACTTCCTGCTGCCGGAATTCACCGCGCTCGAAAACGTGCAGTTGCCCATGCGCAAGCTGGGCCGCCTCAGCCCCACCCAAATGGAGCAACGCGCCCGGCAACTACTCGGTGAGGTCGGCCTCGGCGACAAAGCCGGCCGCCTCGCGACCCAGCTCTCCGGCGGCGAACAGCAACGCGTGGCCATCGCGCGCGCCCTGGCCAACGACCCGGCCCTCCTGCTCGCCGACGAGCCGACCGGGAACCTCGACCAGCAGAATTCGGGACATGTTTTCGATTTGCTGGCGCAACTGGCGCGCGAAAAGGGCCACACCGTGCTGATGGTGACGCACAATCCGGAACTGGCCCGCCGCGCCGATAATGTCCTGCGGATGTCAGACGGGAAATTTGTGAACTAGGTCACGCTGGTGCTCGAGCAGCCTTGGTGCTAAACAACTCAATCCACTTGGCCGCATTGCGGCGAGCGTCAAACCGCTCCTGGACCCGGGCCTGCGCCGGGGCTTTCGCCGCCGCGCGCCAATCGGCGTCGCGGATCGCGCGTTCGAGCGCGGCCGCCAACGCCGCCGGCTCC
>DASZWY010000121.1:0-31074 GCA_035546135.1 Opitutales bacterium
AGCGCCTTTTGCACGTCTGGCACGTTGTTGGGCAGGCTGGGGTAGAAGTTGTTCACCAGATAATCGTACGCCTCGCGGTCCTTGCCCATCATCCGCAGCAGGCGGATGTACAACCGCGCCGCCAGGTAGGGCTGCGTCGTCGCATCGGCGGCCTCGCGAAATTTCGCCGCCGCGTTCGGCAGGTCCGTCGGCTCCGCATTCGGGAAATTCGACAGCCGATAGTAAAGCTGCGCCTCGTCCTTGAGCAGCGTGTAGCTGTGCGGCTTGAATTTCAGGCCGTGCTCAAGCAGGTCAATTGCCCGCAACCCTTGCTCGCGCATCACCCGGTTGGCCTCCGCATTCTGTTCCTGCTGCTCCGCCGCCGATTTGGGCGGCGGAAACTGCCGCAGTGTCCACGCCGGGATGTCCAGGCCGATCATGCTCGAGCCCTCGTCCCAAAATTGCAGATTCTCCGGGTCCACCGTCGCCGCCAGCCACACCGACGCCTCCGTGTTCGGCCGGTCTCGTTTTTCCCAATCGGTGTAGCCCTTGATCCAGATGAAATCCGCCACGATGGAGCGGAACCCGCCCAGCACTCCCAGCAGCGTGCCCTGCCCAAGATTGTCCCCCAGCTCCTTCAAATTCAATTCCGGCTGCCGGGCGCGCACTTCCTGCCACACTGTTTCCTGCGTCGGCTGCAGCAGCCACCCCGTCAACAGCAGCACGCCCAGACATTCCGCCAGCGGAATGCCCCTGCGCCATAGCCACGTGCTGTGGTCCATCGCCATGGTTTAAATTTCCCGCCGCCGGAAACTCAGCGACGCCAGCGCCCAGAAAACCACGAGGTAAATTACCGAGTACTCGATCGCCGCCCAGATCGCATGGTCGGGTATCGGCACCCGCGCCGGGAACACCAGCAGGTCGCCAATCGAATACAATTGAAAATTCGGGAAAATCCAGCTCACCAGCAGCACCAGCCGCTTCAGCGCCTCCACCTTGAGGTCGTCCAGCTGCTCCCGCGCGATGTATTCCAACTGGCAAATCAGGTAGATGAAAAACGACGAGATGACCGTGAACATGTTCGTGTTCGAATAGCTCGCCACCAGCAGCGTGATCGCCGCCAGCACGTCGAACTTCAGCCATTGCAGCAGCGCGTCCAGCGCCAGCCCGCCAAACTGCACGCGGAAGGCCTCGGGCATCTCCGTGTCCACTTCCTTCGCCAGCAGCGCCTGGTGCCAGATTTCCATCAGCTCGCCCTGTCGCCATTTAAGATACGCCGCCAGCGCCGCCGTCAGCAGCGTCACGAACACCAGCAGCAGCGCCATCACCCCGAGCAGCTTGCCCGCGATGAACGCCCACCGCCGCACCGGCTTCGCCAGCAGCGTCAACGCCGTCCGGTTCTCCATCTCGCCGAAAAACAACTGCGCCGACGCCACCACCGCCAGCAGCGCCCCGAAAAATTCCAGCCCGCCCATCCCGAAGTTTGCGATGAAGTGCAGCTCCTGGTTGCCAAAATCGAACCGCCGGAAAAAACTCGCGCTGCCGATGAGCGCCAGCATCAGCAGCAGCACGAAATTGAAAAACCGCTGCCGCACCGCCTCGAGGAACGTCAGTCGCGCAATCTGCACGATATGGCCGAGGGATTGTTTCATGGCCGCTCCTGCTTTTCCGCCGGCTTGCTTGCGCTGATTTTGCTCAGGAAAAATTCATCCAGCGCCACCCGTGCGTCGCCCACGCCGCGCAATTTCGCCCCGTGCCGCGCCAGCGCCGCCTCCACCTCCGCCCGCGCGGCCGGCGTCAGGTTTTCTACTGCGAGGTTGCTCACGCCCTGCCGCCGCAGCAAGTCCGCGACCGCGCCTTCCGCCACCAATTTGCCCTTGTGCAAAATTGCCACGTGGTTGCATACGCCCTCCACCTGCGCCAGCAAATGCGAGCACAGCAGCACCGTCTTTCCGCGCCGCTTCAGCTCCATGATCATGTCGCCGATGGCCTGCGCGCCGATGGGGTCCACTCCCGCCGTTGGCTCGTCGAGGATGACCAGCCGCGGGTCGTGCACCACCGCCTGGGCGAGACCCACGCGCTGCAACATGCCCTTCGAATACGTCCCCACGCGCCGGTCCGCCGCCGCCGTCATGTCCACCAGTTCGAGCACTTCCGCCACGCGCTTGGCCTGCTCGCGCTTGGGCACGCCACAAATGCCCGCGTAATACGCCACCAGTTCGCGCCCGGTCAGGAAACGGTAAAAATACGGCGCCTCCGGCAGATACCCCACCAGCCGCCGCGCTTCCACCGTGTTGCTGCGTATCCCAAAAATTTCGCAATCGCCGTGCGTCGGCTCCAGCAGCCCGAGGATGACCTTCATCGTCGTGCTCTTGCCCGAACCGTTCGGCCCCAGCAGCCCGAACACCTCGTTGTCCGCCACCGCGAACGACAAGTCGTCCACCGCCCGCAATTTCACCAGCCGTAGCCCCAAACGAAAATCCTTCGTCAGGTGCCGGATGCGGATGGCGGGCGTGGACATGGCGGGGCGGGGTGGGGCGGCGCTTAGCCAATATTAAATCCGCGAAATTGCGCCGGGCCGGGCAGCGGCGCTGTGGCCGTCTCCTTGATATATTGCTGCATCTGCACCTGAATTTCACGGAGAAATTCCTGCACCTCGTTCTCCGCGCCTTCCGCAACCAGGTGCACCCGCCCGTCTTCCAGGTTGCGCACCTGCCCCGTCACGGTGAACCCCTGCGCAATCTGGCGCGCGGTGTAGCGAAAGCCCACGCCCTGCACGCGGCCGCTGAAATGCGCTTCGAGGCGGTAAACAGGGTTGCCCATGGGGTGAAACCGGCCGAGGCCGAACCGGCATATTGCCCGTATCCGCCCCTGCCGCACAACTCTTTTTGCATTTTGCCGCCGCTCAAAACCGCTTGCGACCGCCCGCATTTCCTCCTACCCTGAGCTTATCATGCCTGCGCCGACCCTCGCCGCGCCCGATGGCCGTACGGTGGACTATCTCCGTATCTCCATCACCGACCGCTGCAATGAGCGTTGCCTCTATTGCATGCCCGAGGGCTACACCGGCTGGCAGGCCCGTGCGGACACCCTCACCGACGACGAAATCGTCCGCGTCGCGCGCGTTGCCGCCGGCCTTGGCTTCCGCAAGTTCCGCCTCACCGGCGGCGAACCGCTTGTCCGCAAAAACGTCGTCGACCTCGTGGGGCGGATTTGGGAAATCCCCGGCGTCGAAACTCTCGGCCTTTCCACCAACGGCGTCCTCCTCGAAAAACTCGCCGCGCCCCTGCGCCAGGCTGGCCTCACCGGCGTCAACCTCAGCCTCGACGCCCTCGACCCCGCCCTCTACCACCGCATCACTGGCGGCGACCTGGCCCGCGTCCTCGCCGGCATTGAGGCCGCCCGCGCCGCCGGCTTCACCCGCATCAAATTAAACTGCGTCCTGATGCGCGGCGTCAACGAGCGGGAAATCTGGCCCCTCGTCGAATTCGCCGCCGCCCGTTCCTGCCCGCTGCGCTTCATCGAGCTGATGCCGCTCACGCGCCGCGACGTGCTCAACGAATCCAACTTCTTCCCCATCGCCGACGTGCAGCAAGTTTTGCGCGCCCGCGATGAATTGCTCCCGCTGGACAAGGAACAGGAAAAAATCGGCCACGGCCCCGCGCGCTATTTCCGCCTGAAAAACACCGGCGCGCTCGTCGGCTTCATCGGCGCGCTGACCGAGACTTGCTTCTGCGAGCGCTGCAACAAAATGCGCGTCACCGCCGACGGCAAACTCCGCCCCTGCCTCGGCGACGCCCTCGAGTTCGATTTGCTCTCCGCCTTGCGCCCCGAGGGCCGCGATGAAGCGGTTGCCGCCGTTTTCCAAAACGCGCTGGTCCGCAAGCCCGCCGCCCACGGCTTCAAGGACGTCTACCAGCCCGCCCGCCCCATGACCGCCATCGGTGGCTAGGGTCGTTGGGGCGTCGCTTGCGCCGGCCCTCTTTGGGCCCGGTCTTACCCAGGGACAAAATCCACCCGTTAAATTCCCCTTTTTTTGCCCTCGCTTCAGCCGCCTCTTCTTCCATGAAAATTCTCTACTTCGCGCACGTCGCCAAAGCGCTCGGTCGCCGCGAGGATGATCTCGAAGTTGCGGAACCACTCACCACCGATGCCTTGTGGGAGCGCCTGCTCGCCCTTCGCCCCGCGCTCGCCCAATACCGCGCCACCCTCCACCTCGCCCGCAACAACGACTACGCCCGCCCTGGCGACACTTTTGCCAACAGCGACATCGTCGCCCTCCTCCCGCCCGTCTCCGGCGGCTAATCAATCGATGTGGCAGGAAATCAAGTTTTTCGACGACGCGCTGCCACCCTCGCCGCCTTTGCCCGAGCCGGTCCGCGGCGCCTGCGGGGCCTGGGCGGAATTTCGCGGCTATGTGCGCGCGGCGGAAAACGGCGCCGCCATTCACGGTCTGCGTTATGAAATCTACCCCGCCATGGCCGAAAAGCGCCTGACTGCACACTTTCAGGAGCTCGCCGCGCGCTATCCCGTGCAGGCCGTTCGCTTTTGGCACCGCACGGGCCTGGTCAAAGTGGGTGAAGCCGCGGTTTACGCCGCCATCGCCTCACCGCATCGCAAGGAAGCCTTCGCCGCCCTCGCCGAATTGATGGACCGCCTCAAAACCGACGTGCCCATTTGGAAAGCCGAAGCCATTCCTGCCTAGGCGACTCCTTGCATGGTAGGGCGGGGCCTCCGGACCCGCCGTCTCAATCCCTAGTTTCGCTTTGCCTCCTCCGCTCCTTTGCGGTGAACATTTCCCCTGCCATGCCCAAACTCGCGCCACCTCCCGAATGCTCCGTCGCCGAGGTCTGGAAGCTGCTCGATGCGCGCATCAAACCTCTGCCCCACGAGCGCGTGCTGCTGTCCCAAGCTCTGGGCCGCATTCTTCGCGAAAATATTCATGCCGATGCCGACCAGCCGCCGTTTGACCGCTCCGCCGTGGATGGCTACGCATTGATTCCCGGCCCGCTTTCCGCGCGATACCGCGTCATCGGCTCGGTCAAAGCCGGCGAAGTCGCCCAACGCGCGCCTGGTCCGGGCGAATGTCTCCGCATCTTTACCGGCGCGGCCGTTCCTGCGCGCGCCCTCGCCGTGCTCATGCAGGAAGATGCCAAAGTGGATGGCAAATTTATTTCCGCCACCCGGCGACTTGCTCCCGGCGAAAATGTCCGTTCCCGTGGCGGCGATTTGCGTAAGGGCCGTTCCTTGCTAGCGCCTGGCGCGTATTTGGGTCCGGTCGAGTTGGCGCTGCTTGCCGCGGTCGGCCAAATCCGGCCCCGCGTTGCATCGGCCCCGCGGGTCGCCCACGCCACGACTGGCGACGAGATTGTCCCGCCGGACTCCCAACCCGGCCCCGGCCAAATCCGCAACAGCAACCAGGCGTTGGTGTCCGCCTTGCTGCAAGTGTCTCGCGTGCCTGCGGCCAATCTTCACCAGGAGCATTGGGGCGACCGCGCGGCGCACGCCGCCCGGCGGCTCCGCTCCCCGCCTTTTGCTGCTGCCGACTTGATTCTCATTTCCGGCGGTGCGAGCGTGGGCGAACACGATTACACGGCGCGCCTCCTGGAGGACGCCGGCTTTAACCTCGCGGTGCGGCGCGTCGATGTGCGGCCGGGCCGTCCGTTGATTGTCGGTTTTCGCGGTAAACAAATTGCCTTTGGCCTGCCGGGCAATCCCGTGTCGCATTTCGTCTGCTTTCATTTGTTTGTGCAGCGCGCCCTGTTTCGCCTGAAGGGTTTTGCGCCTCCGCTCTGGCAAAGATTTCCCCTTTCCCGCGAGCTGGCCAACTGCGCCAACCGCCGGCCCACCTATTGGCCGGCCACGCTTGAACTCGATCAGCGCCGCCGCCGCGCTGTTGTGGCTCCGCAGCCGTGGAACAACTCCGGCCACCTCGCCGCGCTGCTTGGCGTCCAACTGCTTTTTCTGGTTCCGCCCAACACTAAAAAATTGCCTGCAGGCCGCAAGGTTGAGACCTTGTTTTTCCCCGCCAAACTCTAAGCGCATGCCCAAATCCCGCCTCACCCATCTCGACGCCCGTGGCGCCGCGCGCATGGTGGATGTCTCCGCCAAGCCGGTGCAAACCCGCCGCGCCGTCGCCGCCGCCGAGCTGCGCTGCGCCCCGGCGACCATCCGCCTTTTGCGCCAACAGGCGCTCCCCAAGGGCGACGCCCTCGCCGTTGCCCGCCTTGCCGGCATCCAGGCCGCCAAGCGCACTTCCGAGCTGATTCCGCTCTGCCATCCGCTGCCGCTGCACCACGTCGGCGTGGATTTTGAAATCCGCCCCACTGCCATTTTGATTCGCGCCGAAGCCGCCACCGATTCCCGCACCGGCGTCGAAATGGAAGCCCTCGCCGCCGCCAGCCTCGCCGCCCTCGCGCTCTATGACATGCTCAAGGCCGTGGACAAGAAAATGTCCATCACCCGCGTCCGCCTCCTCAGCAAAACCAAAAGGTAGGGCGGGGCGTCCTCGACCCGCCAGGATTTTTTTATCTCACTATGGCTTCATTCGTTAAAATCGGCCGCCTCACCGTCAGCGACCGCGCCAGCGCCGGCGTTTACGAAGACCTGAGCGGCCCCGCCATCGAGGAGGCCCTTGCCGCGCTCTTCGGCGGCACCGCTCAATTTGTCCGCGCCCTGGTGCCCGACGAGCGCCCGCAAATCGCCGCCGCGCTCCGCCGTTTTTGTGACGACGACCTTTGCGCCCTCGTCGTCACCACCGGCGGCACCGGCCCCACGCCGCGCGACCTCACCCCCGAGGCCACGCGCGAAATTCTGGAAAAGGAATTGCCCGGCTTCGGCGAAATCATGCGCGCCCGCTCGTTCGACCTCGCGCCGACCAGCATTCTTTCCCGCGCCGTCGCCGGCATCCGTGGCCGCTCCCTCGTCATCAACCTCCCCGGCAGCCCCAAGGCCGTGCGCGAATGCCTCGCCATCCTCGCCCCCGCCATCCGCGAATGCCTCAGCCACTTATCGGTGTGAGGCTCACGCTCTTGATGCGGGCTTGTTTCCCCTCGGCGCTGGGGATCGCCAGCGCATCGCTCGTGAAAGTGCCATCGCTGCCGCCGCGCCCATTAAATGTGTCCGCGCTGAAATTGGTGTAGCTCGTGCCATATCCACTCGTGTCGCCCGAACTGTCACCCGCGGCATCGCACGCCTCCCACACCACCACCACGCGATACAACACGCCCGAAATCACCCCCGAAGCGACGATCTGGTAGGTCCCCCCGCGCACGCTGAAATACCGGTTCGCGCTCGTCGAGCGCGTTTCGCACAGCGAATAAATTCCTGCGGCAAAAACGTCGCTGACATTTGGCCCGATGGGACCAACGGAAAAGGCTGAGGCTCCCGCCACAAACCGGCTGTACGCATCGGCCTCCGTGTCCGGGTCGGACAGGGTGTAAACAATCGCGCCAGAGGTGATGGTGTCGTTTCCGCCTGGTGCCTCGGCCATCGTAAATTCCGCCTGGGTCTTGCTGAGGATGGCGAAACTCATTTCCCAAAACGGCTGCCCGGTAAAATGATCGTACACTGTCGCGCCGACACCCGCGCCGCTGGGATGGGTCGGGGAAAACGTCTCGAGAAAGCCGGTGAGATCGTTTTCCACCAACGGATTCGACGTGATGCTGCCCGCGCCGAAGTATGGCGCGTAGATCACGGTCGTCACGGTGCAATCCGACTCCGTCGTTACCGAGGGTGGCCAGCCGGCCGCCGGGTCAAACGCCCACGCAGATAAGCCGATGCTGGAAAAGGAAACCTGGCTCACGTGCGCGTGGCCGGCCAGCGGGTCGTATTTGTCCCAGGTCCAGCCACTGCCCGACGTAGCAAATTTGCGGTAATAAACCGGCGGAGTGCTCTGTGTGCCGAATTCATTGATGCCGCCCAGCGCCGCCGCGCCGGATTTTATTGCGGCCTTCACCTGAAAGGTGGGGCAGCCGCCGGAGCCGAGCCAGAGGGGATTGGACATCGCAGGATGCGGTTGGCGTTAAGCAACGAAAAATTTAACTACCCGCCGCCGTGAACGGTTCGGTGGCGAGCACCAGCATGGATTTGGTGGTGGTGCCGCCGGAGCCGTCGGGCACGCAGACCTGGATCGTGCGCCACTGGCCGGTGAGGTTTGACGGTACCTGGCCCGCCGCGCTGCTGTCCACCTGCGCGGGCTTGATGGTGACTTTGTAAGTTCCCGGATTGCCGTCCACCGCCGCGCCGACCCAGGTGTCGTGCGCCGGCGGGGCCTTGCTGGCCGCTCCGCCGCGGTCGTATTTGCCGGTGCCGCCGACGGGAGTGCTCCCGAGCGTCACGAGCCCGTTGACTTTGTTATTCAGGTCGCCGAACTGCCGGTTGCGGTTTTGCCGATTGAGGTCCAGCCAATCTTTCGGCGAGAGAAACGTCGCCGGGCCAAAGCGCAGCCGCGTCTTGCCGGTGGCCAAATCCTCCGTCGTCTCAAAAATCAGCGCGCGCATGGTGGACCATTCGGCCACGCCGCCGGTGAGATTCAGCACCCGGCCAAGGAATGACGCCGCAGTGGCGCCGCATTCTTCCTCGGTGATTTCAAAGCCGCCCTCGTATTGCAGCGCCGCGAGCGCAGTATAATAATTTTGGGCGAGCCCCACCGGCTGTGGTTCACCGACGAACACCGCGCTCAGTTGTTTGTACCAGTTCGTGCCCAGGTCAGTGCTCATCAATTTGACCACCACCTTTTCGCCGGTGCGATGCTCGACGACCGGGTTGCCATTGGCGTCGTTGCCCATCGCCACGTCGTAATTGAGTTTCGCCTCCACGAGCGCCATTTGCGCGTGTCCGCTGCCGGGAACCGCCACCCATTCGGGGATTTCCCCCTCCACGACAAAATTCGCCAGCACCACGCCCGCGTCGGTTGAGCCGCTCCCGGCGTCGGTGCCGCCGGCGCCGTCGGCGGCAACCGGCGTGCTCGACGAAGAATCTTCCACCAGGGCAAGATTGCGGATGTTCGCATCCTTCAGCCACGGCAGGCGCTCCATCCACCAATCGAGACTGTCCGCCTCAATCGGCGCCGTCTTGAGATACTGCTTGGTGTATTGGCTGCGCGTGCCCTGCAAATCGATCGTCATCACGACGGCGCCCGGCTGCAATTCGCTCGTTCCGCCCGGATACTGCTCGATGTTGATGTAACTCTGGTCAATGCCGTCGTCCTCGTTGAGGGTTTGGTATTTGAGCACGACCACCGGCGGCACGAGGTCTGGCCGCGCCGCAATGTCCATGCCGGTGTGGGGCCGGCCCGCGATGGAGAATGCCGCCGCGTCCAGGTTTGCGCGCTGCCGCAGCTTCAGCGTCGGCGGGGTGGTCGAGTAATCGAACCATGTCACGACATCCGGGTGCCAGCGCAGCATCCGTCGGATGACCTCGGCGCAGCTCAAGTCGCGCCCCGCCTCTGGTGGCACCTGAATCGCGCAGTCATTCGCGCCGAGTTGCAGGGCCGCGCCGGCGCCGACCGCCTCGTTTACCGCATCGGCGATCTGCGCGCCCGTCGTAATCAAAGTGCCGTCGTTGGCCTGGGCCAGCACGAGGTTCGACACCGCGGCGAGGTTGTCGCCGCCGACATTCAGGAACTTCCAGTCCTGCTGATAGACGATGTGTTCGAGATACCACCACGAGCCCTCGAAGGTGTAGCCCACGCCCTCGGCGCGCGGGCGCGCCATGCGCGGAGTCTTGGTGGCGAGCCCCGCAAAGTAGGCCGTGCCGTTGCGCTTGAGCATGATGCCGGCCTTGTATGCAAACAGCTCCGCGCCGTCGAACGCCGCGCCGTCGAATGCGATTTCGAGCGTGTCGCTGCGCTGGGTGCGCCGGATCAGCCGCGCCGAGGAAATGCCCCAATCCGCGAGCGTTTTCTCCATGCCGTCGCCATTGCGCCGCAACGTCCAGATTTGCGAGAGGGCCATGGCCTGCCTTAGTTGTTCGAAGTGCCGGACTGTGGCGGGATGCCGCCCGCCGTATTTTGCAAAAGCGGCGCGGGTGGATCCGCAAACACGGTCTCCAGTTTCTGCCAATCCGCGATGATCACCTTGTGGGCCTGGTCGAGTTCCTCCGCCAGCCAGCGCCAGATTTTTTTCGCATCGGTCTCGACGTCCCCGGCGACTTCATCGGCCAGTTTTTTGACGACGCTCATCGCCCGCTCGAATCCACCTGCCTTGGTCTGGATGACGCTGCCACCGGCGAAGCCGTGCCAGATGGAATAGATCGCCGCGGCCATTCCGCCAAGGATGACCACGGTGGCGATGTCGTTGAAATGCACCGAACCCACCTGGGTTGCCGCAAAGAACGCCAGCGCCCCCGCCACACCCAAGCCGCCCGCGCCGTATTCCAGCTTGGGCAGACTGAAGTATATTCCCGCTGTCAAACTGAGGCCGGCGGCGATGCCGAAGACCCCGCCAATCATCAGCGCCGCAATTATGCACAGCCGGTCGTTGGCCTTCTTCTCGTTCGCGGCGGTGGCCGCTTTTTCCGCGGCCACTTGCTTTTCAAGGCCGCTAATTTTTCCCTGCAGCACGCCGCCCTTGGCCTCGGCGTCGGCCCAGGCTTTTTCCGCTTCGGCCAGTTTGCCGGTCAGCGCCGCATTGACCCGCGCCAGCGCTTCACGCGCGTCCTCTGGTTTGGGCTCCGGCAAATTGGCGTCCGCCACGCCCAGCTCGCCCGCGGTTGCCGTTTTGGGCAAGCCGTCGGGGTTTGCCGCATTCGCAGACTTTGCCGCCTGCACCGCCGCGGCTGCGTGGCTCAGTTGCGCCGACTGCGCGGCATTCAGCTTGTGCTCCGCCGGGGTCTGGCCCGGCAGTGCGGAGGCTGCGCAACCCGCCAAGCCGAGCAGCACGAACAGCCAAATGCCCAGCAGCAAAATCAGCGTGAAAACCGCCAGTTCCGATTGCGATGGCCGGTTATAGAGGGGATTTTCGTAATGATGGACTTGTTTCATGGAAGTTGCCGAGATGGATTTTTTGAATTTTCGCGCGTTACGGACCCAGGGCTCAGGCTTGGCCGTGGGTGGACAGCAGGTGCTCGAGCAGCACCGCCAGCGCGCCGTGCGGAATGTCGTTGTCGTCCAGGTTGAGCTCGATTTCGTCGAGCTTGGTCAGCGCCACTTCCTCCGCCGCGGCCTCGTTCAGCAGTTCCTCATGGCGGCGGTTGAACTCGGCGAGTCTGACGTCCGGCACGCGGTCTTCACCGTCGGCCAGTTCCCGCACCAGCCCGATGCGCGCGGTGTCGTATTCCTGGAAGGCCGGTTCAATCGCCCGCAGATTGCGCGCAATCTTCAGCCGGGCCTTGCCGGAGAATTTGAACGGCTTGACGATGACTTGCGTCTGGCCCTTGATTTCAACCGTTTTGTCGCGGCCCTCGAGCGCGTTGAGCGCCGCGCGCAGGGTGACGACGCTTTTATAGGGGAGTTTCATGGGAATGAATTTTTCGGGAATGAAAATCACGACAGCGCGACGGTTCCGGTTTTGACGGCGCCGCTCGCGTTTTTGTAGCGGATTTTGAACACCGGCGAGCTGCCGTCGTCGTAGACCGTGAACTGATACTGGCTGTTCGCCAGCGTGGCCGAGAGGTCGCTCGCCACCACATTCGAGGCGATGAAATTGCCCGACGAATCAATGCGGAAGCGCTCGTTCGCGGCGGCAAATCCGCCGGTGGTGAACATCATCGGTCCGGCGGACGCATAAAGCGAAAGCCCATTCCCGGCGGTGGTGCCGACAAAGCCTTTCGACGGCCCGAAAACCTCATAGCCCGACGTCGTGAAATTGCTCGAGCGGATGCCGATGAGCATTTCCTTGCTCTCATGCGACGTCTGCCGGATGGTCACGCCCATGGGCGTGCCCCAGTAGTGGTTGGAGTCGTCCACCTGCGTCCAGTTTGTATCGTAGTAGCCGCTGTCGCCGACGCCATGCATCCGGAACTGCTCGTTGCGAGCCGGGTCTGTGCGCGAGATGGACCAGTCATTGTTGCAGGCCCAGGCGTAACCCGCCTTGTAAACGCCGCCGATGACGCCTTCCTGCTGCAGCACAAACGCGCCGACCCCGGCCGTCGGCAAAGTGAAGTCCGGCGCCTGAAACCCGGGGCTGAAGGAAAGATACATCCGCCCGTTGCTCGGGACGTTCGAGGAAAGCGAAGGGTCGAAGCCCACCGCGCCGTAAATCGCATCGTGCTTGATGAAGCCCGTCCCGTCGTAGTCGTCGGCGATGTCCTTCGAGGACAGGAAGTCAATCGCGCTCTGGCCGTTGGGGGCGCCTCCTTCCGTCGTGCCATTTTTTTGGATCAGCAGCACATCCAGTGTGTTATTGGCGTCATAGACGACTTTGTGCAGCCCCGTCGTGGAATAGGCGGCCACGCAACCGTAAACGTTGAAATTCGCATTTACCGAGCCGTCCCCGTATTGCACGGATATCGGCGTCGTGCCGTTGAAAATGGTGTTGCCGTCTCCATCGACGAAAAAGCCCGGCGAAGCCCAGGAAACCGTGCTGCCGTCGTTGGACAGAATTTTCCCCGCCGTGCCGCCGCTTACCGCTGGCAGCGTCGGAATGGTCGCCAGCACGGCCTGCACGAACGCCGTGCTCGCGGCCTTGGTGGAGTTGTCGCTCGTGCCGGCCACCGTCGGAATCGTCACCGTGCCGGTGAATGTCGGCGAGGCGAGCGGTGCTTTGTCCGCGAGGGCTGTGTTCAAATCAGTTTGCGACGAAAGCGTCCCGGTAATGGAGCCCCAGGTTCCACCGCCTCCAGCGCCCGCGGCGGTAATCGCGGCCTGCACAAATGCCGTGGTGGCGACCTTGGTGCTGCTATCCGTTGCCGTTGCCACGGTTGGCGCGGTCGGAGTGCCCGTGAACGCGGGCGAAGCCAACGGCGCCAGGGCGGCCAAGGCGCTGGTCAACCCCGTCACTTGGCTTTGCGCCAGTGTCACCGGGTCGCTGCCGCTGACGCCATGCTGGCTGGCATGCGCGGCGGCGGCGCGGCTGGTATCGGTTGGGTGTACGTGGTCTGCGCGCGCATACGCCGTTGCCGTGCCGGCAGTGGCGCTGCCGTCCATCAACGGATTGCTGTCACTGGCCGGCGCGCCGCCTTCCCCACCGGCGCCCGCAGCGGCAAAGCGTGCGTCGCATTGGGCAGCGGTATAAAATGTTTCCGCGGCGGGCACGGGTGTTGTGGCAAGCCCCGCGCCGTCTTCCAGAATCCGCACCGGCCCCGCGCAAAGCGTAATGACGCGGCCGGGGCTGTCGTTCGTGATGGCGAAAATGGAAAACCACGCCGAGCCTGCGGCAATGTTGCTCTCCGCGGCGCTGAAGGCGAGGACCGCGTGTTGCTTTGCGCCGCTGTTCCAGTCGTCGAGCGTCATGGTGTTGTCGAGGCTCGTGACGGTCTCGCCCATCAGCGGGGTAAAGCTCGGGTCCGGCGGCCCGCCATTCGCGCCGAGCGGGCGGACTTCCAGCGTGAGGCTCGCGAGGTTCGACACGTCGAGCAACGCGCCGTTGAAAAACAAGCCGAGTTCGAATTGCACGTCATTGCCGCGCCAGAATTGCGGCGTGGCGCGGCGCAGGACGTCCAGCGGGGCGTCAAACGAGGCGGCGTCGGCGGCGAGGCGAAGGCGGGTGCGTCCAAGAGTGCTCATGGTAATTTTTGGTTGGGTTGAGATGATGGATTTGCAAACAGAGATTTTTAGGCCGAAGCGCGGCGGCAGGTCAGGGCGCTGCCGATAAATTCATAATCCGTGTGCGTGAGCAGACCGTCCGGCTGGCAATGCACGGCGCGCACCGCGGCGTCCGGCAGATACATCTCGGCTTCGTTCGCGCCGTCCTCACTCACGAAAGTCAGCCCGCCCGTGGCGCCAGCCAGCGACAGTGGATGCTCGGCGGCGAAGCGCAGCGCCCGTTCCACGCTCGCATGCTTGCGGGCGACGGTGAAGGCCGCCAGGGTGCGGGTGTTCCCGCGGTCGAAAATTTCCGCGACCGATGCGCGCACCGCCTTTGCCACTTGCGTGTCGCGGGTGGTGGCAAGGGAGAAGCGGGTCGGCGTCTCGCGCTGGGCGAGGCCGCGCGCCAATTCGATTTGGCCGAGGCGGATTTTCATAAAAATTTCAGGAATGGGCCGGCGTGGTCGCGCTGGCGGCAAGAAAATGCAGATCAAGCGCCACCGCCCCGCGCAATGGGCCGGCGGGATTCGTCCAGGGATTGTTTTCCGCGAGCCGCAGCACCTGGCCGGCCCAAGGCGCGGATAGCGGCCAGAGGTGCAGCGCCGCGCTGGCGTGCTCAGCGGCGGCCAATATGCCCGTGCCGTGTTCGTTGATGAGGAGGTTTTCAATCACGCGCACGGTGATCAAAATTTCGGCGAACACCGGACCCGGTGCTGCCGGCTCGACCCGCCGCGGCAGCGGATCGAGCACGATGATGCTCAGGCCCAAGGCGGCCTGAATCGCCGTTTCGAGCTGGCTTTCCAGATCGGCCGCGCGGCGCGCGATGACCGTCGCGCCGAGGTGCGTCATCGGCTCGCGCAATTGTCGCACAATGGCTGACTGCAAACTTTCTAGTGCGCTGGACATGACGGTTTCGCGGAAATTTTTTTAGAAGCCGGCGAGATTGCGCCCCGAAACATTCCGAGGCCGGCGGTTGACGACTTCCAGCCCGTAGGGCAAACTGGCATCGAGGGAACTTTCCGGTTGGGCTGGGACCGCGATAGGCACTTCCCCTCGTGCGACCCGGGCCAGCAAGGCCCGCGCTTCGGTCACGAGCCGCACTTGGTCTGGTGATAGGGCAAGATTCGGCAGTCGCGTCTGCAAGGACTCCAGCGCGAGATGCGATGCGGCCAGTTTCAGTTCCGGTGGGAGCAATGTTTCATCCCGCTCCACGCGGTTGCGTCGGTTGCCACGGACTTCGGCGCGCACACGCGCGGTGACATCCGTGATAATCATCGGCAGTGGGTCGCTTTGGCCGGGAGCGAGTGAGCGCTGGCGCAGCGCGTCTACTTGCGCCGCAGCCAGACCGGCCAACACGTCGGCGGGAGTTAAGGGTGACCAGGGCATAAATCGCCTTGTTTGAAAAAGGGGTTGTCGAGTCCCGCGTCCGGGGATGGGACCCGGACGCGTGGATTATTCAGGAGCCGTGGGGCGGACTACGTTGCGCTGACGGTCAGGCCGTTGAGGCCGAGTTCCGAGGTGACGATGACCGTCGAATAATGCTCAACGGAGATGTCCGTATACTTGGCATGGTCCTCAAGGAATACGCGGAAGGGGCCGCCGCTGTCGGTGGGCGTGTAGAAGCGCTTGAGGTTGGCGGGTTCGTCCTTGCCGGGCAGCGGTTCGGCGTAAAAGCAGAACACCTGGTTGCCGACGATGGCGGCCTTGGCGCTCGGCGAGGTCTGGTACCGTGCCGCGGCCACGCGCACCCCATCCACGAACAACTTGCGGGCGAGATCGTCGGGCGTCAGGTCCGCCGAACGGCGCGCGCCGGCATTGTTCTGCGCGTCATAGCATGCGCCGCGCAACGCCCACGCGCCTTCGCCGAACAGCACGCGGTTGGGCCGCACGCCCGAGTCGTCCGCCGCGGCCATCAGGGCCGCGCGCAAGTCGGCGTCGGGGTTGGCCACATCGCCATTCTCCGGCCAGGTTTTCGTGTCCACGTTGGCGCCGGCCTGGATGGCGGCGAACGCGCGGCGCACTTCATTGCGCAACAGGCGTGTCAGCAGCAGTTGCACATAGCGCTCCTGCCAGTCGTCGCCCACCGCTTCGTCGTGGTCCACGCGGATGGTCAGGCCCTTGTTAAGCGTCTTGCCCAGCACCGAGTCGCCGGTGTATTCGACGCGCTTGAACGGCGCGCCGAGCGCGCGCACGTCGTCGGCCTCGGAGTAAAACGCCTCGGCATTGTCGTGGCGCTTGAACTCGAAGCGGCGGCCGGCGGGTACCGGCGGTGCGAGGAAATCCAGCAACGTTTGGAGGTTTTCCGGGTCACGCCAGCCGACGGTGAAGGCCGTCAGCGGCTCGGAATAGTGGGCGGCGGTGAAGCGCGCTTCATTGGCGGCGCACACCACCTGTGAGGGATTGCGCCCGAGGTCGGCGGGCAGCATGGGCGCCGCCGGGTTGGTCAGGAGTTCATTCATAATGTTTTAGATTTTGAATTTAAGGAGTGATAATGGGGTGCACGGCTAGCTCGCCAGCACCTTGAGCAGGATCGGCGAGGCGGCCGCACCGGTGACGGCGAGGAAATCTCCGGCCAGGGTGGCAACCGTCGATTGCAGTGCCTGGACTTGCGCCTGCGTCGGCGTCGAACTGAACGTCAGCGCGTTGATGGCGGCGACGGTGCTCGTGGGCTTGGCCAGCACAATGAGCTTCACCGGCACGCAGGTTTCGGCCTCGAGCTGGTCGCCCGCGCCGGTGGCGGTGGTCAGCGCGCGCCCGACGAGGTAATACGTCCCCGCGCTCGTCGGCTCACCTTGTACCTTGCCATTGGCGGAGGCATAGAGATACGCACCGGCGGCAATTGCGCCGCTTGCGGTGACCAGCACGGACTGCGGATTCACGCCGAGGATTTTCAGCGCCAGCGGATCGCCGATGTCGGCCTCGTCGGTGGCGACACCCACGGGGCAGTCGCCGGCGCCGCACGGATCCACCTCGCCCGCGGTGGCGTTGGCCTTCGCCAGCAAATACTTGCCGGAAAAAGCGGAGGCGGCGGTGGCGGTCACATACCCGGCGTGGGTGCCTTGGGCCACGTTGGCAAATACCGGACGGCGGGTGCCATCGCAGCGGGACGGGCGGTGCGCCGCAAGCAGCGCGCGCAAAGCCCGGAATCGGAACAGGGTCGTTGTCATTTGGATGTTGGGTTGGAGGTTGTGTCAGGTTGATTCAGAAAATTTATACCTCGAACAATACGGCGTGCTCGCGCTTGGCCCGAGCGAACGCCGTCGCGTAGTCCTCGCCGGTGCGCGTCATGCGCTCATTGACCAAGGTGAGGAAGCGCTCGGCATCGCCTATCCGTGTGGCACCCGGCCGGCGCGCAGCGAGGGCTGTGGTCAATGGCGTGGATTGTGCCGCCGGCAATCGGCCCGGCAAAGTTCTGCCATTGGCCGCACCGGCCTGCGCATTGGCCAGGGCCAGTTGCGCCCCATCGAAATCACGCTGGAATTTCTCCCGCCAGTGTGGACGCTCCGCCGGAGGGAATTGCCCGCGCCATTCCGCGGCATCCAATATGACCTCAATGCGCGCCAGCCGTTCGGCCTCGGCCCTTCGCTCCGCGGCCTGGCGGGCGGCATCGGCATCCGTGGCCAGCCGGTAAAAACGCGCCGACTCCGTTTGTGCCGCCCGGGTATCGCGCGCGGCCTGGGCCAGGTGCTCGGCATTGGCCAGCAGGTTCTCCGGCGCCGCTGCGGGATCGAGCTCCAGGGCTTCAATCAGCTGCGGCAACAAATCTCCCTTAACCGTCGGCTGCTGGTTCGCAATCGCTTCGCCGGGAATGTTGGGATGGTTGGTCAATCCGATCGAAAGCAGCTTTACCGGCTCAAACGCGCCGTCGCCCAGTGGGCGCAATTGCCAGCGCGGCGAGAGAAATTTGTAAAACGCATTATTCAGCAGTTCCCGGCCGGCTTCACTCCAGCGCGGCAAAATATAGAGACCGTCCTCGCGCGCCTCGAGCGAGGTTACCCACGCATAGGCGCGGGTGTCATCATGGCCCGCCTGCCCGGCAAAGCCCGGGTCATCGGGATGCCCGACATACACCGGCACGCCGCCAAAGCGCCGCCGCAAGCGGCCCCACAACGATTGAAAACCGCGCACCATGTTTTCCGCCGCCGGACGCGTGAACCGTTGCAGGCCCGAGGGATGCGGCCAATCGCCATACTCGGCGAGTTTGAGCCATTGGCCCGGTGCGGGCGCCTTGGCGAGTTCATTGGCGGTGCCCAGGCCGGCCGGGCCATCGGTCTCCGGGCTCAATGCGATTGCAGGTAGAATATTGGACATGGCAAAAAAATTCAGGAATTTACGGAAAAGGTGGCAGCACCCGATGTGGGGAGGGGCAGGCCGAGTCGTTCATGCAGCCCATCCGTGGGCACCGGCACCCCAAGCTTGGCGAGACGTTCGAGCAATTCGATGTGCGCTAGACGTGCGGCGTCGTTGTCGGACTTCAGTCGAAAGCCCGCTCGCGGCCGCTCATTGCCAAATAATTCACGCACAATCACCGCGTCGACTTGCGCATTGAGCGTTTCGGAGACCATCGCCGCGTCATCCTGCTGCAATAGCACGGACTCCTCGGCTTGGAGCGATGCACCTAAACCGGCGCCTTTGGAAAGAGTGGAAAGATCCGCACCCCGCCAGAGTGCCGCCATTGCGCGGTCCATCCGCTCCACGAGCGGTGCGTAGGGCAGTTCGCCTTTCGTGGACAAATCCACCGGGGTGATTTCCGTTCCCCGCGACATCAGGGCCTGGAATTCCGCGCCAAAATCGCGCACCGCCTCGCGCGCGGCGTCCCACTCGGGCGAGCCGGGCGCGGCTTCGGTGACTCCGCGCACGCCGGGCATCCCATTGCGCTCGCAATAAACCAGCCAGTCGCGCAAAGGCAGGTGTTTGAATAGAAAGGCAATCGAGCAGCTCTCCATCAGGCCATCGCCGGCGGTGACAAGCCATTGGCCGGGCGCGAGGTCCACACCTTCGTAGGCCAATTCGTCCGGCAAAAAACGGAGCGGGCCGCTGCGCGCCTCAAAAAACCACAAGGGCGCGAAACGAAAAGTCGCCGTCAATTGCGTGTGGGGGAGATCGCCGCCGCCGGATGGCGAGCGCTGCCAGACGATTTCGTGCACCGCGTATTTCTTGCCTACGGCGTCGAGCATCTGCCGGATCAGCAGGGCGACGCCGCCGCGCTGATGCGGCTCGCAAGCATGGGTCGCCGTGAGGTTGTTGTAGAAATATTCAAGCACGCGCCGATGCCGCTGGGCGGCGGGTGAATCGTCATAGGCGAGAATTTCCCAGTCCAGGCGCGCCGCCGCTTTCTTGCGTTTGGCGGCCACGCCCTGCAGGACGTCGTCGCGCCGTTCCATCGCTTCCCAGAGCAGCGCCGCCGGGCGCAGATAACCGAGGTGGAAGGCATCCAGTGCGCGCGCCAGCGACTCGGGCGAAAGATGGCGGATGGGGTTGAAACGCAGGCGCCGGTCGGCGGCGACGCGCTCCCGCGTAAAGTGCGGCGATTCAGTGGCGGTGCCAAAATGCCCGTTGCGGGCGGCGGAAGTGGTGGAGGTCATGGCGCGGGTTGCGTTCAACGCCGCGCACTTTAGCGATTAATTTAAAAAGGTGTTAGCACACCGTTGGCTCCGTTGGATTGGTTGGATGAGTTGGATCGGTTGGGAGCAGCTCAGGGCACTTTGGCGTCGGGCAACGGGGGCAATGGCGGCAGGGGCGGCAAAGCCGGCGAACCGTCGGCGTTCGCGGGATAATCGGGAATCGCCGGGCCTTCCACCGTGCGATTCTCAAAGAGCCGCAGCGGGTTCATGCTGATTTGCCATTGGGGCTTTTCGTATTTGCCATTCAACTTCAACGTCACCGTGTTGCTGAACGGATTCATCAGGCTGGCGAATTGCCGCGCCAGAAACGAATCCCATTGAGCGATGGGGAAAATCAGGGCGTTAAAGCTCAGTTCGTTGTCCGGAATATGGTAAGTGCCCGCGGCCACGATGCGCGCGGAAGGCCCGGTGACCACCAAATTCGGCAGGCGGAGATACTCATGCGCGATTTTCACGTCGCTCGTGGCGGCATCGAGCGAAAATTCCCCCAGCGGCACTTGAATGTCCGCCAGCATCCGCGACAACGCGCCCAGCAGCTGGAATTTGCCCAACTGGGCTTCGCGCAGGCGTGCCGCGCCGGCGGCGACAAATGTATCCGGCTGGCCGAGGAGCATTTGCCCACTGAGCGTAAGATCTAAGAATCCCTGCTTGCTCGGATCGCCCAGCAAAGCAGCCGCGCTTTTTTCTCCGGGCGCCGCGGGGGCGGGTTCTTCACCCGCCCGGAATTGGCCGAGCGCGGCCAGAAAATCTGCATGCCGGGCGTTTTGCACAAGCAGGCGGAAGCGCAACTCGTTCTTCCCCGGCGCAGTCGTGGTCACCGTGGCGTTGGCTTCCGCCTGGCCGCCGGCGATGCCGAAATCAAAATGCGGAATTTCGACGAGCCCCTCGTAAGCCGTCACGTCCACCACCGCGCGGTCCAGCGGCACATGGTAGGCGTGCAGGGCCGAGGGAAATTCCGCATGGACCGTCGTCGCGGTCACATGCGGCTGCGGGTTGGCGAGTCCTCCCGTGCGTTGCACAAAATGAATCGTAGGCGGCATGGAGCTGTCCAGCGGCGCGATGACGTTTGCCGCGTCGTCCCCTCCCAGGGCCGCGACCGCCGGCAGCGGCAAAGTGGTGTCGAACACCAATCGCTCCTGAAAAATATGCTCATAGGGCGGTTTCATGGTCCAAAACAACCCGCCTTTGAGTTGGCCGCCGCCGGCTGCGTGGCCGGTCAAGTCATACACCGCCACAATCTCCGGACGTTGGATGACGCGCACGCTGATGTCATTCATTCGCACCCCGCGCGCGCGGGCGTTGGCGATTTGCGCATAAACGCTGATCGTATTGAAAATATCGCGCTGGCCCCAATTGCCATAGTAGGCGACATCCGCCTGCGGCCACTGGCCGCCCGGTTTGACGATGTCCCAGACCGTGGCCCACCAGGATTCAAAATACGGGTCGAGCACCCGCGGCTCGATGTCGCCGTTCACCAGAATGCCAAAATCCTTTGTCCGAAAATTTTCAAAATACGCGCCGTGCACCTGCCAGGTCCGGTTGGTGCATTCAGCCTCGCTCACATTCAATATCAATCCCCCCGCTTCGTCCTTGGCCACCCGCACGCGGGCTCGCAGCGAATCGAGTTCAATCCGTTCGAAACGCGCGCCATCGGTGCGCAGGGTTGCATTGGCGCTTTCCAGGCCGCCTTCGGGCGTGATGGTCGCATTTCCCGCCAGCGCAACGGGCCCGTCTAATTTTAACTCCAACAACTGCTCGGGAACCGGCTGGTGCATCGCATTCAGGATAGTGCTGAGTTGCACTTTGGCTCGTGCCGCGACCGTGCCGCCGCGTGTTTCGAGTTTGCCTTCGTGCTCCGCAAAATTGACGCGGCCGCTGAGCGTCAGCCAGTCTGGTCCCTGCAGTAGGCTGGCCGAAAAAGGCAGGGCGGGCCAAACGCGCAGGTTGGCATTCAGGGCAACACTGTCAGCGGAATACCCATCGTACTGTGCGGCTAGGGCGAGCAGACTCGCGCTGAGGGGGCGGCCGGTAAAAATTCCTTTTGCCCCGTCGGCCAGTTGCAAGCGCGCCCAAATCGGGCCGCTTTGCCCGAGGAGGTGCGGGGCGGTTGAATCAGATGGCGTGTAACGCGCCGACTCGGCGTAGACAGAGGCGGGTCCCAACACGCGCAAGACGGCGCCGTCCCAACTCGCGGCAAAATGCGCCCAGACCGGCCCTAATTCCACTTCGGGCGTGGGCGTGTGTGCGCCTGCGGCGATGGCGTAAATTTGCAGTTTGTTGAGGCCGGAATCCTCGCCCGAAATTTCCACATCGAGCAAAGGATTGTTCGCCAGGTCGAATTGCGGCTGCAAATCGAGCATCTGACGCGCCCATTGGCGGTATTGCGCGGCGAGCGAGGCATTTGCCGGCGGCTGGTTGGGCGTTGGTGTTGGCCTCGGGGTCGGCGTGGGCGTGGTAATCAGGCTGGGCGGCAGAACAAAATTACCCTGGGCGGCGAATTGCAGGTTAAGGAATTGGCCGCGCAGGTAATCCAGCCGCCACCAGTGATTGCCCTGGCTGATTACGCCGGCCGCCAACTGGCTCAGGAACGCCTGCCGTTCGCCCGTGCGCGAATTTTCCGGCGGGCAATAGAAAGTCGCATGGCCAAACCGCAGTTCACTGAACGAGAGCCGGTGGCTCCAGAGCAGCGCAAACCAATCCGGTTCCACGATGACGTATTCCGCCTCAATCACGGGGTCGGGCGATCCGGTGAGATAGATTTGCGGGTCGCGCACCAGCAGTGTGCCGGAGAGGCTGGCTTCCAGGCTGCTGAAATGCACCCTCAAGCCCTGCTCTTGCAGGCGCGCTTCGAGCGCCTGACGCGCAAACTCCGGCAGTTGGATGTGCTTGTCGCTCGAGAGCAAAACCAACGCAAACACCTGTACTCCGAGGAGGACCAGCAGCGCCAGATTAAGCAAAGCACGAATCACCCGGAACCACCACGGAGTCCGGACACGGTCGGGAGCGCGGTTGGCCGTTGGCTCGGGCACGGAAGGGAGGGTGGTGGCCGCGATGGAAAACACAACCACCTTGGCTCAAGGCGTGGCGGAAGCCGCCGGAGCGGCGGCCGCGGGCGGAGCCGAAACTGGCGGCGTCAGCGAGGTCGCCGCCGCCGGCGCGGGATTCGTCAAATCCGGCATGGTCACCTGCGGCGCCGGTTGGGTGGCGCGCGGGTCAATCGGCTGGTCTTGTCCTTGCAAAGCTTCCTGTGCCGCGGGTGGCAGGCTCGCATTATGCGTCAGCGCGCCCAGCAACTTGATGATGGAAATCGGCAGGTCCACGATCGCTTCCGGCGTGTGGGTGCCGGCATACTGGTGGGCGCCGATCAATTCGGTGAAATACAAAGTCAAATTCTGGTTTTGCACCGGCGTCTCGCCTGTCGCCGGTGTTTGAATGCCGGCGTCCAACCGGTAGCGCCACGGCGCCGGGGTGGGGAGCGTGGACTCGCCCAAGGTGAACTGGAAGGGCGTATGTTCGTCAAAAGTCGCTTTGGCATAGCCATCCACGGCGGCGGAGTGCAGCCATTGCGTCAGCGCCAGGATGTTCGCGCGGATGTCGGCCGGCTGGTCCTTCAATTGGTCCTCGAAGCTCTTGGCGGAGTCGGCGGCAAAATTCAGGATCGGCGCTCCGGCGTCGGTGCCGTCGTCATTCAGGCGGGTCAATTTTAGCGAAACGATTTTGGCGGCGGCGGGCAAGGTTTCGAGCACGCGGTCGCGGAAATGCAGCGGATTGATTCCCGCGGTCAGGTCGCTCGTGATGTCGCCGTCAATTTCGTAAACGGAGTCGGCGTTTTCAACCTTGGCGTAGTAGTGGTAGGGCGCCGTGCTGCTGTGGCCGATGTCGAGCACGATGGGCGCGCCTTTGTCAATCTGCAGCGTGACCTTCCACATGGGGTGCGCCAGCCCGTAAATGCTCAAGTCATCCGGCGCGTCGCTGGCAAAGCCTTTCGCGGTCAGCCCTTGCAGGCTGTCCAGCAGCGATTGCACCACGCCTTTGTCCGCCACCATGGTGGTGGGGCCGTTCGAACCGGCGTCCCGCACCTGCAAGCGCCACGGGCTCGCGCCGTCCTCGGTTTTCAGCAACCGCATTTCGGCGTCGAGAATCTGGATGGTGATGGCGGTGACTTTGTCCGGCGAAAAATCGAGGAAGTGCCGTTCGCGCAATTTTTCCTGCGCCTTGCCGAGTGTGTCAATCAAGACGCCGCTCGCCGCCAGGGTGAACACCGCGTCGCTGTCATCGCGCTTGGCGTAGATTTGGGGGACGTCGGTGGTATTGGGCACCGGGCCGCCGAGCAGCAGGGTCTGGCTGCGGTTCTCGCCTTTCAGCTCGACGCGCAACGCGGGATTGGCGAGGCCTTCGCGCTCAAGATTGATCTCGGCGGGCGGCAGAAAATTCAGCGCCCGCAAACTGCGCAATTGCTGCACCACGCGGTTGACCTGCAGCGTGTCGGCCGGACGTTGCAGCGGCGTGTCGAGCTGCCAGTAATCATTATTGTGGGGGTCGCGGCTGAATTTGACCAGTTTGGGTGACCAAATGGACAGTCCTTGGACCTCAAAGAATGGAATGGAGAAAATGCTGCTGTCACGCAGGGTGGTGACGGGCATCTGCATGGTCTTGTAAAAGTCCTGCGTCCAGACCCGCACCTGTTTGTCGGCGGGATTCATCACGTAGAGATTGTTGCCGGCGGGGGTGCCGCTGCCGACGGCGAGCGAGACCTTTTTGCCGTTGGGCCCGGAGATGGTGATGTCGAGCCGCGGCTTGTCGAGGCCGTATTCCGCGAGCGGATTGGTGGCCGACGGGACATCATCGGCCTGGAAATGGCTCAGCTCCTCGGGGGTCGCGAGGGCGTTGATGATGTGCTGCACGGCATTTTCGTCCGCCGCCCATTTCACGGGCTGGACCAGCCGCCACGAGCCGCCGGGGTCGCGCACGAGCTCGCGCACTTCCTTTTGCACATGGTCGTCAATGGTGATGTGGTTGGGCGCGAAATCCACCAGGCCGCTGGGCTTAAGGGTGATGGGCGCGGGGCGTTCCAACCGCCACAACGCGAAAAAGACGACGAGGTTGGCCAGCAGCAGGACGATGGTGAGCTTGAAGCGCATGGCGGGGGAAAGGAGGGAGGCGGGCAGGGGCGGGGGGTCAGATGCGATTGCGCATCCAGCAAACCACCAACCCGAACAGGGCCATGACGCCCGGCAGCACGGCGAGGCGCCAGCCGACACCCTTGAGTTGCTGGTCGCTGATGTTGATCTGCGCCTCCTGCGGAATTTGCGGGCGGATGTTGAGCAGGTTGTTATGGTTGGCCAGGTAATTGATGCTGTTGACCATGAGCAGGGCGTTGCCCAGCTTGCCGAAAAGATAATTGGTGGCCATGAAGGTATCCCCATACACCAGCAGCTTGCCACCGGGCAAGTCCACGGCGGGGGTGGAGCGGCGTTCGGAGATGGCGGCGACGACGATGGGGCCTTTGGCGGCGGCCTTTTTGGGGTCAATCTGCCCGGTCATGTGCGTGTCCACGGCGTAGGAATTGTTCGAGGTCGCAAGCAGTTCGTGCACCTGGCTTTGGGCATCTTTGGATGCGGTGGGGTCTGCCTCGACCGGACGTGGCAGCGCAAGCAGGACGGTTTGATTATTCACCGCCAGCGATTTGGTGATGTCATGCTTGGTGCGTTTGTAATCCTGCACCGGGCTGAACATTTGCAGGGAATCCGCCGTCAAGTGGTTGGGATCGCCTTCGGCCACCATCAGGTTGGGCGACATCAGGCCCCAGTCGTGCATCAGCCCTTCCAGGCCGGTAAGCTGGTGGGTATCGTAGTTCGGATTCAACAAAAGCAGGATGCGGCCGTTCTTTTCATCGAGGTAGCGGCGCAATTTCTCGACTTCCTCGGGTAAAAACGCGGTCGTGGGATTGGCGATGACCACCACCTGGGCGTCGTCGGGCACAAGGTTGGGGCCGGACAAGTCGAGTTCGTCCACCCGGTAATTGCGTTGGCGCAGAGCGTCGCCAAAACGCGACAGCCCGCGCTGGAACGTGTCGCTGACGCTGGCTTCACCGTGGCGAGTGGTGAAGTAGACATGGTCGGCCTTGGTTTCCACCACGTCGAGGATGGCGGAGGTGATGGCGTTTTCGCCGCGAAAGTCCTTGGTTTCAGCGTAAATTTTTGACGCGTCGTTTTGGATGTCCACCCCGTACAAGTCACCCTTGAGCAGCACGCGTGCCCGGTCGCCGCGCCGCACGATGAGCTGGGGCAGGTTTTCCGGGGTAAACCCCACGGAACTGTATTGCTCGAGCTGTTTCGCGAGCGTGGCTTGGCGCTCGGGGTCCACCTCCTTGACGGTCAGGGGAACCGGGCCTCCTTCCACGTTTTCAGCGGCGTATTTGTATTCGTCGAGCAAGGTGCGGACGCGGTCCACCAGCACGCGGTTGTCGTTGCTGGTTTGGTCCTGTTGGACGACGAAGATCAACTGCAGCGGAGTGTCCTTGGTGCGTGGGACGTTCTGTTCGAGGCGGGCCCGGGTTTCCGCGCTCAGCGAATAACGCTTGTCCGGGGTGAGGTCCCAGCGTTGAAAGTGGCGCGCGGCGACATAGTTCAACCCGGCCACGAGCGTGACGCTCAGCAAAATCTGCGTCGTCCGGTTGAGTCGTTTGACCCAGCGGATGTAGCGGAAATCTTCGAGTTGCGCGAACATGGGGGCGGCTAGTGGGTGGCGCGGGCCTCGACCGCCAGCGTGGTGAGGCCGAGCACGAGGATGGTATTGCTCGCGTAGAGGAAGAACGGACGCGTATCGAGCACGCCGCGGTTAAAGTCCTGCAGGTGCTGGAAGGGCTGGAGATAATCCACCACCGCGTGGAAATGATTGAAAAACGGCGTGTCCTGCCAGTTGAAGTGCAGCAGCACGTTGCCGCCGATGGTGAGGATGAGGAGAATGCTGAACGAGAGCATGCCGGCGACAAGGGTGTTGCGGGTCAGGCTGCTGGCAAGGATGCCCAGCGCGACATACAGCAGCCCGCTGATGCAAACGAACAAAAACCCGCCGGTCATCGAGGCCGTGTCGCGCAAGGGCGAGTCCGGCGTGTGGGGGGCGAGATAATTCATCGCAATCAGCGGAAACACCAACGTCAGCGCCCACAGGCCGATGTAGAAAAAATACGCGGCAAAAAACTTGGCCAGGACAATCTCGAGCGTCGAGGCCGGGGTGGTGAGCATGGCCTCGAGCGTGCCGTGGCGGCGTTCCTCCGCCAGGCTCTTCATGGTCAGCAGCGGGACGACAAACAGCACCGGCACCCAGAAGACCTGGAAATACATCGCCGTCGGCGCGTCGTTGCGCAGGGAATCGTTGTATTGGTAAAGGACCAGGAAATAGAACAGGCCCATCACCAGCAGGAAGAGCACGCCCGCGCTGTAGGCCGCGACGGACACCGCGAGCATCCGCAATTCATGGGCGAGAAGAAGGGGGAAATGGCGCATAAGGGGATTATTTTTGGCGCGTGGCTGGCGCAAGCGTGTCGTCGCCCTGTTTGGTTGCGGCGAGAAAAATTTCCTCCAAGCCCGGTTCCACCAGCGCGATTTCGCGCACGCGCCAGCGATTGTGGCGGGCCAGCGCCTGCAATAAAATTTCCCCCAGCCCGGTTTCCTGCGCCGGGCCTTCGAGGCGGATTTCGACAAAGCCCTCGTCGTCCGGCGCCGAGCAGGAGGCGAGGCGGAGAGCCGCGTGGACTTCGGGTAAAATCTGTTCAAACGCCGGGACCTCGCCTTTGAGCCGCACGCGCCATTCCGTGCGCGAGAGCAGCTCCCGCCGTAGGCTGGCGGAGGTGCCCACGGCCACGAGCCGGCCTTGGTTGATGATCATCACGCGGTCGCAGCACATTTCGATTTCCGCGAGGATGTGGCTGGAAATCAGCACGGTCAGCCGGCCGCGGAGGGAGTCAATCAGGCGGCGGATGCTCAAAATCTGGTGCGGGTCAAGGCCGATGGTCGGCTCATCCATCAGGATGACCTCGGGCTCGGCGAGGATGGCGTCGGCGATGCCCACGCGTTGGCGAAAGCCCTTCGAGAGCGTGCCGATGAGCTTGCGCCGCGTCTTGTGCTGGAGGCCGCACATTTCCATGACTTCCTCGATGCGTGGCTTGATTTTTTTCCGAGGGACTTCCTTGAGCCGCGCGCGCAGGTCGAGATATTCGCACACGCGCATGTCTTCGGGCAGGGGGTTGTGCTCGGGCATGTAGCCGAGGTGGCGCTTGGCCTCGTCCGGATATTTTGCCACCGGGATGCCCGACACGTAGGCGCGGCCGGAGGTGGCGGCCAGCAGGCCGGAGAAAATCCGCATCGTCGTGCTCTTGCCCGCGCCATTGGGGCCGAGGAATCCCACCACTTCCCCGCGCTTGACCGTGAAATTCAGGTTTTCGATGGCGCGCACGGTGCCGTAGGACTTGCACAAAGCCACCGCTTCGAGGCTGGGCGTCGCCACCGCGGCGGGAGAGGCCGGGCTGGGGGTGGGGCTGGCGAGGACTTCAGGCATGACTGCGGGATGCAGGGAAGCGGTCAATATAGCGCGGCGCTGGTTGTAAAGGCAATGACGGAAGCGGGGAGGGAAAAGGCGGCTTAGGCGACAAAAGCGACGAAGGCCACCAAGGCGGCTGAAGCGAATGCCGTCTCTGGGTTTGCCCCCGCGTGTTTTATTGAATCTGAGTTAAGCCCTTTTGAGACAAGCAGACACAGGGCTTTGTTTCCTTCAGTCGCCGCAGTGGCCTTGGCGCCCTCAGTCGCCTTCTACCTTATTGGCTGCGTTTCCAGGCTTCTTCCAACCCGCGCAGCAGTAAATCCGGATCATAATGAATCTCGCCCAACCAGGCGCGCGGCAGCAGCCCGGCGCTGCCGCCGGTGGCGACAACGCGCACGTTGCTCTCGCCGCGTTTTTTTAATTCTTCGAGCACGCGGTCGAGGATGGCGCGAATCATGCCGGCAAAACCCGCGGTGCAGCCGATTTTCATGGCCTCGATGGTGCTGGTGCCGATGCCGGCGGAGGAAATCAAATCATCGGGGTCGAGCGCGGGCAGCAATGCGGTTTGTTCGTGGAGGTAGCGCGTCATCAGCCCCAGCCCGGGGGCGATGATGCCGCCGACGTAGGCCCCTTGTTGGTTCAGCACGTCAAACGTCACCGCAGTGCCGAGGTCGATGGCCACGGCGGGTTTGCCGTAGTAGGCGAGGGTGCCGAAAGCGAGGGCGAGGCGGTCCTGGCCGATTTGCGCGGGGTTGGGGTAATCCAGCGGCAGCCCAAGCGCGGGACAGCGGTCGGAGGTGAGATGAAAAAGCGGCCAGCCGGTGGCCGCGAGCACGGGGCGCAGGGCCTCGGTCGCCTTGGGCACGACGGAACAATAAGCGATGCCCGTGGGGGCGTTGGGCCCGCGCGCGAGTTCGGCCAGCCGGGGGCCGAGGCCGGCCACGGCGTCGGCCACTTGCGGCGTCGGCACCGCGCATTGCGAAAGCACGCGCCCGCCTTCGAGCACGCCGGCGTGCGTGCGAGTATTGCCGACATCAATGCAGAGGACGCTCACGGAATGGATAAGTTATAAATCAAGGATTCGCGGAGGTCGCGGCGAAAATTTTAAGCGCAGGGCATTCATCCATACCCGCCCAGCGAAACATCCCCGGATTGCACGGTGCGGCGGGAGCCGTCGGGTAGGGTGATTTTCAACGCGCCGGTGGCGTCCACGCCCATCGCGCGGCCTTTGAGTATGCCGTCGTGCAAGGCGACGGAGATTTCGCGGCCATGGAGGGCGTCGTATTTTTCCCAGAGGGCGTCAAAATTCCTTTCGTATTTGCCGGAGACAAACTCCGCAAACGCGCGCGCGCCGGCGAGCACGACATCCGCGGCGACGGCGTTGAGGGGCAACGCCTGGCCGCCGTTCACTTGTTGCAGCGTGCCGGCGACTTTCGCCGCCACCGCGCCGCTGCGGGCCGCCGACCATTGGGCGGGTTCGCCGTTGACGTTGAGCCCGAGCCCGCAAATGAGGTCGCGCATCAAGTCGGCGTCGATGCGGGCCTCAGTAAGCAGCCCGGCGAGTTTGCGGCCTTCGTGGACGAGGTCGTTGGGCCATTTGACGCGCACGGGCAGGCGCCAGTTTTGGTTCAGCATGTCGCACAGGCGCAGCGCCATCCAGAGCGTGAATTTCGGCATGCGCGCGGGCGGCAACTTGGGCTGGAAGGCGAAACTCAGATAAAGACCGCCGGATTCCGCGCTATGCCAGGCGCGGCCCAGCCGGCCGCGGCCAGCGGTCTGGCGCGCGGCAAAAATCACGAAGGGGGCGTGGTTGCCCGCGGCGAGGCGGCGTTCGGCTTCGAGGTTCGTGCTGTCGATTTCGGGCAGGTAAATGACCTGGATGGCGGGCGGCGTTTTGCCGCGATGGCGCAGCGAGAGATAGGCGGCCAGCGCCGCGGGGTGGAGCGAGGCGGGTTCGGCGCGAAGGCGGTAACCCTTGCCGCGAACCGCTTCGCAGGCGAGTCCTTCGGCCTGCAATTTTTGCAACTGCGCCCACACGCTGACACGCGACACGCCCAATTGCCGGGCCAGTTCCTCGCCGGAGACGAAGCCGCCTTCGCCGGCGCCGAGCAGGGCGGTGAGCAATGTGGTGGTGTCGGGCATGGACGGGAAACCTCACCGCAAAGGTGCGCCGGAGGCAAAGCGAATCGTTTAGGCGGTTCCGCGTTTTTGAATCTGGCGGATGGCCCATTGCGCGTGTTCGGCGATGACGGCGTCGCCGCCGCGGGCGGTTTTTTCGAGCGCGGGCAAATCTTCGGTTGTGCCAATATTGCCGAGCACGATGGCCGCGTTGCGCTGGAGGCGGGCGAGCTTGAGCCGCGCGAGCGGGGTGCCTTGGGTGTGCTGGCGGAAATCCGCTTCGTTCCAATCGAGCATCACGCGCACGTCGGGATAGTCGCGCGGGGCGAGGGCGGCTTCGTGCGTGGCCTGGGCCCACTTGTTCCATGGGCAGGCGTCGAGGCAGTCGTCGCAGCCAAAGAGGCGATTGCCAATGGCGGTGCGAAATTCCGCCGGGATGGGGCCGTGGTGCTCGATGAGGAGGTAGGCGAGGCAGCGGCGGGCGTCGAGCTGGTAGGGCGCGGTGATGGCGCGCGTCGGGCAGGCGTCGAGGCAGGCGGTGCAGGCACCGCAGCGGTCGCGTCCGGCATGGTCGGGCGGCAATTGGAGGTCCGTGGCGACGACGCCGAGCAGGAGCCAGGTGCCAAGTTTGGGGTGGATAAGGAGGGTGTTCTTGCCTTGCCAGCCGAGACCGGCCTGGGCGGCGAGCGGTTTTTCCAAGACGGGGCCGGTGTCCACCCAGGTGCGGGCTTCGCCGCCGTGCGTGCGCAGGAGGGCGGCCAGCTTGCGCAGGCGCTTGACCATGAGGTTATGGTAGTCGCGGCCGAGGGCATATTTGGCGATGCGGTAACGGCGGGGCGGCTCGGTTTGAAAATAATTCATGCCAACGAAAACGAGGCTGCGGGCGCGCGGTTCGGCGGCGGGGGTGGCGAGCAATTTTTTCGGGGCGAGGCGGCGGTCGTTATTGCGCTCGAGCCAGGTCATGCCGCCGTGCCGGCCATCCGCCAGCCATTGCTCGAAATATTCACGGCGCAGGGGCGCATCCGTCGCAGCCACGCCGAACGCGGCGAACCCCAGCCGCACGGCTTCGGTGTGCAGCAGCTCCTTCAGCTTTTCCGGGGGAATCGCCATGGCGGCCAATCTAGG
>DASZWY010000122.1:0-3246 GCA_035546135.1 Opitutales bacterium
CGTTTTTGGGTCACTTTTTTGTGGCTTTTGCAAGGGGGGTTGTTACCTTGATTTTTTACCCACATGTCCGACAAAAAAACGACTCAAAAACCAACCGAAAACGAGAGTTACGACGCTTCCAAAATCGAGAAACTCGAGGGCCTGGAGGGCGTGCGCAAGCGCCCCGACATGTATATCGGTGACACGGGGGAACGGGGCCTGCATCACTGCGTGTTCGAGATCATGGACAACTCGATTGACGAGCACCTGGCGCACGACAAGGACGGCAAGCCTTTCTGCAACAATGTCAAGGTGGCCATCCATCTCGACGGCTCGTGCTCGGTGGAGGACGACGGCCGCGGCATCCCGGTGGACATGCACCCGAAGTATAAAATACCGGCAATCGAGCTGGTGCTGACGAACCTGCACGCGGGCGGCAAATTCGGCAAGGGCGCGTATGTGGTCTCGGGCGGCCTGCACGGCGTCGGCGCGAAGTGCGTGAACGCGGTGTCGGAGTGGTTCGAGGCCGAGGTCTCGCGCGAAGGCTCGGTTTACCACATGGAGTTCGAGCGCGGCATCAAGACCGAGAACCTGAAGGTCATTGGCAAAAGCAAAAAGACGGGCACGAAGATCACTTTCATGCCGGATCCGGAAATTTTTCTCCTCACCCGCGAGTTCAAATGGGAAATTCTGGCGAAACGTTTGCGCGAGCTGGCGTTCCTGAACCCCGGCATCCGCATCGAGCTGACGGACGAGCGACCCGGCGGCAAGAACGAGGTGTTCCAGTTCAAGGACGGTATCGAGGAATACGTGCAGTTCCTCAACCGCAACAAGGCGCCGGTGCATCCGAAAGTCATCGTGCTGCACGACGAGGCCGCGGCGGATGAATCCAAGCCGGACAAGAAAATCATCGTGGACGTGGCGCTGCAATTCAACGACGGCTTTGCCGAGCAGATCTACGCCTACGCGAACTCCATTTTCAACCTCGAGGGCGGCACGCACCTCTCGGGCTTCCGCACGGCGCTCACGCGCGTCATCAACAATTACGCGAAGGCGAACAACCTGCTGAAGGAAAAAGACCCGGCCATCCAGGGCGAGGACACCCGCGAAGGCCTGACGGCCGTCATCGCGGTCAAGGTGCCCGAGCCGCGCTTCGAGGGCCAGACGAAGACGAAGCTCTCGAACGGCGAAGTCGACGGCATCGTGCAGAAAATCGTCGGCGACCGGCTGAAGCTGTATTTCGAGATGAACCCGCCGGTGGCAAAGCGGGTGATTGACAAGGTGCTCAACGCGGCGCGTGCCCGCGAGGCGGCCCGCAAGGCGCGCGACACCGTGCGCAAGGGCGCGCTCACCGGCGGCGGCCTGCCCGGCAAGCTGGCGGACTGCGCCGAGAGCGACCCGGCGATTTGCGAGATCTTCATCGTCGAGGGCGACTCTGCTGGCGGCTCGGCCAAGCAAGGGCGCGACCGCCGCTACCAGGCCATCCTGCCCATCCGCGGCAAATTGCTCAACGTCGAGAAGGCGCGGCTGGACAAGGTGCTCAACAACCAGGAAATTTTGACGCTCATCACCGCGCTCGGCACCGGCATCGGCACCGAGGGCGACGGCGGTTTCAACCTCGGCAAGGCGCGCTACCACAAGGTCATCCTGATGACGGACGCCGACGTGGACGGCTCGCACATCCGCACGCTGCTGCTGACGTTCTTCTTCCGCCAGATGAAGGGGCTGATTGACACCGGCTATATTTACATCGCCCAGCCGCCGCTGTATAAAATCAAGCGCAAGAAGCGCGAGCAGTACGTGGACAACGACGCCGAGCTCAACCGCATTTTGCTCGAACTCGGCTGCGAGGAAGTGACGCTGCACCGCCTGCGCGACAAACATGACTTTCCGCCGCAGAAGGTGGACAAGATTGTCGAGGCCTTGGCGCGGCTCGAGGCGCTCGGCGCGGGCGTCACCCGCTACGGCTGTCCGTTGCACCAGTATCTCGACCAACGCAATGGTGACGGCACGGCTTTGCCGAAATACGTCGCCCGCGTGCGCACGGGCAACCAGGAGGAGTTCCGCTTTCTGGAGGATGACGACGCCCGCAGCCGGTTTTTCGTCGAAAACGACCTGCAGGGCGACATCTTCACCACCTCCGGCATCATGCGCGAGGTGGAGGTCAAGGGCACGCAAGTCCAGCAGCGCGTCAACGTGTATGAAATTTACGAGAGCGCCGAGATGAGCAAGAGCCTCAAGGAGCTCGGCAAGATCGGGCTCGAAGTGAAGCAGTTCACGCCGACCGAAGCGCCGCGCTACCACCTGATCGAGACCGCCACGGAAAAGAAGGACGCCCCGCCCGCGCCGTTGCACAGCATTCTCGAGCTTGTGCCGAAAATCCGCGAGCTGGGCCGCCGCGGCCTGACCATCCAGCGCTACAAGGGCCTGGGCGAAATGAACCCCAAGCAACTCTTCGACACCACGATGGACCCCGCCACGCGCCGCCTGCTCAAGGTGGACATCAAGGATGCCGCCGAGGCGGACAACATCTTCACCATGCTCATGGGCGAGGACGTGCCCAACCGCCGCGCGTTTATTGAGGACAATGCCCTGAACACTTCTTATCTGGACGTGTAATCCCCCATCCCCGGAGCATGGTTCTATTGTTAGATTGCTTAATTGTTAAAAACGACCGCAAGGCCTCGACGAACGATAGCCATTCAACAATTGAACAATAAAACAATTTTGCCTCCCGGCTGACGGACTCGGAACCCAGACCCCAAGCACTCAAACACTTTCTTAAATGTACACGGAAAAAGAACGGCTCGTCCCGTCCAGCATCACGGACATCATGCAGACGGCCTACATCGACTATTCGATGTCGGTCATCATCTCCCGCGCCCTGCCCGACGCTCGCGACGGCCTCAAGCCGGTGCAGCGCCGCGTGCTCTACGCGATGCTACGCGAGGGCCTGCTGCACAACCGGGCCACAACCAAGTGCGCCGGTGTGGTCGGCGAGGTGCTCAAGACCTACCACCCGCACGGCGACAGCTCGGTTTACGACACGCTGGTGCGCATGGCGCAGCCGTGGGTGATGGCCTACCCGCTGGTGGACCCGCAGGGCAACTTTGGCTCGGTCGACGGCGACCCGCCCGCCGCCTACCGCTACACCGAGTGCCGCCTGACGGAAATCGCCGAAGAGCTGCTGAGCGGCATCGACGAGGACACGGTGGAGTTTGGCCCCAATTACGACGAAAAGTCCACCGAGCCGACGGTGCTGCCGTC
>DASZWY010000123.1:0-6074 GCA_035546135.1 Opitutales bacterium
GTGGGCCTCGTCGCGCAGGCGCTGCAGCAACTGCAGCGCGGGCGAATGCGCCGGCAGCTTCAACTCCGCGCGGTCGTCGGGGAACACAATGGCTTCCTCGCGCTTGGCGAGGCCGATGAAGGGCGGTGGCCTGATCTCCAGCGCCAGAAATGCTTTGAGCGCGGCGTGCACCTGGCCCTTGCCGCCGTCGATGACCAGCACGTCGGGAAACGCCTTTTCCTCGCGCGCAAGGCGGCCATACCGCCGGCCGACGACCTGTTCCATCGCGCGAAAGTCGTCATTGCGGATATCGCCGCGGATGCGGAAAAGCCGGTAGCCCGCCTTGTCCGGCATGCCGTGGGCGAAGCGCGCCATCGCGGCGACGACGAATTCGCCGGAGATGTGCGAGATGTCGAAGCACTCGAGCGTGCGCGGCGGCGCGGGGAGACCGAGCACCTCGCCGAGCTGGCGCGCGCCGTCAGCGGCGTGCGGATTTTTCAGGCGCGGCGAGCGGGTGAACGTGCGCTCGCGGGTGGCATTGGCGCCCGTCAGCTCGATGGCCTGGATGAGGTCGCGCAGTTCCGCGGCGCGCTCGAACTGGCGTTTCCCGGCGGCGGCCTGCATTTGTTCGCGCAGGTTGGCGAGCCAGGCGCGGGCCTTGCCTTCGAGAAACTCGATGGCGGAATGCAGGCGAGCGGCATAGTCGGCGGCGGTGATTTCGTTCGGGTGGCCGTAGATTTCCGCGCGGGCATCGGTGTAGAGGCGGTAAGCATCCGTGCCCGGGATGGGCGTCGGCGGCGGGGCGTCGCCGAGGCGGATGCCGAATTGCTTGCGCATCTCCGCGAGGGTTCGACGCAACTGGCCGCCGTTGGCGAACGGGCCGAAGTAGCGCGCGCCGTCCTCGCGGCGCAGCCGGGTGAGGCGGAAACGCGGGAGCAGTTCGCGCTCGTCGAGGCGCACGAGGAGGAAGCGCTTGTCGTCGGTAAAGTCGGTGTTGTATTTGGGGCGCCAGTCCTTGATGAGCTTGCCTTCGAGGAGGATGGCTTCGGTCTCGGAGCGCACCTCGATGGTGTCGATGTCGCGCACCAGCGAGACCATCGCGGCGATTTTGGGCTGCTCGAGGTGGCCGCGGCGGCCCCGCTGGAAATAGGAGGAAACTCTTTTCTTCAAGTCCTTGGCCTTGCCGATGTAAAGGATGCCGCCAAAGCGATCCTTCATCAGGTAAACCCCAGGCCGGTGCGGCAATTGGCGCAGTCTTTCCTTAATGCGGGAAAGGCCGGCGCTCGCCAACTTTGGCTGGGAAAGCTCAGGCATGGGGTAAAAACTCAGTATTTTCCCGGTGAACTTGTGCAAAAATAGAACATCAAAATAGGGTATAAGCCCTAGTATAGGGTCCCGATGACAATGTCACTAACTAATATATACATGACGGCTCACGAATTAGTTTTACAAGTCATTTAAAAACAGCGACTTATGTATGCCTGGCTTCCTCGGGAAAGCCGTAGCAGGTATCATGCAATATCTAAAAGGCTCGGGTGAATTAAATGCAAAAATAGGGATTAATCATCACCACTTGCAACTAGCGGAATGATAAATTTGTGTTAGTATTCAAACGCGCGTTTGGAAGTGAATGCTTGCTGCCAACGACGCAATGCGCCGTGAAAACTTCCCTGGGCAAAATCATCGCTGCGAGCATTGGCTTTGCAGGGGGGGTGCTTTTGTTGATGGCGCTGGGTTCCATTTATAGCATCCGCCAGGCGGCGGCTTCGGCGGCCCTCGTTGCGCACACCGAGGACGTGGAAAAGCAAGTCAACGGCCTGCGCGCCTCGGTGATGGACCTCGAAGCGGGCGCGCGCAACTTCGTCATCACCGGGCAGGAATCCTACCTCAACGGCTACGCCGACGCCAAGCTGCAAATTCCCGCCCAGGCGCAGGAATTGCAGCAATCCGTCGCGGACAATCCCGAGCAGGCGCAGCGCGCCCGCCAGCTCGCCGGCTTGTTGACGCAGCGGCTCGCCTTCGCCGAACAGATCGTGGACACGCGCCGCCAGCAGGGCTTCACCGCCGCCGCGGCCTTCGTGCAAAGCCCCGCGGTTCGGCAGGTCTCGGGCGACATCCGGGCGCAGATTGCCCAGATGCTCAAGGTCGAGGAAGCGCTGCTGCAGGAGCGGCGCGACCAGAATGACTGGCAGACGACCCAGAGCATCGTCGCCGCGGTGGTCACCTGCGCCATCGGCCTCGGGGTGCTGGCGATCGGCACGATGACCATCGCCAAGCAATTCAACGACCGCCGTTTCGCCGAGGAGCAACTGGCCCGCAAATCGGCGGAGTTGCAGGGCATCCTCGACAACGCCCCGCATGGAATATTTTTGAAGGATCTCGACAGCCGGTACCTTGTCCTCAACGCCCGGATGAAGGATTTGCTCGGCGCGGACCCGTCCGCCTGCCTGGGCAAGACCCCGGACGAGTTGTTCCCGGCCCAACGCGCCGAACTCATCCTCGCCGAAGACCGCCAAACGCTGGCCGACGGCCAGCCGCAGCAGATTGACCTGGAGCTGCTTTGCGCCGACGGCGCGCTGCGCCATTTCCGCACCCACAAATTTGTCGTGCACGACGCCGACGGCCGCCCCCGCGCCCTCGGCGGCATCGCCGAGGACGTGACCGCGCATCACGAGATGGACGTGGCCTTGCGGCAGGCGCTGGCCACGGCCGAAACCGCCTCGCGCACCAAGAGCCAGTTCCTCGCCAACATGAGCCACGAGCTGCGCACCCCGCTCAACTCCATCATCGGCTTCTCGGAAATTTTGTCGGACAAGCTCTTCGGCTCGCTCAACGAAAAGCAGCAGCAATACGTCGCCAACATTCTGGCCAGCGGGCGGCACCTGCTCCTGCTCATCAACGACCTGCTCGACCTCGCCAAAATCGAATCGGGCAAAATGCACATCGAACCCGAACGCGTGACCGTCACCACCCTGCTGAACGACGGCGCGAATCTCGTGCGCGGGACGGCCGAGCGCAAAGGGGTCAAGCTGACGGTGGCCCCGGCGGACGCCGGCCTGGCCGCGCGGCTCGATCCCGCCCGCACCAAGCAGATTATCTACAATCTGCTCAGCAATGCCGTGAAGTTTACCCCGAAAGGCGGCCAGGTAACGCTGTCGGCGCGGGGGATTACCGAGCCGGTCTGCCCGCGCTGGGGCGGCCCGCCCGGCGTCGTGCCGGGCACGCGGTTGCCCGGCGAATGGCTGCAGGTGAGTGTCACCGACACGGGCATCGGCATCGGCAGCGAGGACCTACAGCGCATTTTTGCCGAGTTCGAGCAGGTGGACTCCACTTACGCCCGTCAACAGGAAGGCACCGGTCTCGGTCTGACGCTGACTTCCAAGCTCGCCAACTTGCACGGCGGCGGCGTGTGGGCGGAAAGTCCCGGCCGCGTCAACCAAGGCAGCACCTTCCATGTATTGCTGCCGCTGGCCGGGCCGCCGGCGAAGGCCGATGCGCCCATTTTGCCGAAGCGCCCGCCGGTGGTCATGGTCACCACGCCTTCGCCGTTCCAGGGCGACAGCAAGCCCGGCCCCAATGGCCGCCCGCTGGTTCTCGTGGTCGAGGACGAAAAATCCGCCAGCGATTTGATGCAGGAATACCTCGTCAAAGGCGGCTACGACGTCGCCCTCGCCACCACCGGCGAGGAAGCGCTGCGCCTGGCCGCCCAGTTGCGCCCTTCCGCCATCACGCTCGACATCGTTTTGCCCGATGCCAACGGCATGGACGTGCTGGCGCGGCTCAAGGCCACCCACGCGACGAGCCACATTCCCGTCGTCGTCGTCTCGGTGACCGACGACCGCCACACGGGCCTGTCCCTCGGTGCCGCGGAATTTTTCGTCAAGCCCGTCAATGCGGAAAAACTGCTCGCGGCGCTCGAGCGCGCCCGCGCCGCCATGCACCGCGACATTCGCCGTGTGCTGGTGGTGGACGACGAGCCGATTGCGCGCGAAACCATCCAGGCCATGCTGCAGCCGCGCGGCTACAAGGTGGACGCCGCCGAATCCGGCGAAGAGGCGCTGCGCCTCATCCGCGAACACCCGCCCGATGTCGCCATCGTGGACCTGACCATGCCCGGCATGTCGGGCTTCGAGCTGGTGGGGCTGCTGCGGCAGAATCCCGCCACGCGCGAGTTGCCCATCTGCATCTACACCGCCAAGGACCTTTCCGCCTCGGAGATGCACTGGCTGCACGAACAATCCACCGCGGTCACCGCGAAGCCCTTCCGCGAGCACCTGCTCTCGGAGCTTCGGCGCGTCTGCACCAACTCCTCCTGACCGCCCATGAACGGCAAAACCATTCTCGTCGTCGAAGACAACCCGCAGAACCGCGAACTGGTCTCGGACCTGCTCGAGTTGGCCGGGGTGCACGTGATTACCGCGCCGGACGCCGAAACGGCGCTCGACATCGCCGCGCGCGAAACGGTGGACCTGATCCTCATGGACGTCAGCCTGCCGCGCATGGACGGCCTGGAAGCCACGCGCCTGCTCAAGCTTGCCCCCGCCACCGCGCGCCTGCCCGTCATCGCCCTCACCGCCCACGCCATGAAAGGCGACCGCGAGCGCATCCTCGCCGCCGGCTGCGACGGGTATTTGACCAAGCCGATTGACACGCGCGTCTTCACCACCGAGGTCGCGCGGTACTTTGCCCCGGCAAATCTACCAAACATTTAACGGATATTTGTTGTAAATGTGATTTGACCCATGCCCGCCTGTTCCAACATGCCCTGCCCCAACGGACCCTCCGCCACCCCCTCTGGCGCCGGGCGGGCGGAGGGGCATGTCCCCGCGGCCATCGGTCGCATCCTCATCGTGGATGATGAGGAGCCGAACCGCCAGTTGCTGGCGGAATGGCTCGGCGCCTACGGCCACCAGATTGCCACCGCCGCCGATGGCTACGAGGCCCTGGCACTCGTTGAACACGAACCGCCCGACGCCATCATCCTCGATGTGATGATGCCGGGGATGGACGGGTTTGCCGTCTGCGAACGGCTCAAGACCAACCCGAAGACCGCCGGCATTCCGGTGCTGCTGCTCACCGCCTTGCACGAACGCGAAGACCGCCTGCGCGGCATGCGCGCCGGCGCCAACGATTTTCTCTTCAAGCCCGCCGATCTGCCTTATGTGCTCCTGCGCGTGCGCAATGCCGTGCATACGCGCCAGTTGCACGCCGAGATTGAGCGGCAACTGCGCGAAGTCACCCGCGAACAGCAATTGCGCGAGAGCCTGCTGCACATGATTGTGCACGACCTGCGCACGCCGCTGGCCGGCCTCGAGGGTTTCCTCCAGCTTCTCCAGATGTCCGCCGGCGAAAAACTCGAGGCCCGCCCCGCCCATTACCTCAAGCAGGCCCTGCACGCCACGCACAACTTCGCCCACCACATTGACCTCCTGCTCGACATCCACCGCATGGAGGACGGCAAGATGCCGGTTTACCTAGCGCCTGTGGATGTCACCGACGTGGTGAACCGCACACTCGAGCCCCTGCGCCCGCTGTTTGCCCAGCGCCGCCTGCGCCTCGAAATCCCCTCCGAGCCATTGCCGGCCATCGGCGATTCCGGTCTGCTGGGCCGGGTGATTTCCAACATCATCGGCAACGCCATCGCGTTCACTTCACCCGAGACCGGTGAGATCAAAATCCGCGCGATGGCCGCGGCGGACCGGGTGCGCATCGAAATTGAGGACAACGGCCCGGGCATTGACCCGTCAAAGCAGGAGGCGATTTTCGACAAGTTCTTTCAAGTCGGCGAACAAGTGCGCAGCCGTTCGAGCGGCCTCGGCCTGGCCTTTTGCAAACTCGCGATGACCGCGCAAAACGGCAACATCGGCGTCACTTCGCGCCCCGGCTCCGGCTCGCGCTTTTGGTTCGAGCTGCCCGCCGCGCCGGCGGCATAGCCCGCTTAAAATTTCTGCGTGCGCAGCCAGGCGATGCACTGGGCGTTCCACGCGTCCGTCAGCCCGAAGCCGTGGCCGCCATACGGCCCGCGCAGGTAGACCACCGGCACGTTTTGCTTTTCCAGCGCGGCGACGTACGCGTCGGAGTTCGCGATGGGCACG
>DASZWY010000124.1:0-4366 GCA_035546135.1 Opitutales bacterium
AGCATCGTGGCCATTTCCGCCGGGGAGCCGGTGCGGCCGCCGCAGACGGATTTCTCCTGCCCGATGAGCAGGGCGGCCGTCAGCGCGAGGTCGGACTCCGGCAGGCCGACGATGACCAGCTTGCCCTCGGGGCGCAGGGCGCTGACGTAGTCGTTCCACGGCAGGTTGGCGGGCACGGTGCTGAGGATGAAGTCAAAGCGGCCGGCGGCTTTTTTCAATTCGTCGGTGCCGCGCGTGGCGATGAAGTCGCTCGCGCCAAAGCCGCGCGCCTCGGCGTCCTTGTCGTGGGTGGTGGAAATGGCGGTCACCGCGCAACCCAGCTTGGCGAGGAACTGCACGGCGAGGTGGCCGAGCCCGCCGATGCCCACGACGGCGGTGCGCATGGCGCCGGTGACGCCGTGATGCAGCAGCGGCGTGAAGACGGTCGTGCCGCCGCACAACAGCGGCGCGGCATTGGCGGAGTCCAGCCCCTCGGGCAGCGGGATGGCAAAATTGGCGTCGCCGCGCACGCGTTCGCCGAAGCCGCCGTGATGGGCGACGATGGTGTCGCGCTCCTGGGCGCAGAAAGTCTCGCGCCCGCGGTGGCAGAATTCGCATTCGCCGCACGAGCCGCGCTGCCAGCCCAGCCCCACGCGCTGCCCGAGGCGCAGGCCCTTGGCCTCGCTGCCTAGGGCGGCGACGGTGCCGACGACCTCGTGGCCGGGGACTATCGGGTAAGTCGTCCAGTGCCAGTCGTTGTCGATCATCGCCTGGTCGCTGTGGCAGATGCCGCAGTGCGTGACCTTGATTTCAACCTCGCGCGGGCCCAGCGGGCCCGGGTCATACGAAAACGGTTCCAGGCGCGCTTTCGGCGCCTTCGCGGCATAGGCGGAGATGGGCATGGGGGCATAATAGTTGAGAAATCCAAAAAGGAAAGTGCTGGCCGCAAATAACGCGAAATTTTAACGCGCGTTTCCGCCTTGCGGCGGGCCGGGCGGGGAGTATGGTAAAGGGCTCCCTTTAAAAACCCGGCGGGTCGCGGACGCCCCGCCCGGCCTTTTCCTCGAAACCCGAAACGCCAAACCCGAAACTTTCCATGGCCCTCCAATCTGGCACCAAGGCTCCCGCCTTTTCGCTCAAGACCAAAACCGCCGACGGCCTCAAGGACGTCGCCCTCGCCGACACCCTCGGCAAAAAGCAGACCGTGCTGCTTTTTTTCCCGCTCGCCTACACCAGCGTCTGCACCGCCGAGATGTGCAGCGTGAGCCAGGAACTCGGCTCCTACAACGGCCTCGACGCCGCCGTCTACGGCATCAGCGTGGACAGCCCGTTCGCGCAGGAAGCCTGGGCCAAGGCCAACGGCATCGCCTTCCCGCTGCTCTCCGACTTCAACAAGGACGTCTCGAAGGCTTATGACGTGCTTTATGCCGACCTGCTCGGGTTCAAGGGCGTGTCCAAGCGCTCGGCCTTCGTCATTGGCAAGGACGGTGTCATCAAATATTCCTCCGCGAGCGACGACCCCAAGGTGCTCCCGGACTTCGCCGCCATCCAGGCCGCCCTGAAGAAGTAATTTTTTAACCTTCAACATCAACGTTCAACCTTGAACAGCCAATGAAGCAGGCACGGTTTGCTCCGTTGTCATTCCTTGAATGTTGAGTGTTGGGTGTTGAATGTTCGTCGTTCATCAAGAAACTTAAGCGACCCATCCCGCGTCTCATGAGCCAGTCCACGATCCCCTTCAATGCCCGCAAGCCCTTCACCGCGCCGGACGGCCGGGAGGGGTTCATCGCCTCGCTGCCCGCGCTCGAAGCCGCCGGCCTCGGGAAAATTTCCCGCCTGCCGGTGTCCATCCGCATCGTGCTCGAGTCCGTCCTGCGCAATTGCGACGGCCTGCGCATCAACGAAGGCGACGTGCGCGCGCTCGCCGCGTGGAACGCCGCCAAGCCCGTGGACACGGAGATCCCCTTCGTCGTCTCGCGCATCGTTTTGCAGGACTTCACCGGCGTGCCGCTGCTGGTGGACCTCGCCGCCATGCGCGAAGCCGTCGCGCGGCTCAACCGCCAGCCGGGCCTCATCGAGCCGCTGGTGCCGGTGGACCTCGTGGTCGACCACTCCGTGCAGGTGGACCGCGCGGGCACGCCGCAATCGTTCCTCCAGAATTTGCAGATCGAGTTCGAGCGCAACCGCGAGCGCTACGAATTCCTGAAATGGGGCCAGGGCGCGTTCGAGACCTTCAGCGTCGTCCCGCCCGCCATTGGCATCGTCCACCAGGTGAACTTGGAATATCTCGCCAAGGTGATTTTCGCCCGCGAGACGGACGGGCAGACGTGGTTCTTCCCGGATTCGCTCGTCGGCACGGACTCGCACACGACCATGATCAACGGTCTGGGCGTCGTCGGCTGGGGCGTGGGCGGCATCGAGGCCGAGGCCGGAATGCTCGGCCAACCGGTTTATTTCCAGACCCCCGAAGTCATCGGCGTCCACCTCACCGGCGCGCTGCGCGAAGGCGTCACCGCCACGGACCTCACCCTGCGCGTGACGGAACTGCTGCGCAAGGAAAAGGTCGTGGGCAAGTTCGTCGAATTCTACGGCGATGGCGCCGCGAAGCTGACCGTCGCCGACCGCGCCACCATCGCCAACATGGCGCCCGAATACGGCGCGACGATGGGCTTCTTTGGCCTCGATGAGCAGACCCTCGATTATTTGCGCGCGACGGGCCGCCCCGAAGCGCAGGTGAAACTCGTGAAGTCCTACTGCGAAGCCCAGGGCCTCTGGGGCATCCCGCGCAAGGGCCAGGTGGATTATACGAAGTCGCTCGACCTCGACCTCGGCAGCATCGTGCCGTGCGTCTCCGGCCCGAAGCGACCGCAGGACCGCATCGATTTGCCCAAGCTCAAGGAGCGTTTCATCGAACTTTTCCAAAAGGAGGTCAAGGATGGCGGTTACGGCAAGCCCCTCGCGGAATTGGGCCGCCATTGCACCACGGATTGCGCCGCGGCCGAGGCCGAGCGTGCTGAAGGTGGCGGCGTCGCCCTCGCCGAGGAAGCGCCCGACATCACCCACGGTTCCGTGCTCATCGCGGCCATCACGAGCTGCACGAACACGTCGAACCCTTCCGTCATGGTGGCCGCCGGCCTCGTCGCGAAAAAGGCCGTCGAAAAGGGTCTCCGCCCGCCCGCGTATGTGAAGACCAGCCTTGCGCCTGGTTCGCGCGTGGTCACGGAATATCTCGAGGCCACCGGCCTGCAAAAGTATCTCGACCAAATCGGCTTCAACCTCGTCGGCTACGGTTGCACGACCTGCATCGGCAACAGCGGCCCGCTCGACGCCGCCATCGAGGCCGCCATCAAGGAGGGCGACCTTGTCACTGCCAGCGTCCTTTCCGGCAACCGCAATTTCGAGGCCCGCGTGCACTCGTCCATCAAGGCGAACTTTTTGATGTCGCCGCCGCTGGTCGTCGCCTTTGCGCTGGCCGGCCGCGCGGACATTGACCTCGACCGCGAGCCCCTCGGCACCGGCAAGGACGGCAAGCCCGTCTACTTGCGCGACCTCTGGCCCTCGCTCGAGGAAATCCAGCAAAACATTGCGCGCGGCCTCAAGCCGGAGATGTTCACGCGCAAATATGGCGCCCTCAAGGACGCCAACCCGGAGTGGAACGCCATCGCCGTCGCCGGCGGCGAGCAATACGCCTGGAACCAGAAGTCCACCTACATCCAGGAGCCGCCGTTCTTTGAAAAGTTTTCACTCACGCCCGGCAAAATCGGCGCGCTCAAGGAACTGCGCCCGCTCGCCATTCTTGGTGATTCGGTCACGACCGACCACATCTCGCCCGCCGGCTCGTTCAAAGCCGACACCCCCGCTGGCAAATACCTGATTGCTCAGGGTGTGCTGCCCGCGGACTTTAATTCCTATGGCTCGCGCCGCGGCAACGACCGGGTAATGACGCGCGGCACTTTTGCCAACGTCCGCATCAAAAACCTCATGGCCGGCGGCAAGGAGGGCGGCTTCACCAAACTCCAGCCCGAAGGCCAGCTCACGACGATTTACGACGCCGCGCAGGACTACGCCAAGCGCGGCGCCGGCCTGATTATTTTCGCGGGCGTGGACTACGGCATGGGCAGTTCGCGCGACTGGGCGGCCAAGGGCACGGCGCTGCTCGGGGTCAAGGCGGTCGTCGCCAAGTCCTTCGAGCGCATCCACCGCAGCAACCTTATCGGCATGGGCGTGCTGCCGCTCGAATTCACCAACGGCCAAAGCGCCGAGTCCCTCGGCCTCGACGGCACGGAGGTCTTTTCGCTCCCGGGTCTCGGCGAGGGCCTCAAGCCCAGGCAGGCGCTCGAGCTCGTCATCCGCCGGGCCGACGGCCGCGAGGAACGTGCCCCCCTCC
>DASZWY010000125.1:0-2837 GCA_035546135.1 Opitutales bacterium
CGCCGCCTTGCCCGCCGGGGCGCGGCTGCGGCTGGATGCGAATGGCGGTTTGAGCCGCCGGGAATGGGCCGCGTGGTGCGACGGGCTGAACGCGCTGGGGCCGGCGGCGCAGGCCATTGAATTTTTCGAACAGCCCCTGCCCCCGGCCACCGGGGCGGCGTGCTGGCGCGAGCAAAAGCGGCTGGCCGCGATTGCACCGGTGCCGGTGGCGCTCGATGAGAGCGTAGTCGGCTGGCCGCGCGCGAACGCGCAGCTCACCCGCTGGCCCGGGCCATTGGTCATCAAGCCTTCGCTCCTGGGGGAAGGCGAAGCTTTCCGGCAATGGCGTTCGAAGGCGGATGCCGATTTGGTTTATTCCTCGGTTTTTGAGACGAGCATCGGTTTGCAGGCGGCGTTGGAGCTGGCTGCGGGCGACGCCCATGCCGGCCGCCGCGCGCTGGGTTTTGGCACGCTGCAGGCCTTGGCCGGCGATGGCTTGCAGTTGCCGGTGCATGCGCCGGGGCCAACCCTGGCCTTGCGCGCACTGGGTCCGGCTGATTTTCTCGCTGTGTGGAACCGACTCGCGCGTTTATCCTGACTTTTGCTTGCCCACCGCCCGCGGTAAGTGAGCCGTGGCTGGATGGAAGCGCAGCCAAGCCATACCCAAAGGTATTGCAAGCGGCACGGAAGAAAATCGCCGGTTACCGGGGCCGTGGGCCGGTGGCTCTGGCGGAAAGGACGCCACTGGAATATTTGGCGGGATTGTTTGCGGCGGCGGAAAAAGGGATGCCGGTGGCCTTAATCAACCCGCGCTGGGGCATCGCCGAGTGCGCCCAGGCCGCCTCGCAAATCGACCCGGAAATTTGGCTGGGGCCAAAACCGCGGTATTGGCCGGCGCCGGGAAAAGTCCCGCCATTCGAAGCGAAGTCCTGGCGCGGAACCCTCTGGATTCCCACCGGGGGAACCAGCGGGCAGGTGCGCTGGGCCGTGCACACCTGGAAAACGCTGGCCGCCGCGGCGCGCGCGCTAGTCGAGTTTCTCGAGATTCCCGGCGCGGTCCACGTCAGCACATTGCCGCCGTGGCATGTCAGCGGGTTGATGCCGGCGGTGCGCGCGCGGGAAACCGGCGGCAAGCTAGGGTTGGAAGACTGGAAGCGCCTCGAGTCCGGCTTTGTGCCTGCGATCGCGCCGGAGCAGGCCGTCATTTCCCTGGTGCCAACGCAGCTTGCGCGGCTCCTGAGCGAGAAAAAGTTGGTTCGCTGGCTGGCGGGGACACGCGCGATTTTGCTCGGCGGCGCCGCGCCGCCGCCGGAATTATTGGCCGCTGCGCGCAAATTGCGCCTGCCGATTGCCTTGGCCTATGGCATGACGGAAACCGCCGCGGTGGTGGCGGCGCAAAAGCCGGCTGATTTTCTCGCGGCCGAGCCGCCGTGGGCCACGCCGTTGCCGCATGCAAAAATCTGGGCTGATAAAACCAGGCGATTGAACATTCGCGCCGCGTCGCTCTTCCAGGGTTATTATCCGGCCAAGCGTCCGGGCCGCAATTTTGCCACCGGCGATTTTGGCGAAGTCGATGCGCGCGGCCGCGTTCGCCCATTGGGAAGAATTGACCGCGTCATCATCACCGGCGGCGAGAAAGTAAATCCCGAGGAAGTGGAGCGGGAGATTCGCCAGGCCCGGCTGGTCCAAGAAGTCCGCGTCATTGGCTGTCCGGATGCGGAGTGGGGTGAGCAGGTCGTGGCGCTTTACGTCGGCCCCAAGCGCACGGACCGAGAATTTCGCCAGGCACTGGAGAAACGGCTGGCGGCCTATGCCCTGCCGAAAGCGTGGGTGAAAGTCCGCGCATTGCCCAAGGGCAAAAAGGCGATTTAGACTTTTCCCGTTTTGCGCCAGCGGTAGAGCGTCGTCGGATGCACGCCGGCCTGCGCGGCAATCCAGGTCAGGTCTTCGACATTGTCCTGCAAAAGTTTTTTCGCGAGCGCGACGCGGCCGCGGCGGCTGGGCGGCAGGCCGGAGTATAAGGCCGCGCCCCCGGGACCCGTTGGCGGAAGATTCGCCGCCGGATGGGTGGCAGGCGCCGCGCTGCGCAGGTAATTGGCCAGATTTTCCGGTGATCCGGCATTGGCCGGCGGCATTTCCCACCAGGCCGCGCGCATGATCGGGCCGTCGTAGTGAAACGCGAGGCGCTCAATTGCCTGCTTGAGTTCGCGCACGTTGCCTGGCCAGCGGTATTGCTGGAAAGCGGCGACGAGTTCCGGCTCGAGGCTTTCGAAATTTTTGCCGACGCGCACCGCCGCCTGGCGCAGGAAGGCGCGCGCGAGGTCGGGGATGTCCTCGGGGCGATCGCGCAGGGGCGGCGCGTTGAGGATGACTTCGGCGATGCGGTAAAACAAATCGAGGCGGAAGCGGCCGTTTTCCGCTTCGGTGCGGAGATTGCGGTTGGTGGCGGTCAGAACGCGCACGCGCGTGCGGTATTCCTTGGTGCTGCCGACGCGGCGGGCCATGCGCGTCTCCAGGAAGCGCAGCAGCTTGGGCTGGAGCACGAGGGGCATCTCGCCGATTTCGTCGAGAAAGAGCGTGCCGCCGCCGGCCTCTTCGACGAGGCCCGGCTTGGCGCGGTCCGCGCCGGTATACGCGCCTTTTTCCGCGCCGAAGAGTTCGCTTTCCAGCAGGTCCGCCGGCAGCGCCGCGCAATTGATGGGCACAAACGGCGCGCGGCCCGAGGCGGCGTGGATGGCTTCCGCGAGGCGTTCCTTGCCCGTGCCGGATTCGCCGAGGATCAACACGGTGGCGTCCGTCGGCCCAAGGCGCTGGACGGATTCGCGCAGCGACTTCATCGCGGGCGAGCGGCCGATGAG
>DASZWY010000126.1:0-14902 GCA_035546135.1 Opitutales bacterium
TGAGCCGGATGAGGATGGCGTCTTTGTGGCCGAATGTCCCAATCTTCCGGGCTGTATCTCTCAGGGCGGCACTCGCGACGAGGCGCTCGCCAACATTAAGGACGCCCTCAAGGGCTATTTGGCCAGCTTGAAGAAACACAACGAGCCCGTGCCACTGCCGGTGACTGAGGAATTGGTGGAGATTTCGCTATGAGCAAACAGCCGGTGTGTTCGGGTGGCTTATCGAGCACGACGAGATCGCCGGGCCGGTCAATCTCGCTGCGCCCAATCCGCTGCCCAACGCCGCCTTCATGCGCGAACTGCGCGCCGCCGCAGGTATGCCCATGGGCCTGCCGGCCACGGCCTGGATGATTCAAATCGGAACCTTTTTCATGCGTCCCGAGCCGGAATTAATTCTGAAAAGCCGCCGGGTAACGCCAGGCCGCCTGCTCGCTGGCGGATTCAAGTTCGAGTTTCCCGCTTGGCCGGCGGCCGCGCGGGAGCTGGTGGCGCGCTCTCGGCGGGAGCAAAATCGCTAGCTGCGTGTCTTCCTTGCCAAACGCCGCGCAGCCGTTCATGCTCGCCGGTTTCGCCCCTATCCAATCGTTCTGGCTGCGTCATGATTCGCAAAATCGTCAGCTATTTCTCCGGACGGCACTACAAGCAATTTGTGCGCCGGTGCCTGCCCATCGTCGCGCGCATCAACGAGCTGGAAAAGGAATACCAGTCGCTGACGGACGACCAACTCCGCGCCAAGACCGTCGAGTTCCGCGAACGGTTCCAGAGGGGCGAGTCGCTCGACAAGCTCCTGCCCGAGGCCTTTGCCGCCGGCAAGAACGCCGCCCGCCGCCTCGGGGGCACCCAGCTCGATGTCTGCGGGCAGCCCTTGACCTGGAACATGGTGCACTACGACGTGCAGCTCATCGGCGGCATCGCCCTGCACGAACGCAAAATCGCCGAAATGGCCACCGGCGAAGGCAAGACGCTCGTCTCCACGCTCCCGCTGTATCTCAACGCCCTCAGCGGCCGCAACTGCCACCTGGTCACCGTCAATGACTATCTCGCCCGCCGCGACTCCGAGTGGATGGGCTACCTCTTCAAGTTCCTTGGCCTCACCGTCGGCTGCATCCAGCAGCAAATGCCGCCCGACCTGCGCCGCATCGCCTACGGCAGCGACATCACCTACGGCACCGCGTCGGAATTCGGCTTCGACTACCTGCGCGACAACGGCATGTCCACCCGCAAGGAAGACCAGGTCCAGAACGGCCACTTTTACTGCATCGTGGACGAGGTGGACTCCATCCTGGTGGACGAGGCGCGCACGCCGCTCATCATCACCGGCCCGTCCAATGACGACACCGAAGGCCCGTTCCTCGCCCTCAAGCCCGACGTCGAAAGTCTTTTCAGCGTGCAAATGCGCTTGTGCAACCGCATTGCGCAGGAGGCGAAGGACGAACTGGAAAAGCCCGACGGCGACCAGGCCTTGGCCGCGCGCAAGATGCTCCAGGTCAAGATGGGCATGCCCAAGCACCGCCAGCTCCTCAAGCTGATGGAGACCGGCCGCTTCCGCGCCTTGCTCGAAAAGATGGACCTCGAAATGAGCGGCGATTTCGCCCGCGACGAGCGCTACAAGCTCAAGGAGGAACTTTATTTCACGGTGGACGAACGCCAGCGCAATTCCGACCTCACCGAGCTGGGCCGCAAAACCCTCCGCCCGAACAACCCTCACGCCTTCATGCTGCCGGACTTGCCCAGCACGTTCATCGAGCTGGACAAGCGCGAAGACCTCACCCCCGAGCAAAAGCAGCAGCTCAAGCAGCAGGCCGAGCAGCGCTTCGCCGCCGTCTCCGAGGAAATCCACTGCCTCGCCCAACTCCTCGTCGCCTACACCCTTTACGAGCGCGACAAGGAATACGTCGTCATGGACGGCAAGGTGAAGATTGTGGATGAAAACACCGGCCGCGTCATGGAAGGCCGCCGCTGGAGCGAGGGCCTCCACCAGGCCGTCGAGGCCAAGGAGGGCGTCACGGTCGAGAAGGAGACGAAGACCTACGCCACCATCACCATCCAGAATTATTTCCGCCTCTACGAAAAACTTTCCGGCATGACCGGCACCGCCGAGACTGAGGCCGCCGAGTTCAACGACATCTACCGCCTCACCGTCAACCAAATCCCCACCCACCGGCCCTGCATCCGCAAGGATTTGGACGACATCGTTTACAAGACCCGCCGCGAAAAATACAACGCCGTGGTCGAGGACATCCGCCAGGCGCACACGCGCGGCCAGCCCGTCCTCGTCGGCACCACGTCCGTCGAGGCCTCCGAGATCCTCGGCAAGATGCTCAAGCGCCTGAACATCGTCCACAGCGTCCTCAACGCCAAGTATCACCAGCAGGAGGCCGAAATCGTCGCGCGCGCCGGCCAGCGCGGCGCCGTCACCATCGCCACCAATATGGCCGGCCGCGGCACCGACATTAAATTGGGCGAAGGCGTCGACCAACTCGGCGGCCTCTACGTCCTCGGCACCGAGCGCCACGAGTCCCGCCGCGTGGACCGCCAGTTGCGCGGCCGCTGCGCGCGCCAGGGCGACCCGGGCCTCTCGCGTTTTTATATTTCGATGGAGGACGACCTCATGCGCCTCTTCGCCAACGCCGGGCCGCTTTCCAAGATGCTCGACAAGGCGATGGTCGAGGGCGAACCGCTCGAGCATGGCCTGCTCAATTACAGCATCAGCCAGGCGCAGAAAAAGGTCGAGGCCCAGAACTACTCCATCCGCAAGCGCCTCCTGCAATACGACGACGTGCTCAACCGCCAGCGCGAAGTCGTCTACCACCTGCGCAACGAGGCCATCCGCGGCGAAAATCCGCGCGAGACGCTCTTCGAAGTCGTCGCCGAGGAACTGCGCCTGCGCGCCGAGAACGCCGCCCCCGGCGGCCGCACCGCCGAGGCCGCCGACCTCAAGGGCTTCATTGACTGGGTGAACCTGCGCTTCCCCGTCGCGCTCAAGCCCGACGACGCCCGCGGCAAAAACGCCGACCAGCTCGTCGAGTGGATTCTGGAAAACTTGCACAAGGCCTATGCCCAACGCTGCGAGTTCGAGACGCCCGAGGCCATGCTCGCCATTGAGCGCTACGTCGTCATCCGCGCCATTGACCGCAACTGGCAGGACCATCTCACCGAGGTCGAGGACCTGCGCAAGAGCGTCGGCCTGCGCAGCTACGGCCAGCGCGACCCGCTGAACGAATACAAGACCGAGGCCTTCAATTATTTCGAGCAGATGATGGGCCGCATGCGCGAGGACGTCTGCGGCGGCATGTTCACCTCGGCGACGAATCTCCAGTCTTTCCAAAGCCTGCTCGATTTGATGAAGCGCGCGCGCCAAATCGGCCCCGAAAATCCTGAAGGCCCCGCGCCCGCCGGCGCGGCGGCGAATTTGCGCCCGCCGCCGCCCGGCCCGCGGGCCACGGCCTCCACCGCGCCCGCCGCGACGACCACCGCCTCCCCCGGTGGCGAAACCAAGGAAGTGAAACTGCCCAAGGTCGCCCCGCGCCCCGTTGAAGCGCCCAAATTTGGCCGCAACGAAATGGTCACCGTCAAACGCGGCCTCGAAACCCAGCGCGTCAAATTCAAGAAGGCGGAGCAGTTGCTCAAAGAAGGCTGGATTATCGTGCCGGAGAAGACCCAAGGATGAAGGCGGAAGGATGAAGGATGAAAAACAATCACGAAGCACTTGCCCGGGTGGGTAAATCGCGCCCGGCCTTGGGCGGCCTGAGTTCATCCCTCATCCCTCATCCCTCATCCCTCGTGATTGCGGCGGTTTGCGCGGCCGCGCTTGTCCTCCTCGCCGGCATGGCGTTTCCGCCATTCAACCAGGCTTGGGCGGTGTTGGTTTTTTTGGTGCCGTTCATCAAGTGGTCCTTTGCGCGGCCCCGGTGGCGGACTTATCTGCCCGCGGCATTTTTGGCGGGGTGGGGCGCGTGGTTTGTGATGCTGTTTTGGCTGCGGCACATTTATCCGCCGTGGGGGCTCGTCGCCGTGGCCCTGTTAAGCGCCACCTTGGGATTGTTCTGGCTGGCGTGGCTGGCGGCGCTGCGCTGGGCCGCGCCCCGGCTCGACGGCGCCGCGCGCTGGCGGCGAATGGCCGGCCTCTTCGCGCTCGCCGGCTGGTGGGTTGTGCTCGATTGGGTGCGCGGCTGGCTCTTCACCGGCTTCCCCTGGGCGCCCCTTGCCGCCGCCTTCTGGAAATTCCCGATTTTTCTCCAGCCCCTGCAATGGACCGGCACCTGGAGCGTCACTTTTGCCATTGTGCTGTTCAACCTTGGTGTCGTCTGCGGCACCGGCCCCGAACGCGGCCCGGAGGGCGAGCCGCCGCCGCCGCGCAAAATTTTCTGGCCTGCGCGCCTCGGCCCGGAATTGCTCGCGCCCATCGTTCTCTTCATCGGCGCGGTGTTTTTGGCCTCCGTGCTTCTGAACAATTCGCACCGCAGCATCAACAAGCTCCTGCGCGTCGGCATTGTCCAGCCCGCCACGCCGCCGCTGCTGAAGTGGAACGACGCCGACCGCGCGGACGTCTGGAACACGCTGGCCGAGCTCTCCCAAAAATTCACCTACCGCAGCCAGAATTCCAACAACGTGGATCTCGTGCTCTGGCCGGAGTCCGCCCCGCCGTTCCCCATCCAGGGGCCGGAATGGAAATCCGAGCGCGATTTGGTGGTCAAATTTGCCAGCCAACTCGGAACGCCCCTGCTGCTCGGCGCCGTGGGCGAAGTCACGCCCGCGCCGGGGCAAAAAGAACCGCCCGGTTATATTGACGGGGTGTTTCTCGCCGAGCCGGGCAAGGGCATCGCCAAGGAAGTTTACGCGAAGCGCCACCTCGTGCCTTTCGGCGAATACAACCCCCTCCCGCCGTGGCTGCCGTTCGACGCCAAGGTCGTGCAGTTTTTTGGCGACACCGTGCCGGGCGACCGCGCCGTGACCATCCCGTTGCTGCTTTCCGACGACCGCGTCACCCACCTTGGCCCGCTGGTCTGTTACGAGGACGTTTTTTCCGGTCTTGCGCGCGACCAAGCCAAGGCTGGGGCGGACGTCCTCGTCGTTGTCACCAACGACGCCTGGTTCGGTCACGGCGGCGGCGCGCTCCAGCACGCCGCGCATTCCGTCCTGCGCGCCATCGAGACCCGCCGCCCCGTCCTGCGCTGCGGCAATCAAGGCTGGAGCGGCTTTATTGACCAGGATGGCAATGCCTTCGAACTCGACAAAACCGGCCATCTCATCCGGTTGGACTGGGTGCTGGCCGCCCATGGCACCCCTTATTTCCGTGGCACCGGCGCTTACGTGGTCTACACCAATCCCGAATTTGACGGTCAGCAGACCTTTTATGTCCGCCACGGCGACTGGTTTGTCGCCCTGTCGGCCCTGTTGGCCTTGTTGGGATGGGTTATCCTTTTCCGAGTCCAGGTGGAACACACACTCCGTGCGCGTTGAACGTGCGCGGAACTCCCGCTCCGCCCCCGGGCCAGTTTTTTACTCCCTGCTCCGGCCTCCTTGCTCCCTGCTTTTTCCCCCTTGCCTTTTGTTCCGAGGCTGCTACCTTTATCCCTTTTCCTCATTCCCAACCGGGGGTGCGGGCATCTTTTTTGCCCTCGCCCGCGACTGCCATGAAACTGCTAAAACTTCCCGTCCACTCCCGCGACAAATCCGGTCGCGGCCCCTCCCGCCGTCTGCGTGCCTCCGGCCAAATCCCCGCCGTCGTTTACGGCAAATCCGGCGTGCGCCATCTGACCGTCAAGGAACCGGAGTTCCGCATGCTCATGCGCGCCGTCGCCGGCACCGCCGCCCTCGTCGAGATTTCCGACCAGACTGGCACCGCGACCCTTTCCCTGCTGCAGGAAGTCCAGCGCGATGCGCGCACCGACCACTTCGTGCACATTGACCTGCGCGAAGTCTCCGCCAACGAGCCCATGCGCGCCAACGTCCCGGTGCGCATCATCGGCGAGTCCATCGGTGTGAAACTCGAAAGCGGCATCGTTGAAGTCAGCCGCCACGAGGTGCAAATCAAGTGCCTTCCGAAAGACCTGCCCGATTTGGTTTTCGTGGACGTGACCGAGTTGCACGCCGGCCAGTCCATCCACATCCGCGACCTCAAGGCCATCCCCGGCGTCACTTTCACCGAGCATGCCGATGAAGTCGTGGCCGCTTGCGTGGTTCCGACCGTCGAGGAAGAGCCCGTCGCCGCCGAAGCCGCCGTGGGCGATGCCGCCGCCGCGACCGCAGAAGGCGCCGCCGCTCCTGCCGAAGGCGATGCCGCCAAGGCGGGCGATGCCAAGGCCGCTCCCGCCGCCGGCGCCAAGGGCGCTGCTCCGGCCGCGGGTGCCAAAGGTGCCGCTCCCGCTGCGGGCGCCAAAGGCGCGGCCCCGGCCGCTCCCGCCAAGGGCGCTGCTCCCGCCGCCAAGCCCGCCGGCAAAAAGTAAACCTTTTCCGCGCTCGCAGTGGGTGGACACCCGCCGCGAACCCAGCGCGCTTCGTTCTTTGAGACATGTCCATCGCCGTCATCGCCGGTCTGGGAAATCCCGGGCCGGAATACGCCCGCACCCGTCACAACCTCGGGTTCTGGCTCGTCGACGCGCTTGCCCGCGAAAGCGGCGCGGTGTGGAAATCCGAATCGCGCTTTCAGGCGGAAGTCGCCCGCGCCGAAGTGGCCGGCCACGCCGTCTGGCTGCTCAAGCCGCAGACTTTCATGAATGAAAGCGGGCTGGCCGTCGGCCCCTTCCTCCGCTTTCACCAACTGCCCGCGAACGCTCTCGCCGTCGTGCACGACGACATCACCCTGCCGCTCGGTCGCCTCAAAATCTCCGTGCGCGGCAGTGACGGCGGCCACAACGGCATCGCCAGCCTCCTCGCTCATGCCGGAGCGGACTTTACCCGCGTCAAACTCGGCATCGGCAGCAAGGCCCACCCCGAAATGGACCTCGCCGACCACGTCCTCAGCCGCCTGACGCCCGCCGAAGAGGCCGCCCTGGCCGCCCGGCTGCCGGACTACCTCGCCGGCCTCCGCCTCTTGGTCGCCGCAGGCCCCGATGAAGCGATGAACCAGTTCAACCGAATTAAAAATTAAGAATTTCGAATTAAAAAGTAAGCAAACCAACCTCCTCCAGCACCCAACCAAACCGCCACCAACAATTTGCCCACCGCAACTTGCGAGTGACCGTTGTCTTCAACCAAGCACCAAGCACAAAAGCACCCGAACACTTTTTTCTCCCATGTCCAAGCCCTCCAACCGCACCTATTCCGCCACCTTCCTGCTCGACACCCGCGGCTACACCGAGCCGGTGGACACCCTCGTTGCGCGCCTGCGCGACGCCATCATCGCCGTCCAGGGCGAAGTGACCAAGGTCGAGAACCACGGCCAGCGCGATTTCGCCCGCCCGCCCAGCCGCAGCTACCCCAACGGCATCTACGTCACCTTCACCTTCACCGGCCCCCTTTCCGCCCCGACCGCGTTGCGCGACAAGCTCCGCCTCGACCGCAACGTCAACCGCCTCATCGTGCAGGCCGCGTAAATGTCGTCCTTCAACAAAGTCATCCTGATGGGGAACCTCACGCGCGATCCGGAGATGCGCGTGACGCCCGGCGGGCTGGCCATTTGCAAGTTCACCGTCGCCGTGAACCGCAAGTTCAAGATGCAGTCCGGCGAGGAGCGCGAGGAAGTCGCCTTCATTGACGTGGATACGTTCGGCAAACAGGCCGAGACCATCTCCAAGTTTTTTTCCAAGGGCAAAGGCATCCTGGTGGAAGGCCGCCTCAAGCAGGACAAGTGGGAGGACAAAAACACCAAGGAGAAGCGCAGCAAGCTCGTCGTCGTCATGGAATCGTTCGGCTTTGTCGGCGGTGGCCGTGGCGACGGCCCCGGCGGCGACTCGCCCGGTGGCGAGGAAAGCTCCGGCGGCGGTTACGACGACTCCGCCCCCCCCGCGCGCCCGCCCCCCCGCAGTGCCCCGTCCTCCACCCCCCCGGCCAAGCGCCCCCCGCCTCCCGGCGACCATATTGACGAAGACGTTCCCTTTTAAAGCTCGTTCACCTTAACCTTACTTTTCTCCCATGTCACACCACGAAGTATTACTCCTCAAGCCCGTTGACGGTCTCGGCGGCGAAGGCGACCTCGTCAAGGTCCGCGCCGGTTACGCGCGCAATTTCCTGCTCCCGCAGCAGTTCGCGCTGCCCGTGACCCAGGCCAACCGCAAGCACATCGAGTCCCTTAAGGCCCGCCGCGTCGAGCGCGAGTCCAAGGAACTCGACGGCGCGCGCGACCTCGCCGGCCGCCTCAAAAACGTCAGCCTCGCGTTCGCGGTCAAGACCGGCGAAGGCGGCAAGATGTTCGGCTCCGTCACCCAGGGCGATGTCCACACCAAGCTCGCCGACCTCGGCTACCCGATTGACAAGAAGCGCGTGCACATCGCCGGCGGCCACGTCAAGACCCTCGGCAAGCACGAGGCCTCCATCCGCCTCCACCCCGAAATCACGGTCGAAATCACCTTCGAGGTCGTCTCCGAGAATCCCATCGTCGAGGCCGCCCCGGCCGCCGAAGCGGCGGCGCCCCTCGGCAAGGACGGCAAGCCCCGCAAGCCCCGCCGCGAACGCCCCGAAGGCGACGCCCCGGTCCGCGAGCACAAGTCCGCCGTCGAGATGCTGCTCGACTCCCTCGGCCCCGCCTCCAACGCCTCCGAAAAGCCCGCCGCTCCCGACGAAAAAGCCAAGGGCGGCAAGAAAAAGAAGAAGAAGGATTAGTCAGCCGCCCGGGTCGCGCTTTAATTTCACCACGGATTTCGCGGAGCGAATGGATGTAAAAATCCGTTTTATCCCGTGAAATCCGTGGTTTGTTTTTGCTGTGATTGTGAATAAGGGGATAACACCAACATCTTTTGCTTGAGGCGGCGGCGGATTAAGGAGAAAACGTGACAGTCATGTTTCAAGTGCGCTGAATGCTTCGCGTGATTGAACTGCTCCCACCGCCATGTCCGTCTCCACTTCCACGCGCCCGCGCACTGAATCTTCTTCTCCTCCGGCCAGGGACAACCGTGCGGGCGACCGCGTCGCGCCGCACAACATTGACGCCGAACAGGGCCTCCTTGCCTCCTGCCTGCTCGAAAACGGCGCGGACATTGTCAACGACTGCCTGGTCGCCAAGGTGCGCCCGGAGTATTTCTACCGTCCCGCGCACCAAATCATTTACGAAACGCTCGTCGCCCTCAACCAGCAGGGCACCCCGCCCGACGAAATTCTCGTCGCCAATAAGCTCAAGGACACCGGCCAGCTCGACGCCATCGGCGGCCACTCCTACCTCTATGAGCTGACCAATCGCATCCAGACGACCGTCCACGCCAAGCACTGGCTGCAAATCGTCCGCGAAAAATTTTTCCTCCGCCAGCTCATTCGCACCTCGCAATGGACGGTCGAGCAGGCCAACGGCGTCGGCCAAGGCAGTGTCGCGGAATTGCTCAACCAGGTCGAAAGCGCGTTTTTCCAAATCCAGCAGGACACCATTTCCGACTCCGCCGAGCCGATTGCGAAATCCGTGGACCTCGCCACCGCGCTCGTCACCAAGATGCTCGCGCGGCGCGGCGAAGTCAGCGGCGTGCCCAGCGGCTTCACCGACCTCGACCGCCTGACCTTCGGCTTCCATCCGTCGGAGATGATTGTCGCCGCCGCCCGCCCCTCGATGGGCAAGACCTCCATCGCCCTCAACATCGCCGAGAGCGCCTCGATGCCCTCGCCGCGGGAGACCCGCCCGCCGATTCCGACCCTCGTCTTCAGCCTCGAAATGGCCGCCGAGCAGCTCGCCATGCGCCTGTTATGCTCGCACGCCCGCGTGGACATGCAGCGGCTTAAGGACGGCTTTTGCGACCGCCAGCGCGAGCTGATCGAGTCCGCCAAACTCCTCAAGGCCGCCCCGCTGTGGATCGACGCCAGCGCGAACCTCAACGTCCTTGAGATGCGCGCCAAGGCCCGCCGCCTCCACTCCCGCCACAAGCTCGGCCTGGTGATCATCGACTATTTGCAGCTCGTCACTTCCGCCGGTAATTACAATTCCCGCGAACAGGAGGTCGCCGAAGTCTCGCGCGGCATCAAGGCCATGGCCAAGGAACTCAACCTCCCGGTCATCGTTTTGTGCCAGCTCAACCGCGAATCCGAAAAAGAAAAGCGCGCCCCCAGATTGTCCGACCTCCGTGAATCCGGCTCCATCGAGCAGGATGCCGACGTGGTGCTGCTGCTGTCCAAGCCGCGGGACGCCCGTGACGAGCAGGAAGCCCCCGACCAATTGGCCGTCAAACGAGAATTAATCATTGCCAAAAACCGCAATGGCCCGGTAGGAGAGGTGGCGCTGACGTTCAATAAACGCCTCACTCGTTTTGAAAATTACATCGGACAAGCTTCGTAACCCCCTGTGGCCAGCCCTTTTGCTGGGCGTTTTGCTGGCTTTGGCCCCCCGGGTGGCGGCCCAGCTGCCCGCCGCGCCGGGCACTCCGGCGGCCCCCACCGCCCCGGCGCCGATTGTCGACGAAATCGTCATTCAAATTATTGGCCCCCAGCAAATCAGCCGCGAGGCCATCATGGCCCACGTCCTCCAGCCGGAAAAAGCCCCCTACAGCCAGGAATTGGTGGACCGCTCGCTCAAGTCCCTCACCGACACCGGCCAATTTGAGTATATCCGCACCGACCGCGAAACGATGCCCGACGGCGGCGTGCGCGTCATCTTCCGCATCGAGCCCCGCCCGCGCGTGTCCGCTGTCGTGTTCAAGGGCGACAAGGCCTACACCGAATCGCGCCTCAGCGAGGAAATCAAGACCACGGCCGGCGCCATCGCCGACCCGAGCCAGTTGAAGCACGACGTGGACGCCCTCATCGCCTTCTACCAGAAAAAGGGCTACTCCCAGGTCAAGGTCAGCTACAGCACGGACGTCAACGAAACCGCGGGCACCGCCGTCGTCACCTTCGACATCAACGAAGGCCCGGAGGTCGTCATTCGCAGCATCTCCTTCGTGGGTAACGACCACATCAGTTCCGGCACCTTGCGCGACCAGATGAAAACCGAAAGGTATATCTGGCTCTATTCCTGGATTGCCGGCACCGGCCACTTTCAAAAGGAGCAATTCGAGGACGACCTCGACGCCCTGCGCAAGTACTACAAGTCCAAGGGCTACCTCGACGTGGACATTCCCGAAGACCAGGTCGCCTTCGATTACCCGAACCCCGGCAGCCTCGACATCACCATTCACGTCCACGAAGGCCGCCAGTATCACATCGGCAAAAACATCACCATCTCCGGCAACACCATCTTCCCCACCAACGTCCTGATGGCCCTCCTCACCATCAAGCCGGGCGACGTCTTCTCCCCCGACGAGGTGGACAAGAACGCCAACTTGATTCGCGACTACTACGGCAAGGCCGGCTACCTCGACACCTTCGTCCGGGTGGACCGCAAGACCGACGAGTCCAACGACATCGGCCTGGACTTCGTCATCATGCGCCAGGTCGGCCAGCGCGCCGCCGAGGGCGAATCCGAAAAGTTTTACGTCGAGGGCATTGACATCCAGGGCAACACCAAGACCAAGAGCACCGTCATCGTGCGCGAGCTGACGCTTTCCCCCGGCGACGTCTTCGACACCGACCGCATGAAGGTCAGCGAGGACCGCCTGAAGAACACCGGCTATTTCGACCAGGTCAACCTCACCCCCGAGGAAACCAACATTCCCGGCAAGCGCAACCTGCGCATCACCGTCAAGGAAGCCCGCACCTTCACCGCCTCCGTTGGCGCGGGCTTCACCGGCGTCGAGGGCTTCATCGCCTACCTCGAATTCACCGAAATCAATTTCGACCTCTTCAGCCCGCAGACCTATTTCCGCGGCGGCGGCCAGCAGGCCCGCGTGCGCCTCACCATCGGCAACGAAGTCGCCGGCGCCGAGATTAATTACGTCTATCCCTGGCTCTTTGAGCGCCGCCTCGACGTGGGCATCGACCTCTCCCACACCGAGACTTCCTATTACAGCTCAACCTTCTTCGAAGAAGACGATGTCGCCAGCGTGTTCCTGCGCAAGCCCATCATCGAATACATTGACGGCACGCTGCGCTACACCATCAAGAACACCCAGTTGCGCAACGTGGACTCCAGCGCCCCGCCGCCCGTGCAGGCCGAGCAGGGCTACACCTCCGCCTCCAAGGTCTCGCTCGACCTCGTCCGCACCAAGGACATGGACGACCCCCTTTCGCCGACCCGGGGCGAGCGCGAGGAAATCGTCAACGAAGTCGCCGGCGGCCCGCTCGGCGGGCAGACCAACATTTACCGCGTCGAAGCCCATGCCAATGTGTGGATTCCCACGTTCGAAACCCAGCGCCAGGTCATCTCCTTCAGCGCGCGCGTGGGCAGCGTGATGGGCTACGGCGGCAAAGGCGTGCCGTATTCCGAGCGCTACTTCCTCGGCGGCCAGTATGACCTGCGTGGCTACGCCTACCGCTGGGTCGGCCCGCGCTTCGTCTCGCCCGGTTCGCCCGCCAACGGCCAGCCCATCGGCGGCAAGACCATGGCCTACTTCACCACCGAATACAGCTTCGACATCATCTCCCCCTTGCGCCTCGCGATTTTCCACGACATCGGCTTCGTCAATTACAACTCGTGGGACTTGTCGCCCAATGGCTACCGTCAGGACGTGGGCATCGGCATCCGCTTCTTCCTTGGCCGCGCGCCCATCCGCCTCGACCTCGGCTTCCCGCTCAATCCCGACTCCTTCCAGTCGCACAGCTTCCAGTTCAACTTCGCCTTCAGCGCGGCGTACTAAACCCGGCTGCCGCCGGTGCGCGCCGGCGGAATCTGCAACTCGTCAGTTGGATTCAATGCTCACCGCGTGGAGCACCAAAATGGGCACCTTGGGATCGTTGTACGCCGTGGCGAAAATCTTGGCGGACTTGTTCAGGTACGTCGCCACCGCGTTGGGTAGCACCACATCGTTCAAGTCCACCACGGCCAGCACCTGGTCCTTGTTGCTGTAGAGCACGTATTTGGCGTTGGTCGGCCCGCCGATGGCCGGATTCGTCCGCAGCTTCAGCACGCCGTAGTAATAGTGCGCCATGTCGCCGGCGTCCGTCTGCTTGCCGGCGGGAATGGCGGTGACCGTCGCCGTGGCCGGCATCATCGCCGTGCTCGCGGGTGCCGCCGGAGCGGCCGGTGCGCTTGGCGTCGCCGCCGGTGTGGGCGAGGGAGGCGCAGCCACGGCTGGAACCGCCGCCGGAGGCGTCGCGATAAAATACGCAGTCACCGGCCCGGCAAAACTTACTTCCGACCAATCCAGCCCCGGACTCGAAATGGACATCAGCGGATTCGCGGTCGTGGCGCCCAGCACCGGGCTGTTTTCATCGGGCGCCGTGTGAATGGGCGTGCCGGGGTTGACGCTCAAATCCTTGTGCGCGGAGTTTGACGGCACGTAGCCCGTGAACGGCCCGGGCAGCGCCACCGAGCGCCAGTGCTCCGCCGCCTTGGCGGCATCCGTCACCGGCGCGGCGTTGGCCAGGCGCGCGTCCCCCGCGCTCACCTTCAGCAAGGCGGGCTTGGTCGCATCCGGCGAAAGGTAAAGCGCGACGTCACCCGCCGGAGCGTCCGCCGCGGCGAGGGCGGCGGCCAGCAGCATTCCCGGCAAAATTGCAAAACGCAGTTTCATGGCACGAGGATACGGGTTGATGGCCCGCCAGCTTAACCTGTTCTCTCCCTGCGACAAAGCCTTTTTTGCGCTGGTTCCCGCCCATTTTGGGAGTTGCCATCCCCGCTCGCCACGGCGATTTTTTACGGTTTCCCGCAACCATGACCGCCGACGCCAGCTCCCCCGGTTATTCCAAAGACCGCCCGTTCCTCGCGCGCCTTACCGAGCGCCGCCGCCTCTCCAAGCCCGGCAGCGGCAAGGACACCCAGCACTTTGTCGTCGATATCTCCGGCAGTGGCCTCACCTACAAGTGCGGCGACTCCCTCGGCGTCTTTCCGACCAACGACCCCGCCCATGTCGACGCCGTCCTTCAGGCCCTGCAGCTGCGCGGGGACGAGCCGGTGCTCCCGCCCAAAGACGTTCAGCCGCTGCCTCTCCGCGAAGCCCTGCTCCAGCGCTTCTCCCTCGCGCAACCGACCAAGAAGGTGCTCCAGACTTTCCACGACCTCACCGCCGCCGAGGATGAAAAGGCCCGCCTTCACAACCTCCTCAATGCTACCAAGCCCGAGGAACTCCACGCCTACCTCGAACAGCGCGAATTCCTCGACCTCCTCGAGGAATACCCCGGCGCGCGCTTCACCGCGCAGTCCTTCGTGGACCAGCTCCGCAAGCTCCAGCCCCGTCTGTACTCCATCGCCTCCTCGCCCGCCTGCCACCCGCAGGAAATCCACCTCACCGTCGCCGTCGTGCGCTACGAGACGAACAACCGTCCGCGTATCGGCGTCGCCTCGACCTACCTGGCCGACCGCGCCCCGCTGCACCAGCCCGCCGTCCCCGTCTTTGTCTCGCACTCTCACTTCGGCCTGCCCGAGGACCATTCGCGCGACATCATCATGGTCGGCCCCGGCACCGGCATCGCGCCCTTCCGCGCCTTCGTGCAGGAACGCCTCGCCCGCAACGCCTCCGGCCGCATGTGGGTCTTTTTCGGCGACCAGCGCCGCGCCTTCGATTATCTCTACGAGGAAGAATGGGAAACCTGGCACGCCGGCGGCCGGCTCGCGCGCCTCGACCTCGCCTTCTCCCGCGACCAGGCGCACAAGATCTACGTGCAGGACCGCATGCAGGAACACGCCGCCGAACTCTGGGCCTGGCTCCAGGGCGGCGCCGCCTTCTACGTCTGCGGCGACGCCAAACGCATGGCCAAGGACGTCGACCTCGCCCTCCACGACATCATCGCC
>DASZWY010000127.1:0-2258 GCA_035546135.1 Opitutales bacterium
CATACAGATACGGGTCCGTGACATCCCAGAAGCGCGCGTTGTTCAACGGCCCGGCGGCGGACAAGGTTTCGCTTTGGCCGCCCACGAGGTCCGTCGGGTCGCTGTCAAACTTGGCGCGCACCACGCCGCCGGCATCCACGACCACCGCCGTGAGCGTGATGGAGGCGTAGTCGTTCGTTTCATTGTGCACTTCGGCATCCACATGCACGTCGGTCTGGTGGTTTTTGATGTCGTAGTTTTGGCCGTAAATATAAGTGCCGTTCGTTTTCAGGCCGTCATAAAGTGGCAGGGTTTGGTAAACCTTGGGGGTGATGATGAGCGTCGCGTCGCGGTTCAGGCCGCCGAAGTTCGGGTTGAAGTCCTTCGAGTTCCATTCGAAGGCGGTGCCGGTTTCTTCCTCGGCGTAGTTGGTGCTGTTATCGGCCTTGACCGCGAGGACGTTGTCCTGCCCGCCGAATTTCACATACTTGGTGATGTCAAAGCCAAAAGCGGTGACCCCGTTTTCATAAACGCCGACCAACTGCCCGTTGAGAAAAAAATGCCCGGCCTGGCGCATGCCGTCGAACTGGAGAAAAACTTTCTGGCCCTCGGCGCTGGCGGGGAGCTTGAAGTGCTTGCGATACCAGCCCACGCCGAACATTTTTTCGCCGACGTCGCCGCTGCTGTGGCGAATGAAAGCGCGGTAGGTGTCCACGTCGTTCCAGGTATGCGGCAGGCTGACATTGCCCCACGTGGAGTCGTCGAAGCCCGGCTGGTCGGCGCCGGAGACATCGCCCCAGATGAATTTCCAACCCGGATTGAAATTATAGACCGCGCGCGCCGAGGCTGGCGGCGTGAATTTCTCGCCGACAGTGATGGGCGCGGGCGCGGCGGCCAGCGGCTGGCCCAGGATGGCGAACATGGCCAGCAAGGCCGTCAGGGACACGAAGCGAAGAAAGGGCAGGGCGGGTTTCATGGCGGTGGACATCGGGGAATGCGGGGGGCGGCAATGCGGGGGTGCAACTGGCCGAACTGACAGGTTAAAAAAAGCCGGGCTTGCGCACAAGAGCCTAGTTGCGTAATTAAGGGCAATTTTGCGCAAAACGCCTTCACCGCCGGCCAGCCTGCCAGCTACCGCCCCAGTTCCGCGGCGCGTGGCCCTCGCGTTTCCCTACGGCCGCGCCTTCGTCGAAAAAGTGGTCGAAGGCATCCTTGCCTACGCGCGCCGGCAGGCGCATTGGCAAATCATGCGTTTTCCAGAGCGCCTCAGCCCTTCGCTCGATTGGCTGCAAGGATGGCAGGGCGACGGGGCGTTCGTCATTATTTCCACGCCCGAGGATGCGCGGATTGCGCGCGCTTTGCCGTTTCCCGTGGTCAACCTGACGGCCTATTTTCCCAAGCCCGGGGTGGTGACCGTCACCGCCGACCACCGGGAAATCGGCCGGCAGGCGGCGCGGCATTTGCTCGAGCGGCGGTTTAAAAAATTCGGTTACTATGGCTCGGGCGATTTATATTTCAGCCAATTGCGCCGGGCGGGCTTTGCGGAAGCGATTGAGAAGCAAGGCGGCAGTTGCGCCGTGCTCGAGGTGCCGTCCATTGTCGCCACCGGACGGATGTGGATGCGCCAGCAATTGCAATTGGAGGAATGGCTGCGCTCGCTGCGGCCGCCGGTGGCCATCATGGCCAGCACCGATTTGCGCGCGGACATTTTGCTCGAAACCTGCCGCCGTTTGAATCTGCGCGTGCCGGATGACGTGGCGGTCATCGGCGTGGACAACGACCCGGTCATCGTGGGCCATGCGCAGCCGCCGTTGAGCAGCGTGGAGCGCAACGACCTGCAGGCGGGCGAACTCGCGGCGTCACTGCTCGACGACTTTATGGCGGGCCGGCGGCAACGGCAGGATATCCTATTTGTGCCTCCGGCCGGCGTCGTCGCCCGCCAATCCACCGAAACCTTGGCGGTGGAGGACCCGGAGTTGGCCGGCATGGTGCACTACATTCGCAAGCACGTCGCGGAAAATTTCGGTGTCGAGCGGCTGCTGCCGCTGTGGCAATGCTCGCGCCGCACTTTGGAAAACCGGTTCCGGGCGCACTTGAACACCACGCCGGGGACCATCATCCAGCGCCTGCGCGTGGATCAGGCCCGCCGGATGCTCGAAGCGGCGCCGCGGCAACCCTTGGGCGCCATTGCCCGCGCCTGCGGCTTTAGCGATGTGCGGCATTTCCGGCTGGTTTTTCGCCGTTTCGAAAAACAGACGCCAGCGGCCTATCGCCGCGCC
>DASZWY010000128.1:0-6226 GCA_035546135.1 Opitutales bacterium
GACTTTGCTGCTCTTGATTGCGGCCATGCCGCTGGCCCCGCACAAGCAGCGGCACTGGTGGGAAAAATATTACCCGGCGGTGTCCCTCGGCATGGGCGGGGCCATGGCGTTTTTTTACCTCTGGCGCATCCCCGCCGGCACCGGCGAAGTCCTCCATACCCTGCGCGATTATCTTTCCTTCATCAGCCTCATCAGCTCGCTGTATGTCGTCGCCGGCGGCATCCATCTGCAGGTCCGGGGCCGCGCCACGCCGCTGGTTAACGTCGTCTTCCTCGCCCTCGGCGCGTTGTTGGCCAACGTCATCGGCACGACCGGCGCCTCGATGGTCCTCATCCGTCCCTGGTTGCGCCTGAATAAACATTGGGCCGCGCCGCGTCACGTGGTCGTTTTCATCTTTCTCGTCTCGAACATCGGCGGCGCGCTGACCCCCATCGGCGACCCGCCGCTGTTTCTCGGCTACCTGCAGGGCGTGCCATTTTTCTGGTTGGCGGGGGAAGTCATCGTCCCTTGGGTTGGCACGGTCGCGGCGATTTTGGCCGTATTTTATTATTTCGACCGGCGCGCGTTTCAGGACCTGCCGAAAAAATTGGAGCGCAACCTCGAGGCCGGCGGCGGCTCCTGGCGCTGTGACGGGGTCGGCAACGTGCTGCTGCTGATGGTGCTGGTCGCGGCGGTGTTTTTGCCCGAGGCCTGGTTCCCGGTGCGCGAAGTGGCGATGCTGGGCCTGGCGTTCTTCAGTTGGCGGAGCACGCCGCGGGAAATCCACCGCAAAAATGCCTTCACCTTTGGGCCGGTCAAGGAAGTGGCGCTGCTGTTCTTTGGCATTTTCCTCACGATGATGCCGGCGCTGACCTGGATTGCCGCGCGCGGCGAGAGCATGCGTTTTTCGAACCCCGCCGGCTACTATTTTGCCTGCGGCAGCCTGTCGTCGGTGCTCGACAACGCGCCCACCTACCTGAACTTTTTCCAGCTCATCCAGAGCGGCCACGACGGCGGAGCCTTGCTGCTCAGCCGCGACCTGGTGGCGGTGAGCCTCGGCGCGGTCTTTTTCGGCGCGATGACTTACATCGGCAACGGCCCCAACTTCATGGTCAAGGCCATCGCACAGGAAGCCGGCGTCGAATGTCCGACATTCTTCCGCTATATCACGCGCTACAGCCTGCCGTTGCTGCTGCCGATTCTGGCCGTGGCCGGCCTGGTGTTTTTGGCGTGAGCGGATTTATTTGGCCGGCGTGCGGCCGTCTTCCAGCCACGGCATCGGCGCGGCGGGCTTAGGCGAGACGTAGATGCTGCCGACGGAATTCGCGATGGTGATGTTCGGGTTGGAGAGCATTTTCAGCACTTCCGCGCCCGCCAGCAGCACCGGACCGTAGCCGTGCAGCGCGTCCACGCTGGTGGGCCGGTAATAATAATAGGGCACGCTGAGGTCGAAATTCGTGCCGACGCAGGTGCCCTCGACCTGGCCTTTGTCGTTCACGCGTGAAGCAACGGCGTTCCAGCCGGTCAGCGCCTCGGTGCCGTAGGCCGGGCTGATCCACCCGCGGTTGATGCCGTGCGCAAACGCATACACGAACATCGCGGACGCCGAAGTTTCGAGGTAGGAGTCGTCGCGGTCGAGCAATTGGTGCCACAGGCCGTCGGCCGACTGGCGTGCCGCCAGCCCGCGCAGGTGCGCGCGGTAGAGTGCCAGAATGCCATCGCGCCCGGGGTAGTCCGCCGGCAGCGCGTCGAGCAATTCGCACATCGCCATCGCGCACCAGCCGTTGGCGCGCGCCCAGGGGATGTCAATCGCGTCGGGGTTCGTGGTGATCCAGCCGTGCGCGTAAATGCCCTTCTCCGGGCGGAAGAGCCGCGCCGACATTTGCGTGGCCTGCTTGATGGCGTCGTCAAAATATTTTTTGTCGCCGGAGACTTTCCCCATCCACGCCAGCGCGGGCACGCTCATGTACATGTCGTCCGCCCAAATCGTGTCGGGCATCGGGATGTGGCGCGCGATGGTGCCGTCCGGCAGACGCGGGACATTCGTGGTGATGAAATGCGTCCAAGTGTCGATGACGCCGGAAAGGTCCGGCCCGACGCCCGCGAGCTTGGCCTTGAGCAGGCCCGCGCACATCGCGCCGCACTGGTCGAGGGAATAAGGCGTCCTCAATCCATTGAGACCGCCGCCACCGCGTCCTCCCCGCGCGCCGCGTCCTCCTGGGGCCGCCGCGGCATTCGGCGGCGGCGCGACTTTGAGATAATTCGCCAGCATGGCGAGGCGCTGTGCGACATAATCGGTGTAGGTTTTGTCGCCGGTGGCGTCGGCGGCGTCGAGCATGCCGAGGTAGACGACGCCTTCCTCATAGGTCATCGCCGGAAAAACGATGGCGCCGCCGCGCTCGCTGGTTGCGCCCGCGACCGGCTGGGAAAAATCCGTGATTTCCGCGCCCGTGCCGTCCACGAGGCGGCCCGGGGTGGCAATGTCCATGTAGCCGCGCACGCGCGCGAGCACCGCGGTGACGTCATCCGCCGTCGGGATGCGATAAATGTTTTGGTAAACCGAGTTTGCCGCCGGGCGGTTGGCCGCGCCGCCTTGCTGCACGGGCGGGGGTGGCGCCATTTGCGCGCGCGCTGGCGGCAGGGCGATGGCCAAGCCCGCGCAGGGCAGGGCGAATTTAAGGATGCGGCAAATATTTGGACGAGATTCGGACGCAAGCGACATGGCGAATAGGGATGGGGTGGGGGCTTCATGCCTACACCATTTTATTTGGACTGTCTAAAATTATATTTCTCCGCGAGGTGCCATGCTTAACCAGCGTCTGCCCGGCCCTGAGCGCGCTGTTTTTCGAAATGTGGCCGGGGATTTTCCCGTGACGCGTTGGAAGGCGGCATAGGCGGTGGCGGGTGTCCCAAAGCCGCAGGCCAATGCTATCTCCTCGATGGTGCGCCTTGGTGATGATGCCAGGAGAACTTTGGCTTGTTGCACCCGCAACTTGGTGATGAACCCGTGCGGCGAACTGCCGGCGGCTTCGCGAAAACGCGTCTCGAGAGTTCGTTTTGATACACCGAGACATTCCGCCAGGGTGGCGACATTGAGCTGGATTTTAAAATCGGCCCTCACTAAATCAATGGCGCGGCGTACCAATGGGTCGGCGCAATACAGCATGTCCGTGGACTGGCGTGTCACCACCCCGTCTGGATCAACCAGCAAGTCCCGCGCGGGTGGCCGTTCGCCGCGGAGCATCCGGTCCAACAGCGCCAGTGCCTCCCATCCCACCTGCTCGGAGTTGCGCGACACGCTGGTGATTTTTGGCGCCGAGTGCTCGCAGATGGTCTCATCGTCGTCCATGCCGATCAACGCGATGTCTTCCGGCACGCGCCGCGCGGCCTCGCCGCAGGCTTCGAGTAGAAATTGGGCCCGATAATCATGGACGGCAAAAATCCCGCAAGGCTGCGGCAGCGAGGCGAGCCATCGGGCCGGGCCGGCAATGCGCTGCCGCCAACTTAAATTTGGTTTGGTGCCTGGGTCCAAAAGGTAAGCCTCGCTTGCCGCCCCGGCCTGGGCCGCCCGTTCTAGAAAACCTCGGCGGCGTTGGTCGGAATACCACAAGCGATTCCAGCCAAAGAACGCCAGGTGACGCAGTCCTCGTTCCAGCAGGTGATCGGCGGCCATGCGCCCGGCCAGGAAATGATTCACCATGACCCGTGGAATGCCGTGGGAGGTGGGCAGGCCGCCTGCCAGATTGATGATGGGTATCCGCATGGCGCGCGCGCGTTGGAGCTCCGCGCGGGAATTGGAGGCGATGATCATGGCGTCGCCTTTCCACCCCTGCATGGCGCGCAGGGTCAACGCCGACTCCTCGGCGCCGGTCAGCGTCGGTGGGCTGCTAACGAGGTGCCAGTGGCCATGCTCGCGCGCATAGCGGCGGATCCCGTCCAGGCAGCGGGCGAACCACGGCACCGAGGCGGGATACAATAGGGCGATTTTCTGGGCCATGGGCTTGCGCATTTCTTTAGATATTTTGCGTATTTCTAAGTTTGTGAGCAACGGCATTCTGGGCCAGAGTCGCCGTTCCCGTTGTTTCAGTCCCACCCCCGCTTGTCGTCCATGCACCATTTCCTGCCTGCACTTGGCCGGAGCTTTGCCGGCTTTCTCAGCCTGATTGCCCTTTCGCTGCCGGCGCCCGCGCAAACCGGGGCGCCTCCGGCCAGCGCGCCCACGACGGACCGGCAGCGGATGCTGGCTTTGCTCCATTTGCCCACGCCGCCCGCGCCGAATAAAAACCGCAACCACGACGAGGCCAAAGCCACCATTTTTCCGGGGCCATTGCCCGACCCCTTGGTGTTGAAGAACGGCCAGCCGGTCACTGATGCCGCCACTTGGTGGAACCAGCGACGACCGGAGATTTTCCACGACATGATGACGGAGGTTTACGGCCAGATACCGGCTCAAACGCCGAAGATCACCTGGGTGATTAATTCAGTGACAGACAACGGTACCGTCAAAACCAAATCGGTTTCGGGGCGGATTGACAATTCCAGCTACCCTTTGGCCACGCCGACCATCCAGATGACCGTATACACGCCCTCAAAAGCTCCGGGACCGGTGCCGATGATTGTTGAGGCGGCAACCGAAGGGTTCGGCGCGCCAGCCGCCCCAGTTCCCGGCCCAAGCCGGGCCGACTTGGTTTTGCTTAACAACCAATTGAAGTCGCTCTTGATCCAAACTGACCCCGATGCCCGCTCAATCCTGGAGCGTCACCCCGCCTATAATCCGCTGCCGCTGCCGGCTCCGCCACCGGCCCCTTCTGCCGCCGCGCAGCAAGTGCTGGCCAAAGGCTGGGGTTTTGCGGAGTTCAATACCAACAGCGTTCAAGCTGACAGTGCGGCAGGCCTTGCTTCCGGCATCATTGGTTTGATGAACCGGGGCCAGCCGCGGGCGCGCCCCGACGAATGGGGCGTGTTGGCTGCCTGGGCCTGGGGCCTGAGCAAAGCCTGCGATTATTTCGAAACAGATGCGGATGTGGACGCCAAACAGCTTGGGATCGAAGGTTTCTCCCGCTGGGGTAAAACCGCGGTGCTCGCCGCCGCCATCGAGCCGCGTTGGATGGTCGCGTGGGCCGGAGATTCAGGAGCGGGCGGGGTCAAGCTCAACCGGCGCGATTACGGCGAAAGTTTGGACGACGTGGCCGAAGAAAACGAATCATACTGGATGGCGGGGAACTACCTCAAATACGCCAACCACCACTGGGGCGATTTGCCGGTGGATTCGCATGAGCTGGTGGCCTTGGTTGCTCCGCGGGCGGTGTTTGTCACCGGCGGCACTGCGGACCAGAACACCGATGCCAAGGGCATGTTTCTCGCCGCGGTCGGCGCCGGCCCGGTTTATAAATTGCTGGGGAAGCAGGATCTCGGCGCCACCGAAATGCCGGCGCCAGATGTCGCGTTAATCTTCGGCGACCTGGGGTTTCGTGAACACACGGGCGCCCATATTCAGGCGCCCGATTGGCCATCCTTCCTCGAGTTTGCCAGCAAGTATTTGCACGCTCCCGCCGCAAAGTGAAACGGCCGGAGCGGCGCGGCCTCGGCGGAGTAAGGCTCGCTTCAAAATTGTGTTCCCACCACTATGGCGATCCCATGAAACTCGGACTTGGCCTCTACCGCCACATGCTCACACCCGACAATTTCCGCTTCGCGCGGCAGGTCGGGGCCACGCACATCGTCGCGCATCTCGTGGATTATTTTAAGGACGGCGCGCACGCCACGTGGGACAACCAGCCCACCGGGGCCAAGGGCGTCTGGGGCCGCGCGGGCGACCCGGACCAGCTCTGGACGGTCGAGGAGCTGCTTGCGCTGCGCCAGAATGTCGAGGGGGCGGGGCTCAAGTTGGAGGCGATTGAAAATTTCGACCCGGCGCACTGGCACGACGTGTTGCTCGACGGTCCAAAAAAGCGCGCGCAGCTCGAAAACGTGAAGACGATTATCCGGCGGCTCGGCGAAGCGGGCATCCCCATCCTGGGCTACAATTTCAGCATCGCCGGCGTGTGCGGGCGCTCGACCGGTCCCTATGCGCGCGGCGGGGCGGAATCCGTCGGCGTGTTTGCCAAGTATGATGAGCCGATGCCGAAGGGCCAGGCGTGGAACATGATTTACGACGAACATGCGCCCGCGGGGAATGTGCCGCCGGCAACCCCGGAGCAGCTCTGGGGCCGCGTCGGCGAATTTTTGCGCGAGGCCTTGCCGGTGG
>DASZWY010000129.1:0-12125 GCA_035546135.1 Opitutales bacterium
GTCGAGGAATTCGAGGGCCTGGGGGCCGGAAACCAGCGCTTCGCCCATATGCGACACATCGAACAGGCCGGCGGCGGTGCGGGCGGCCTTGTGCTCCTCGATAATGCCCGTGTATTGGACGGGCATTTCCCAGCCCGAAAACGGCACCATCCGCGCCCCATGGCGCAAATGCCAGTCATAAAGGGGGGTGCGCTGCAGAGCGTCGGCGGTCATGCTGCGGACTCTACTCGCCCGGGTGCCCGAGGCGAGCAAGTTCGTCGGCGGCAGCGGACAGTGCAGACAGGAAACAGGCTTGTAAAACATCCGCAGACTGGCATGGTGGGAGTTTTGGCGCCGTTCACCCCGGCCCGCTGACGCGCTTTGCCGCGTAATTCACCCCCATCCGCTGCCATGTCTGTCGAAAAAACCCTGGTTATTCTGAAGCCCGACTGCCTCAACAAGGGGGCCGCCGGCACGGTGATTGAGCGCTTTGAACGCGCCGGCTTTGAGATTGTGGGCTGCAAGATGATGAAGCTCTCCCCCGCCCTGCTGCGCGAACATTACGCGCACCTGGCCAAGCTGCCATTTTTTCCGGAAATCGAGAAATTCATGGGTGCGCGCTCCGTCATCGTCCTCATCCTGAAGGGGGAGCGCGCGATCGACCGCGTGCGCGAATTGCTGGGCCCGACGGACTCGACCAAAGCGCCAAAAGGGACCATCCGCGGCGACTTGGGCACCGACAAGATGGCGAACATCTGCCATGCTTCCGACAGCACGGCCTCGGCGGAAGCGGAGATGCGGCGATTCTTCCGCGCCGACGAAATTTTTGGTTAAACGCGCGCGGTGGCGGCGGCGTTGACGGCGGTTTTTACCCCCTAGAAGCAGCGCGGGCTCCGGAACAAAGTTCCGAAGCCCGCGGGGCAGCGGCCAAAACCGGCCGCGAGAATTCAGGCCTTGCCTCAGGGCGACGAGGTGGGCGCGACCGTCGCTTGCGGGGTCGGCGGCTTGCGCTGGATGGGGCCGGCCGGGGAGAGCAGCGTCGGGCTGGTGAAGATCGCGCCGCGGTCCACGTTCTGGAACGACTGGTTGGCGGGCGAGCCTCCGGGCGAGATGAGGTTCGCGGTGACGAAGATCATCAGGTTGCGCTTCTGGGAGCTCTGCGCCTTGGACTGGAACATGCGGCCAATCAGCGGAATGTCGCCGAGGACAGGAACCTTGTCGTTGACGCTGTCAACCTCATCGCGGGTCAAACCACCCATGACTACCGTGGCGCCGTCATAGACGGTGACGTTGGTGCCAAGGGAGCGGACGTCGAAGATGGGCTGGATGACGCCGGAGGGCACGATGGCGGTGATGGTGCCCTGAATGGCGATGGAAGCGCTGCCGTATTCGATGAAGCCTTCGAACTGGGTGACACTCGGCTGGATGAACATCCGAATTGAGTCGTCCGGCTGGACGTTCGGATTGACCGTCATCTTGACGCCGATTTCGTACGGGTTCTGGAAGCCGGAAGGCGTACCGGCGTTAATGGCGACGCCGCCGCCACCGCCGCCGTTGTTGCTGGCCGGGCTGACCGTGGAGGTCACACCGGAGAATTGTTCCGGATAGCGGAATTCCTGGGCAACCGTGATGTTGGCCTCGGTGCCGTCCATGACGGTCAACGACGGGGCGCTCATCAGGTCGGCGCCGTCTTCCTGGTCAAGGGCGTCGAGCACCATCTGGATGCGGTAACCATCGAGCCAGCTGACGACGCCGCTGAACACGTCGGAGGCATTGCCGCCGGTGTTGATGGCGCCGGGCAGCGTCGGAATGACCTGCGGGACGATGACCGAACCCGGCAGCAAATCGACGCCGGAAATCGGCTGGCTGGCGATCGTGCCCGTGGTCAAACCGGTGACGACGGTGGGCGCCGCGCCGGTGGCGCCGCTCGAGAACGCGTTGCCGAGACCGCGCAGGGTGTTGTCGTTGGCGGTGGTGCCGGTGCGGAGGAAGTCATTACCCAAGCGGGCGTTCGAGACGTTCCAGCGGGTGCCGAAGGACTTGAGGGCGTTCTGGCTGACGTCGAGGAAGCGGGCCGTGATCTGGACCTGCTTCACATCGTCGAGCGTGCGCAGGAATTGCTTCAGCTTCTCGATGTTCTGGGAGGTGTTGACCACGCTGATTTTGCTGTTGCCCAGCATGGTGACCTTGGAGCCGGCGGGGAAATCGATGTTGTTATCAATGAACTTCTGCTGCAACTGGCGGCCGGTGTCATCGGTGCTGGGAGCCGCCGAAGTGTCCGTCGCGGCGGGGGCGGGCGTGGCGCCGGCTGCGGCAAACGGATCCGTGGGCGAGGCCGACTTGCTCGTATCGCCGCCACCCGCGCTGGGGGCATTGATGCCGAGTTCCTTCATTTCACTTTCGCTCAAGGGGATGCGCTCCTGGACGAAGTCACCATTGCTGAGGCTGAGGCTGCCGCCTTCGCGCAGGGAGATGACGCCGTCTTCCGCGCCAAAGCTGTAGGAGGGATGCGCATCGCTGCAGGCGACGCGGAGCAACTGGGCGAGGCTGAGGCCATTCAGGCCGGCCAAAGTAATCTTCGGCATGGCTTCGCCGCTGGTGGGAGGATAGACGTGGAAGTTGATGCCTTTGCCATCCGGGTCGTAGCGCACGGACAAATCGTGGAGGACCTGCACGACTTGGTCGAGGGGGGTCGGCACGTCAATGTTCACGCTGGGGATGAAGATTTTGCCGAGCTTTTCCATTTCGGGCTGGACCTTCGCGGTGACGTTGCCGGCGCCGGTGGTGCCGGAACTGTAGGTGGGCAAATACCAGTCGCTGTCGACTTGGCGAAGCATCTTCAGGCGGGTTTCCTCGTAATTGAGGTGGCCGGAGCTGGCGAGGACGCGCTCGATTTCAATGCTGTAGGCGCGGGCTTCGACATTGTCGGGCGAGAAGGTCTTGACCTTGTTAAAGGTTTCCTCAGCGCCGTAGAAATCGCCATAAAGGAACTGCGCACGGCCCTTGATGAGCATCTGCTGAATGTTGTCCTGGCTTTCCTGAAAGCCGGGGCTGACCTGGCTAAGCGACTGGCTCAGGGGGTCGTTTTGCGCCGCGGTGATTTTCTTGGCCAGAGCGGCCGACTGGGAGTCCGCACCGCCGGCGGCGTCATTGTACTTGGCCAGGGCGTCTTTGGCGCCGGCCATGTCGTGGGCCTTGAGCGCGGCGGCCGACTGGTTATACCAAGTCTGGGCGGATTCCTGCCGGATGTCGTTGCGCAGGTCGGTGAACTTGATGCCGGCGGGAACCTGAGCCAAGGCGGCGTCGAGGGTGGCGCGGGCGCCGTCAAAATCTCCGGAAGCTTCCTGGGCCTCCGCCTTTTCAATGGACTTGCGGATGTCGGCAATCTGGCCGTTCTGGCGGGCCACTTCCGCAGCGAGGGACGCCTGGGCTTCGGCGGAAGGCGACGGCGCGGGGGCCGGGGCGGCTTCGGCAGCCGGCGTCGCGGCGGGGGTGGCAGCTGCGGCATCGGCGGGCGCCGGAGTCGCGGCGACCGTGGCGGCGTCGGCGGGAGTGCTGCTCGCCGCGCTGACGATGGCGGGCTTGGCGGCGCCCTGGCTGGCGAGGGCGGCGTTGATCACGTCAATTTGACGCTGAACGTCCGAGTTGCTGGGATCGTTCGGGTCCAAAGCGATGATTTGCTCAAGCAGTTGCTTGGCCTTGGCAAAGTCGCCTTCGCGTTTGGCGTCAATAGCCTGCAGTTGCAACTGCATCTTCTGGGTGGCGGTCGCGGTCGGCTCACTGGCCTGGGCGCGAAGCGGCGTTGGGAGGGCGAGAGAGCCGGCCAGCAAAACAGCGGCGAGGGCCAATGCGATGGGGCGGCGGGATTTCCAGGGCGTCTTCATAGGGAGTACGGACAGGATGCGTGTCGGTTGAAGGGGGTTGTGGAGGAGGGGGTGAAAATAAATAAAAGGGACGGCCTCAGTTCGCCGTGGCGTCAGCCGGAGCGGCCGCAGCATCGGAGGCAGGGGCGGGAGTGGGGGTGCTCGAGATGGTGAGTTCCCGCTGGACGGTGACGGGCTTGTTGACCCGCGGGAAGAATTGTTTCTCGACCGTAACCGACGGCTTGGCAAAGTCAAGGGCTACCACCTTGAAAGTAATGTCGCCTTTGTAATCTTCCAAGCTGCCGGGGAAGGTCAGAACTTTTTCTTCGTCCGAACCGTTCTTGCTGACTTTCCACTCCTTGGCGGGGAAGGGGTCGTCGGTCTGGAGGATGTAAAGCTCGTTGCCGGTCGGGGCGTATTCCTGGCCCTGAATCAAGGTGATGGTGTCATTGGTGCGGGTGTCGAGAATGGTCACCTTGGCCAGCTTGAGGATCACGCCGTGGCCTTTGTCCACCTGGTCAAACACCAAGTCCTTGACCTCGACGTCGTGGCGCTTGCTGGTGTCGTCCTGCTCGCCCACCTTGAGGTGGAAGGGCAGGCCGGATTCTTCGTCGCTGAAAATGATATCGTCATCCTTGTCGCCGTTGCCGGAGGTGCCTTTGAGCTGGATGCGATAAAGCTCTTTCTTGGCGGAAACGAGGCGCACGCCAAAGGGCGGAGCCGCCTTGGCCGGGCCCGGGGGCTGGGCGGACCAGCCATTGCCGGAGTCCCAATAAATTTCCGGCGGAGTGAAGACCGCGTAAAGCCAGCCGGTCTCCTCGTCGCTCTGTTCGGGCGGCGCCGTCCAGGTGTGCTCGTCGCGCTTGAATTCCGGTTTTTCCGTGGCGGTGTAGGCGCTGCCATTCAGCATCAACGGCGGGAGCGGGGCGCTTTGCGGCACGCCGCCCTTGGGCTGCTTGAAATAGAACATGGCGGCCCCGGCGCCCACAACGATGAGCGCGAGGAGGAACAAAATTTTGTCGTAATATTTTTTCATGCCGGGGCAATCGCAGTTAGAAAGTGGGGGAGGATGCGGGGGCGGAGGGGAAGGCGTTAGGGCGCGGAGCCGGAAGCGCTGGCGGCGGCCGGGGCGGTGCCGGAAGCGCCCGCGGGGGCGGTGCCGCTGGCGGCCGCATCGGCGTCAGCGGGCTTGGGGGGCGCGGGCAGCTCGACGTATTCGATGGTGATGGTGAATTGGGAATAGTTTTCGGTGACGACCGGCTTGCGGTTGTCCGGCGCCGCGTTGGCCGCGCTCAGCGCCGAGCGGCCGGCGGTGGCGGGCGCGCCATAAATGCTGCGGTCCGTGGTGGGCGCAGGGACGACCTCGATGCTGCGCACGACGAGGGGCAACTCGAACTTGGCGAGGTCGTTGAGCAGGATGCGCAGGGACTCGGTGTGGGCGATAAAACGGATGCGGAAGGCGAGCGTGTTGATGGCGTCGGGCACACGGGCGGTGATGGTCGGCGGGATGACGAAAAAGTCCGAGGCCGTGCCGCCTTCATCGGGGTTGACGGGGGCCGCGTAGGCCGAGGCGGTGGGGACAACGACGGCGGTGACGTCTTCGCGCTCAACGGAGATAATCTTCATCTTCTGGTCCGGGAGCTTGGCGTCGTCAAAGAGGTGGTTGAGGATGTAATCGAGCACCTTCATCTGCTTGTAAACGGCCGGGAACTTTTCCGGCGCGGGGGCGGAGACGCCCTTGCCCACATACAACGACATGCCGAAGCCGTAATTATAATCGTTGGGGACGATGATGCCCTTGTCCTTGGCTTTCTGGTTCAGGCCGTCCTTGTAGCTTTGGATTTGCGAAAGCAGGTCGACGTCCTTGGTCGGGATGTCGGTGATTTTGAGCGGGGTGTCCTGCAGGGTGTGGTCCACGTCGGCGAGTTCGGCCTTGAGGTCGGCGACGTTTTTGGTCGCGGCATCGAGGTTTTGCTGGCTGGGGGCCGGGGAGCTTTTCGACACCGCTTCGGCGGCAGAAGCGCTCTTCTTCAATTGGGTCTGGGCCACAGCAACGTTGCTGCTGAATTTCCAGAGGAAGAACAATTCAACGAGGAAGGCGATCACGCATACGGAGAGTATGGTGGTCAGAAGCGGGTAGCGTTTCGCGAAATCCATGGGGCGGTCGTTTAGGGATGGGCGCAGAAAAGGGGGAAGGTGGCGCGGGTTTAGAGCGGATCCTCGGGGTTGATGATCAGCGTGAAGCTGAAGCCGGCCATGCGCGGGTCGTTAAAGTCCACGTGGGTGCCGGTGGCATCAATGCCTTTGACGAAGGGGATGCCGAGGAGGCGGTTCTGCAAATCGGTGAGGCGGTCGGCGGCCTTGGTGCGGGCGGCCTGGCTGGCGGGGGCGTCGGGATTGTCGAGCCGCAGGAGCAACCGGCCGGCGATGTTGAGCTTGTAAGAAGTGGTGGAAGCCGCCGCCGGGGCGCCCGGAGCACCCGCGGTTGAAGCAGAGTTCGAACCGGGGTTGGCGCCAGGATTGGCCGCGCCGCCGGTCGCGGGGGCGGGGGTGACAACGGTGCGCTCCACCGACAGGCTGTCGAGCCACACATCCTTAATGTCCACCAAGGCGTCCTGGAGTTTCTGGAAGAATTGGATCCAGTTGAAGCGCGAATTCATCAGGCTCTCCAAGTCGGCAATCTGCTTGCGGGTGGAGGCGGCTTCGTCGGCTTGTTGCTGAATGCTTTTGGACAGGTTATTCAACTCCGCGGCGCGGGCGTCCCACTGTTTCTTCTCGCTGGTGTCCACGCCGGCCTGCGCGTAGTACTTGTAAATCATCGGCAGCGGCGCGAGCGCCAGGCAGAGGCCCGCGAGCACGAGGAAGGGCTTCTTGCGATTGAACTCCATCCGCGCGCGAATGACGGGGGGGAGCAGGTTGATACCCATCGCGTCGCTCTTCACGAGGCGCGCGGCGTCGCCAATGCATTCGCTAATCTGGTAGTAATACTGCTCCATCACGCCCTGGCCGAGGCGCGAGCCGGATTTCACCATCGTGGTGGGATTGAAGTAGTCTACCGAGACCTTCTGGGACTCGCTGAGGAACTCGGGCAAACCATCGAGGAGCGAGCCGCGGCCGGTGAGGAGGATGCGCTGCGGCGCTTCGCGGTTGCTGGCGCGGCGGTAGGCAATGATGGATTGCGTGACCTGCTGGCTCAGGCGCTTCATGAAGTCCTGCGCGCGGGCCTGCATGGCCGCCACGGCGGGGTCGTCGGCGTCGAACGGCGTCTGGCCGGAGAAGAAGGAAACTTTGAGGTCTTCGACCTGGCCAAAGCTCTTGCCCATGCCGTCCGCGAGGGACTGGGTCAGGGAATTGCCGCCCAAATTGATGTTGCGGATATACAGCCCGGCGGCGCTGATGAAGGTGAGGTTGGTGGAGCGGGCGCCGACGTTGATCATCAGCGTGTCCTCGGCGTCCGCGCCGTGAACGAGCTTGTAGGCGTTGTAATCCAGCAGCGAGCTGGGCTGGAGCGAAACCGGCTGGAAGCCGATGGTGGCCATGAGGCCGCAGAAGCGGTTGGCGGCTTCGGCTTTTTGCGCGGCGAGCAGGACTTCGGTCTCGATGCCGTCGTCGGCGATGACTTGGCTGCCCCAGACGGCCTCCGTCAGCGGGAAGGGGATGTTGTTCTGGGCCTCGAAGGCGATGATTTGCGCCTGCTTGGCCGCATCCACGTGGGGGACCTTGATGGGCTTGATGAGCAACTGGTAGCCCGGGAGAATGAAGGTCGCCTTGCCGCGGAACTTGGCGTTGGAGCGGGAGAGGTCGCGCAGGCCTTCCGCGAGGGCGGGCAGCCAGGCTTCGTCCTTGGCCACATCGTAGCGCAAGTCGCGAGTGTCCAAATCCTCCAACGTCAGCTTTCCGTTGGCGGCGGTGAAGATGGCGGCGGCCACATGGCTGGCACCGCAGTTTATGACAAGGGTCTTCGAGGGCATCCGAAAGGGGTAGGCTGAAGGGTGAGAGAGGTAAACGGGGTCGGGGAAAGCGAATCCACTGGCATATTGACGGGCCGGTGTCAATGCCCGGCGTCAGCGCCTTCCGAAACAAAGGTGGGGAAATAATTGGAGGAGAGCCGCGACATGGCCGGGTCCCGAATGTAAGTCGGCACCGAGGCCTCGGTGAACATCAGCCCTTTCAACCCGGAACTTGTGGCCATGGAAGCAAAGCTTTTGGCAACTTCGAGACTGGACATTTTAATGCTGGAATAATTGTTCGCGGACATCGGCACCGGGTTGTCGTTGATTTTGAATTGCACGGTGTAGAAGTCCGGCAGGCGGGACGAGTCGAAAGCCACGCCCTTGGAGGAGCGCGCCAGCGTTTCCGGCGGAATAAAGAAAAGCACCGAGGCGGGCTTGTTGGGCAGCACGCCGACAAACCGGGCAGTGGAGGTCAGCATCAACTCCACCGGCGGCGAGGCGCCCAGTTTTTCCCACGCGACGGACAGGGTGACGGACACGTCGTTGATAACACTGACACGGCCGGCGATCTTGCCTTGAAAATCAACCTGGATGATGAGCCAGTTGAGCTTGGAGTACGGGTCCGCAATCGGCGAAGCCGGCAACACGCGCACGACCGTCATGTCGCCCGCGCTCAGGGCCGGCGACGAAGGCGCCGCGCCGGAATCCGAACCGTTGGCAGGAGCGGGGGTGGCGGCGGAACTCGCGCTTGCAGCAAAGGTGACCGACGCCAAAAGGCTGCCGGCCACTGCAAGGTGTTTGGGGTTAAAACACGAAAGCATCCGGGTATTTCTAGACTGCCGTGCGTGAAAATCAACAGAATTTTTACTTATCGTCGAAGTTCGCCGCAAATTAACTTGGCGCGGGTGAGACCAGCCGCCCGTGTTCGAGGCGCAAGGCGCGGCCGGTGAGCGCCGCAAACCCGGCGTGGTGCGTCACCAGCACGAGCGCGGTGTTTTCCTCGGCGCACAAGCGCAGCAGCAGCGCGATGACTTCCTGCGCGGTGCGCTCGTCGAGATTGCCGGTCGGCTCGTCGGCCAACAGCAGCCGCGGACGATTCAGCAGCGCGCGCGCCACCGCCACACGCTGGGCCTCGCCGCCGGAAAGTTTGCCCGGCACATGGCGCAACCGCTGCCCCAGCCCCACCCGCCCGAGCAGGTCGCGCGCCCGCGCGCCGTCTTCCGCCCGAATGCGGCCAGCCAGACGCCGCGCCAGCAAGACATTCTCCAGCGCGTCGAGTTCCGGCGTGAGATGGTAGGATTGAAAAACAAAGCCGAGCGACTGGGCGCGCGCCCGGGCCAGCGCCGCGCGGCCGAGCTTGGTGACGGCCCGGCCGTCCCACTGCAATTCGCCGGCGTCGACCGGCTCGAGGCCGGCCAGGCAATACAAGAGCGTGGTCTTGCCCGAGCCGGATTCGCCGCGGATGCTCAGGCTCTCGCCCGGAGCCACCGACAAATCCACGCCGCCCAGCACCGGGAGTTCACCGGAGGGCGTGGAGTAGCTCTTGCGCAAGCCGGCGGCAATGAGGATGGGCGCGGACATGGGAAATTATTAAATGCGAAAAGTGGAGAAGACCTGATGATAAAATGGGGACTTTTTCCCAAAAATTAGCAGATTTCCTAATTTGCCGGTTAAGCAATTAAACGGTTGTTTGGTTTGCAGGGAAAAAAAGTTAATCGGAGCGGAGGCAGTCCGCGGGCTTGAGGCGGGCGGCCCAGATGGCGGGGAGCACGCCGGCGAGGGTGCAGATGCAGAAGGTGAAGCCGATGATGTTCACAAAGTCCGCAAACCGGTACTCCACCGGGAAGGTGTAGAATTTGTAGAACTCGATGAGCTGCTGCTGGTCCACGAAGGCTTCCACAATGTTTTGCCGGTAGTGCAGCAAGATCAGCGAGGCCACGATGCCAATGAGCGTGCCGACGACGCCGATAAACATGCCCTGGAGGCAAAAGACCGCGGAGAGCTGCGCCGGGCTGGCTCCGAGCGCGCCGAGCACGCCGATTTCGCGCGTCTTGCGCACGACGGTCGTCGCCAGCGAACAAAGGATGCAAAAGGCGGCCACAACGACGATGACGATCATGATGTAGAACATCACCGTTTTTTCCACGATGAGGATTTTCATCTGGTCCATATTCAGTTCCTGCCAGGTTTCGACCGAGAGCGCGGCGTCCGGGCCCATTTTCGCCACGCGCTGGTCGCTCAGGGGCTGGAGGGCCTGTTGCACGGCGGCCTGTTTCGCGCGGGTGTAGGGCAGGTCGTCGCGGTCGAGCCGCACCTCGATGGCCTGGGCTTGGTTGCCGAAGTCAAAAAGTTCACGCAGCAAACGCAGGGAGAGGAACACGGTGTTCTGGTCCACGCCCGTCCAGCCGGTGCTGACGACACCGACGACCTTGAGTTCCTTGGGCATGGGCACCTCGTCGCGCTTGATGTCGTCGAGCATGGTGAGCGTGTAGATGTCCACCTTGTCCCCGAGGTGGAGGTTGAAGCGGTCATACACGCCTGCGCCGACGAGGATGCTTTGGTCGTCCAGCTGGTCGAGCGCGCCGGCTGGCTGGACGGCGGCGGCCAAGGGGTCATGCGCCAAGTCGGCATTGCTCAAATCGAAACTGCGCACGACGGGCGTCGCAGGCATGCCGTTGTGGCGCATCAGCACGACGCCGCCGATTTCCGGCTCCGCGAGCGTCACCCCCGGCACCTTGCGGATGACTTGGGCGACTTCCTGCGGGTTGACCAGGGCCTGCCCGGCCATGACATCGAGGTGGCCCTGCGTCTGGATGAAGACTTTTTCGTATTCGTTGGCAAAGCCGTTCATGACGCTTTGCACGGTGAGGAGCACCGTCACCCCGAGCGTGATGCCGAGGATGGACATGGCGTGGAAGAACGGCGTGCTGCGGAAAATCATCGCCACGAAGGCCACCACCGCCAAGAGCCACAGCCAGAGGATCAGCATATCGTTGGCAATGGCGCCGACGGAGCCCAACTGCATCCGCATGCGTCCCAGGACGCCCGACCACCCGAAAAACCCGAGCAACACTATAAAGAAGACCGTGGCCAAGGCCAGCGACCACAACAGCGTGACCCCAAGGGAAGCGCGCGCCCCACGCCGCCCGGTCGGGAACAAGTGCTTGAAGGCGAGGTAGACCGGCCAGGGCATGGGGGTGGAAGTAAAAAGGAAAAAGGATGAAGGAAAAAGTAAAGGCCGTGGATTTTTCCTTATTCCCCGCATAGGTCGCGCTGGCTTAATTTTTACTGCTTAATTTCTCCCGAGGCGCTTCCCTCGGGCCGCAGGGAGGGGAACAGGATGGTGTCGCGGATGTTGGAGGCGCCGGTGAGGAGGATGACGAGGCGGTCGATGCCGACGCCCATGCCGCCGGCGGGCGGCATGCCGTGCTCGAGCGCCACGAGGAAATCCTCGTCGAGCTTCTGAATGTCGTCGCCGACTTGCTTCTCGAACTGTTCGCGCTGCAAGAGTGGGTCGTTCTGCTCCGAATAGGCGGGGGCGATTTCCTGGCCGTTGATGCAAAGCTCGAAAACGTCGAGCGTCGAGTTGTCGGCGGGGTTGAACTTGGCCAGCGGGCAGAGTTCGCGGGGAATCTGGGTCACGAAGGTCGGCTGGATGAGTTTCGGCTCGATGAGTTTCTCGAACACGTCCTGGGTGATGGCGAAATCCGGGTGCGCGGGGTTGACCTCGAGGCCGAGCTTGGCGCAGGCGGCGAGCTTCTCCTCGCGCGAACGGGTAAACCAGCCGGCGTCGCCGGTGGCTTCGATGATCAAATCCTTGTATTTGGCCTCGCGCCATTTGCCAGCGAGTTCGATTTCGCCGCCTTCGGGACGCGGGATGCTGGTGCGGCCGTCGAGCGCGGTGCGGCAGACGTATTGGATGAGGTCGTGGATGAGCATCATCATGCCGCGGTAGTCGGAATAGGCCTGGTAGACCTCGAGCATGGTGAACTCGGGATTGTGCCGGCGGGACAGGCCCTCGTTGCGGAAGACGCGGCCAATTTCGAACACGCGGTCGAAGCCGCCGACGAGCAGGCGCTTGAGGTGCAGTTCGAGCGCGATGCGCAGATAAAAGTCGCACGAGAGGGCGTTGAAGTGCGTGATGAACGGGCGCGCGGCGGCACCGCCGGCGATGCCCTGGAGCACGGGTGTTTCGACCTCGGTGAAATCGCGGCTCCAGAGATATTCGCGGACGGCGCGCACGATGCGGCTGCGCAACTGGAAGCGCTGGCGCGACTCGTCATTCACGATGAGGTCGAGGTAGCGCTGGCGGTAAATCTGGTCGCTGTCG
>DASZWY010000130.1:0-10055 GCA_035546135.1 Opitutales bacterium
GGCTACCCGGAGGCGCCGCGCGCGTCCGACGAGGAACTGCGGAAAGTGCTCGAGCTGCTCGGGCAGGCCAAGCGGCCCGTCCTCTACACCGGCGGCGGCATCCTCAGCGCCGACGCCACAGCCGAGCTGCGCAAGTTCGCCGAGCTGACGGGCATCCCCGTGGCCTCGACGCTCATGGGCTTGGGCGCGTTTCCGGCCGACCTGCCGCAGAGCCTCTACTGGTTCGGCATGCACGGCACCGTGGCCGGCAACTGGGCCGTGTGCGAGAGCGACCTGCTCATCACCGCCGGCGCGCGTTTTGACGACCGCATCACCGGCGTGGTGAGCAAATTCGCGCCGCAGGCGACCATCGTCCACTTCGACATCGACCGCTCCGAGCACAACAAGAACAAGTTCGCGCATTATCCCATCGCCTCGGACATCAAGTACGCGCTGGGGCGCCTGAACGAGCTGATCAAAGACACCAAGTGGAAGCAGCCCGACATCGGGACTTGGATGAAGCAAATCGCGGACTGGAAAAAGCAGCACCCGTTCCCCTTCAATTACAAAAAGAGCGAAAAATACATCCTGCCACAGGAGGCCATCCAGGTGCTCTTCGAGGAGACCAAGGGCGAGGCCGTCATCACCACCGGCGTGGGCCAGCACCAGATGTGGACGCCGCAGTATTATTTGTTCAAGGAGCCGCGCACGTTCATCAGCTCGCTCGGGCTGGGCACGATGGGCTTCGGGTTCCCCGCGGCGCTCGGCGCCAAGGTGGCGCTGCCGAACAAGCAGGTGGTGGACGTGGACGGCGACGGCTCGTTCCTGATGAACATCCAGGAGCTCGCCACGGCGAAGGTGGAAAAAATCCACGCCAAGTGCCTGCTCCTGAACAACCAGCACCTGGGCATGGTGGTGCAGTGGGAGGACAACTTCTACGAAGGCGCGCGCGGCCACACCATCCTCGGCGACCCGAAGAACATCGGCGGCCCCGACAATCCCGGCGGCATCTACCCGGACTTCGTGAAAATCGCGGAAGGCTTCGGCGTGAAGGCGCGCCGCGTGCTCAAGCGCGAGGACCTGCGCGACGGCATCCGCGAGATGCTCGCCCACGACGGCCCCTACGTGCTTGACGTCATCGTGCCCTACACCGAGCACGTGCTGCCCTTCATCCCGCAAAAAAGCTCCGCCAAGGAAATCATCACCGAGCGGGTGAAGTAGGGGGATGCAGCCATGCCATCAAAACCGTTTTCTGGTAGGTCGAAATCTCGCAAACGTTTTGGTGTTGCCGAGCTTTACGGAAACGATTTTGCGAATTTACCGCCAGACCAAATCCGCAATTTAGCCAGCGCTAATTTTCATGAACAAATTTGCCGCTTCCGAAGGGATAAATGTAACAAGAAGGGCGGTGTTTGTTCCTTGCGCCTCTACGAAGAAAAAGACGGATTTGCAGCGACTACGGAAACCCCTGTTGTAACGACTTGCCCCCAGCGCTTTAAGGAGGGGGATATGATATTCTCCTGGATCGGCGAAACATTGATAGGTACGGCATCGCCAGTCATTTTTCCATCAGTCCCTTACTTGCTAAAACAGGACATCAACAGGGATAATCCAGAGGTCGTTGGGCAAATTGATATGGTCCTTGCAAGTCCCGACGAAAAAAACCTGCAATGGTGCGCGGTTGAAATGCAGTCAGTGTATTTTTCTGGCTTTGCAATGGGGCCGGAGTTTAAGATCATGCGTGAGTGGACTGAGGCCAAAACGCCTTTTCCCAGTAAAATGCGCAGGCCGGATTTTCGTTCGAGTGGCCCTAAGCGACTCATGCCACAGTTGCAAATTAAAGTTCCTACGATACGGCGATGGGGACGCAAAATGGCAGTAGTAATTGATTTAGCGTTTTGGAGCAGTTTAGCAGAAATTAAGGAAGTGCCGCATGTTTCAAATTGCGATGTTGCTTGGTTTGTCGTGAATTACGAAGCCAAGGATGGAGGGCTTAAATTAGTTCGGCACGCTGTTCACTTTACAACACTCGAAAATTCGGTTGAGGGGTTGACTGGCGGCTACCCAGTCGAAAAGGATAGATTCGAAAACGAACTTAGAATGCGCTTGCGGAAAGCCAACTGAGATCGCGGCCGATTAATAATTCGGTCATTTTCGCATGATGGGTGCTTTTCATCGCGACCGGCTTACTTTCGAAGCCAAATTTTTTTGCCAAAGCTATGACTTCAGCTGTGTTGTCGTAACTCATCAAAAAATCCCCACGCGTTGTGCGCATAGCCTCGAAGAGTAACTCATGGTCGATTTTCCACTGTGCGTACAGTCGCCTGGCCGCCACTGTATAAGGTGGGTCTATGTAAAACACGGCATCTTGGTCGTGTTTGTGCTCTTCAATTAGTTTCATGCCGTCGCCTTGAACAAATGTAATCTTGTCTCGGTTCAAATTAATTTCCCGAATGCGATTGGCGAGCGTAGCAGGATACCAGCGCGAATTTATACCCCGTCCATTTTCGCCTGATTTTACTAACCCAGCCCCGGGGGCAAGGATGCCGCCTCGCTGAACACGATTTCGCAGAATTGTTTGAAATGCTAAGTCGCGTAGTTCTGTTGGTCGTGTTTCGAGGGTCTTGCGAACATGACTTTCAGATAATTCATAACTCAAAATTTTTTTGGCTAACCAGTCTGCATGGCCATTCAAGACCATGCGCCACACTGCTGAAACTCCTTCGTCTAGTTCACCAAAAATTACATGTCTAGCGAGGCATTCAAACGCAGTGGTCAGGCTTACAATGGCGCCTCCAGCAAATGGCTCTATCAAACGAGCTGGCTTGATTGGTTTGCTACGAAGCCAATCCCTGATATAAGGTATTAACCACGTCTTACCTCCTGGATATCGAAATGGGCTGCGCTGAGGGATGCACGCGACATTTATTGGACGAGAAACGGCATAGGCAACTGAGGGTAAGCGTTGAATCTCAAGAATTAAGGCGTCGGCTTCTTCGCTCACTCGATATTCCTGTGATTCATCAAGTTTGTGGGCGATACGTAATATGTCATTCAAAATTCGTTCCGGCACTCGCACGACCTTAGTATTGCCAGATTTCCATTTTCGCGAATAAGACGTAGATGACAGAGCCATATTTTTGCAGTGTATGATTGATGTAACGGCGGCTGTCAACCCTTGTAACAAGGGAAAATCTTCCATGTAACAAGAGAACACTTTTTGAACGGTTGGCTACCTTGTCTTTAGAGCTGGAATTTGTAGCCTCGACGATAATGCCATTTTCCTCACGCATCCCCGCTGAGTTGGAGGACAACGCGCTGGCGCGGGCGATGGTGGCGCGGCGGGCGGCGGGGTTGCCGGTTCAGGATTTGACTTTGTCGAACCCGACGCAGGCGGGGCTGGAATATCCGGCGGAAGAAATGGCCGCGGCGCTGGCCGAGGGCGCGCGGGCCAATTACGCGCCGGAGCCGCGGGGGTTGCTGCCGGCGCGCGAGGCGATTGCCGAACTCTATCGCGGCCGCGGGCCGGATGCCGTGGATCCCGCGCGATTGCACCTCACGGCGAGCACGAGCGAGGCCTACGGATTTTTATTCAAGCTCCTGGGCGAGCCTGGCGCGGAAGTGCTGGCGCCACGGCCCTCGTATCCGCTGATCGAGCATCTGGCGGCGCTGGAGGGGTGGAAGACAAATTCGTATCCGCTGAAATATGAAACCGACGGCTGGCGGATGGACTTCGCGGCGCTGGCGGCTGCGATCACCCCGGCCACGCGTGCCCTCGTGGTCATTCACCCGCACAATCCCACGGGCTGGATGGCGCGCAGCCCTGACGCGCATTTTCTGCTCGAGACGTGTGAGAAACATAATATCGCGCTCATTGCCGACGAAGTTTTTCTCGATTACGCCACGGACGCCCACAAGCCGCGCGCGCAATCATTCGCCGCGCACCAGGTGTCCGCGCCGACGTTCACCCTCGGCGGAATTTCCAAAAGCTGCGGCCTGCCGCAAATGAAGCTCGCGTGGATTCACAGTGGTGGGCCGGAAAAACTCGCCGGCGCCGCGCAGGTCCGGCTCGATTTCATCGCCGATGCGTATTTGTCCGTCAGCACTCCCGTGCAAGCCGCCTTGCCCGGCCTGTTGCGCTGCGGCAAAAAAATTCGCGCGCAAATTCAAAAACGGCTTGCGGAAAATTACGCGATGCTCGCCACGCTCGATTGGCCGGAGGGCTTTGCGGTGCTTCCCTATCAAGCCGGCTGGTGCGCCCTGTTGCGCCGGCCCACGGCGCCCGATGAGGAAGCGCTCGCTTTGAAATTGCTCGAGCGCGCGGGCGTGCTGGCGCATCCGGGCTATTTTTTCGATTTTGATTCAACCGGCCCCGGCTGCCACGTCGTGAGCCTCCTGCCGGAGCCGCAAATTTTTGCGGCGGGCGTCAATGCACTGCGGGCCTGGCTGCCTAAACTGGTCTAGGCGCAAACTATTTTGCGCGTTAAGTCGTTGACGGCGAGCGAGGTCAGATGCGAGAGGAAGATTTCCGTCAAATCCCCCTTGCCAAATTGACTGTTACTTATACAGTAACATTCATGGCAACCAACACTCAGTTCGCGATAGCGGTGCACCTGATGGCCGGCCTTGGCTACCGGGCGGAGGGCGATCGCACTTCGGGACAGTTGGCGCAGAGCGTGAATACCAGCCCGAGTTTCGTGCGGCGCATCGTGTCCAAGCTGTCGAAAGCCGACCTCGTGCATACTGCCAAGGGCAAGGCGGGGGCGTGCTGGCTGGCGCGCAATCCGCGGGAAATTTCGCTGCTGGACATCTACCGCGCGGTCGAGGCGCCCAAGGTCTTTGCCATCCACCACTATTCCGAGCAAAAGGCCTGCCCGGTGAGCTGCAAAATCAAGACCGCGCTCGAAAGCGTGCGCGGCCAGGCGCAAAAGGCCGTCGAAGCCAGCCTCGGCAAGGTTTCCCTCGCGGAAGTGATTGCCGGGATGCGCGAGGCGTAAAAATTTTTTGGACTTTATTGTTACGATAATCGTAACAATAGAACCACTCTCAACCCAACCCAAACTCAACCTACGCAAAAATCGGAGAAAAGACCATGAGCTCAACCAACCCAAAGAAACTAACCGGAAAAACCGCGCTCGTCACGGGCGCTTCCAAAGGTATCGGCGCGGCCATTGCCAAGCAACTCGCGGCGGAGGGCGCGTCCGTCGTCGTCAATTATTCCTCGACCAAGGCCGGGGCGGACGCGGTGGTCGCGGAAATCACCGCCGCGGGCGGCAAGGCGGTGGCCGTGCAGGCGAACCTGGCCAAGAAACCCGAGGTCGAGCGCCTGTTCGCCGAGGCGAAAAAGGCCTTTGGCCGCGTGGATATTCTTGTCAACAACGCCGGCATCTACGAGCCCGCCCCGATTGAGGCGGTCGAGGAGGAGCACTTCCACCGGCAGTTCAACCTGAATGTCCTCGGCCTCTTGTTCGCCACCCAGGCGGCGGTGAAACAATTCAGCGCCGATGGCGGCAACATCATCAACCTCAGCTCGCTGGTGAGCACCTGGGGCGCGCCCAACATGAGCGTGTACAGCGGCACCAAGGGCGCGGTGGATTCCATCACGCGTTCGCTCGCGAAGGAACTCGGCCCGCGCAAGGTCCGCGTCAATGCCATCAATCCCGGCCTGGTCATCACGGAAGGCGTGCACGCGGCCGGCTTCGCCGAAGGCGATTTCCGGAAATTCTACGAGGCGCAGGCGCCGCTGGGCCGAGTCGGCCAGCCGGAGGACATTGCGGCGGTGGCGGTGTTTCTGGCCTCGGATGACTCGTCATGGATCACCGGCGAGACGCACAACGTCACCGGCGGCCTGCGGTAGGCGGCGAGCCGGCAAAAAAACTTCACCGCCAAGGCTGCGAAGCGCGCAAAAGCCCCGCGCACTTGGCGCCTTGGCGGTGAGGTTTCTTATTTCTTCCCGTGCCGCGCGATGGCGGCCTTGATGAACGAAGCGAAGAGCGGATGCGGGCGCGTGGGCTTGCTCTGAAATTCCGGGTGGAACTGCACGCCGACGAACCACGGATGGCCGGCGACTTCGACGATTTCAATAAGGTCGCGCTTGGGGTTGACGCCCGCGAGGCGCAGGCCCGCCTTGGTGAGCACGCCGCGGTAAGCGTTGTTGAACTCGTAGCGGTGGCGGTGGCGTTCGCGCACCAAATCCTCGCCATAGGCGGCGCGCGCGAGCGTGCGCGGGAGCAATTTGCAGTCGAAGGAACCGAGGCGCATGGTCGCGCCCTTGGTCTTGATGCCCTTCTGCTCCTCCATCAGGTGGATGACGGGATGCGGCGACTTGGCGGCGAACTCGGTGCTGTTGGCGCCGGCGAGCTTGGCGACGTGGCGCGCGAATTCGATGACCGCCACCTGCATGCCGAGGCACAGGCCGAAATAGGGGATTTTTTTCTCGCGCACGTATTGCACGGCGCGGATTTTGCCCTCGATGCCGCGGCCGCCGAAGCCGCCGGGCACCAGCACGCCGTCGAGCCGCGAGAGCCACTTGGCGGGGTTTTTCTCCACCGCTTCGGCGTCGAGCCGCACGATGGTGACGCCGCAGTCGTTGGCGATGCCGCCGTGGGTCAGCGATTCGTAGACGCTCTTGTACGCGTCCTGCAGCTCGATGTATTTGCCCACGACGCCGATGGTGACGCGGCGCTTGGGCTGCTTGAGCTTGCGCACGATTTCGCGCCAGGCGCCGTTGGGGCGCTTGCGGGTGCGCAGGTGGAGGAGCTTGAGCACGATGTCGTCGAGATGCTCCTTGGCCAGCATCTGCGGCAATTCGTAAATGGACGAGCCGACGTCCTGCTCCTCAATGACGGCGGGCACCGGCACGTTGCAGAACATCGACAGCTTGTGGCGGATGTCGTCGTCGAGCGGTTTTTCCGTGCGGCAGACGAGCACGTCGGGCTGGATGCCGATTTCGCGCAATTTGGCGACGGATTGCTGCGAGGGCTTGGTCTTGAGCTCGCCGGCGGCGGCGAGAAAGGGCAGGAGGGTGACGTGGATGAAGACGACGTTCTGCTTGCCGACTTCGAGGGCGAACTGGCGCATGGCCTCAATGAACGGGAGGCCCTCGATGTCGCCGACGGTGCCGCCGATTTCCGTCACCAGCACATCCACGCCCTTGCCGGCGGAGCGCAGGCGCGCCTTGATTTCGTTGGTGACGTGCGGGATGACCTGGACGGTTTTGCCGAGGTAGTCGCCGCGGCGCTCTTTCTGGATGACGGACTCGTAGACCTGGCCGGAGGTCAAATTGTTCTGGCGCGTGAGCGAGCCGGAGGTGAAACGCTCGTAGTGGCCGAGGTCGAGGTCCGTCTCCGCGCCGTCGTCGAGGACGTAGACCTCGCCGTGCTGGTAGGGATTCATCGTCCCCGGGTCCACGTTGAGGTAGGGGTCGAACTTCTGGAGGCGGACCTTAAGGCCGCGCTCTTCGAGCAGGGCTCCGAGGGCGGCGGCGGTCAGGCCCTTGCCCAGGGAGGAGACCACACCGCCGGTAATGAATATGTAGCGCACTCTGGGGAACGGATGATTGGCCGCGGCGCGGCGAACTGCAACTGATTTTTTCGCGGCGGGCAAAAATAAGGAATATTTTAGCGGCGCATTGCGGGGGCTGCTTGGCTGGTTTAGGAAAAAATTAATAAAAGCGGGCGGCGGCCCGTTAAATCTTGTTTTGGCGGGCGGGCGGGCGTATTTTGGAAAATCGGCGGTTCCGCCGCCGACCGGCCCTTGTGCCGCCTCATGTTTGGCCGCAAACCCAAAAGTTCCGCCACTGCCCGCCCCGGGGTAAAACCGAAGGAAACGACGGCGTTCGCGCCGCGGCGCTCGCCGATGCACCCGTTCTGGGCGCTGCTGTGCGCGGCGGCGGCGGCGTTTGCGCTGCTGGCCTGCGCCACCTATCGCCCGGGGCAGGCGGTGTATCTGCCGGACTGGCTGGGCGATGTCGCTGGCCCGACGGTGCCGTCGAACGAGATCGTCGGCACCTTTGGCGCGACGTATGCGGCGGTGTCAAACCGGCTCTTGGGCGTGGCGGGGATGTTTTTGATTCCGGCGTTTTTGCTGTGGCTGGCGTATCTGCTGTTGTTCCGGCGCAGCCACCTCATCCACTGGTGGAAGATTGCGCTGATGTTCGTCACCCTGTTCACCGGCTGCGGCCTGGCGGACATGATGTTTGTGTGGGCGCACCACGCGCCGACGAATTTCCTGCCGCAGGGCTACGGCGGGCAGGTGGGCGAGTATTTATACAGCGGCCTGCTCGCGCAGCCGCTCGGCCAGGCGGGCAGCCTGATCGTGCTGAGCATCTTTTACGTCGTGGGCCTGCTGCTGGTTTTCACCGCCGACCCGGGCCAGTCGCTCGAATGGTGGCTGCAGGCCTGGATGTCATGGCGCGAGCAACGCGCCCTGGCCGCCAAGGCCCGCCAGGGCGAGCAGGAACGGCAAAAGGCCGCGCGCGCGATCGCCGAGGTTACCGCCAAGGCGGCGCCCGCGGAGCCGGCGAAGGCCGCCGCGCCGCCCGAGGCGGCCGCGGCCAAGGACGCCAAGGGGCTCGGTTCGCTCAAGGCCGGCGAATCGCTGCCGTTGTTCAGCGACGTCGAAGGCGCGGGCGAGGCGCTCACGCCCGAGCAACTTAAGAAACTCAGCGGCGCGGGGGAAGAGCCGCCGCCGTCGAAGCTGCGCCTGCCGCGCAAGGACAGCGGGCCGAAAATCATCGCCGAGGAAAAGGTGGAGAAGTTTTCGCCGTCGCGCCCGGCCCGGCAGGGCGATTACATTTTCCCGCCGGTGTCGCTGCTGGCGCCCGCGCAGGCCCGGCAGATTGACAGCCCCGATTTCCACAAGGAGCGCGCGGAACAGCTCGTGCAGACGCTGTCGGAGTTCGGCGTCAAGGTCACGCCGACGGAAATCCATTCGGGCCCGGTCATCACGCGCTACGAGGTGGTGCCCGCGCCCGGCGTGCGCGTGGAGAAAATCGTCAACCTCGACAAGAACCTCGCGCTGGCGCTGCGGGCGGAGGGCGTGCGCATCATCGCGCCGGTGCCGGGCAAGGGGACCGTCGGCATCGAGGTGCCCAACCGCACGGCGGCCAACGTGTGCCTGCGCGAAATCATCGAATCGAAGGCGTGGAACGACTCGAACGCGGAAATTCCCATCGTGCTGGGCAAGGACGTGACGGGCAAGCCGATGGTGGTGGATCTGACCAAGATGCCGCACGCGCTCATCGCCGGCTCGACCGGCGCGGGCAAGACGGTGTGCATCAACGCCATCATCGCGTCGCTGCTGTTCAAGATGACCGCGAAGGACCTGCGGTTCATCATGGTGGACCCGAAAATCGTCGAGATGCAGGGCTACGACAGCCTGCCGCACATGCTGGTGCCGGTCGTCACCGACCCCAAGAAAGTGCCCGCCGCGCTGAAATACCTGATCCGCGAGATGGAGCGGCGCTACAAGATGTTCGCGCAGATTGGCGCGCGCAACATCGCGGGCTTCAATGCCAAAGTCTTGCAGGACGACGCCTCGCAGAAAAAGGCCGAGGAGATGGACGCGGAATTGTCGCCCGAGGAGCGCGCCGCCGCGCGGGAAATCGCCGTGCCGCGCGACAGCGACCTCATCGAAATCAAAAAGGAGAAGCTGCCCTACATCGTCTGCATCATTGACGAGCTGGCCGACCTGATGATGGCCGCGCCCGCCGACATCGAGACGTGCGTGGCGCGCCTGGCGCAACTCGCGCGCGCCGCGGGCATCCACCTCATCCTCGCCACCCAGCGCCCGAGCGTCAACGTCATCACCGGCGTCATCAAGGCCAACCTGCCGTGCCGCATCGCCTTCAAGGTCGCCTCGAAGGTGGACTCGCGCACCATCCTCGACCAGGGCGGGGCGGACGCGCTCATCGGCCGCGGGGACATGCTCTTCGTGCCGCCCGGCGCGGCCAACCTCGTGCGCGCGCAGGGCGCGTTCGTCTCCGACGAGGAAATCAACCAGCTCGTGGAATTTTTGAAGCGCAACGGCGACCCGGAATACGACGACGACGTGCAGGCGCAAATCGAGGCCGGCGC
>DASZWY010000131.1:0-8225 GCA_035546135.1 Opitutales bacterium
GGGGTTGGAGTTTCTGCGCGCATGCGGCTGGATTAAATTTTTTCCGGAACTGCAAAAACTCATCGGCTGCCCGCAGGATCCGCAGTGGCACCCGGAGGGCGATGTCTGGGCGCACACGCTGCATTGCCTCGATGCGTTTGCGGAACGGCGCGTCGGCGACGATTGGGAAGACCTCGTCGTCGGGCTGGCGGTGCTGTGCCATGATTTTGGCAAACCGGCGAAGACGACCCACGAGGCCGACGGCCACATTCGCTCGCTCGGCCATGAGGCCGCGGGCGAGGAACCGACGCTCACGTTTCTCGCGCGGCTCACGAGCCACAAGGACTTAATCGAGAGCGTAATGCCGCTCGTGCTCAACCACATGCGCCCGCGCGAGCTGATGCTCGGCAAGGCGGGGGACAGCGCGGTGCGGCGATTGGCGCGCAAGGTCGGGCGCATCGACCGGCTGGCGCGGGTGGACGAAGCGGACCGCTGGGGCCGTCCCCCATTGACGCCGGACGAACCGGGCGGTGGCCAATGGCTGCTCGAGCAGGCGGCCAAGCTCGAAGTCACCCGTCAAGCGCCCAAGCCGATAATTTTGGGCCGGCACCTTATCGCCGCGGGGCTCAACCCCGGCCCGCGCTTCAAGGAAATCCTCAATGCCTGCTTCGAGGCGCAACTCGACGGCAAATTCGCCGAGGTGGAAGGCGGGGAAAAATTTCTGGCCGGGTTGCTGAAAAAATAATCCACGAATGGACGCGAATTTTTATTCGTGAAAATTCGCGGACAAAATCAGGCTGCTTCCACTGCCTCGAGAATTCGCACCCCCACGCGGTCGGCGACGAGGCGGCCGGGGCGGGTGAGGCGGAGAATGGAGCCGGATTTTTCAAGGAGGCCGTCGGCGATGAGTTCGCTCCAGAGGGAATCGAGTGAAGCGAAATCGAATTCCGGGAACCGTGGTTGCAATTCGGACAAGTCCACGCCGCGGTTGAGGCGCAGGCCGAAAATCAGCGCGTCGGCGGCCAGCAAGGTTGGGGTCAAGGGAACCACGTCCATATATTCCGGCTGGCCCGCCTCGATGCCGGTGAGCCAGCGATTAAGGTCGGGCGGCTTGGCGTAGCGGCGGTTGCCGAATTGCGAAGCGGCGGAGGGGCCAAGGCCAAGCCATTCGTGCATCGCCCAAGTGTTCAGGTTATGGACGCATTCGCGGCCGGGGCGCGCGTAATTGGAAATTTCGTATTGGCGATAACCAGCATCGGCCAGAAAATCCCAGGTGGTTTCATAAAGCATGGCGTCGGCCTGCGCATCGGGGCGCACCTGGCCCCGCGCGAGCTTGAGCCACAGGGCGGTGTCTTCCTCAAAGGTGAGGCAGTAGGTGGAGAGGTGCGCGGGCGCAATCCGAACGGCTTCACGCAAGTCGGCAAGCCAGGCGGCGGTGGGCTGGCCGGGGACGGAGAAAATCAGGTCGAGGTTGAGATTTTCAAAACCCGCGGCGCGGATGGCGTCGATAGCGGCGTAAACCTGAGTGGGCGAGTGGCGGCGGCCCAGGGCGGCGAGGGTGGTCTCGCTGAAACTCTGCACGCCGAGGGAAATGCGGTTTACGCCCAAATCGCGCAGGGCGGAGAGCTTATCCGCTTTGACCGACGAAGGCGCCATTTCGATGGACCATTCTTGGGGAGGCGAGCCCAGGCGGTTGAGCAAGGCGCGGCCCAGGCGTTCGATATCGCGGGCGGGCAATACGCTCGGGGTGCCCCCGCCCCAGAAAATCGTGTCCGCCGGACGGGTTGGCGCAGCCAGGATCAGTTCGTGTTCGACGCCGGCAAGGTAACGGTCCAGATCGGCGCGTTTGGGCTCCTCTTGATAGAAGGCGCAGAAGTCGCAGGAAGAGGAGCAGAAGGGGACGTGGACATACACGCCGAGCGGTTGTGAGGGGGCGGATTTCACCGCGAGCGGACGCGGTGAAACGGCTGGCTGGGGCGGAGCGGGAGGTGATGGTAGTTTTGCTTGCACCGGAAGGGTTTATGCGACTAGGCTCCCAAACTCGCGCATTTCCGTATGAAAGCCAAGCACATCCCGCTGGTCCTGGCGTTACTTGGGGCCGTTATTCCGGCCGCCTGCACGCACCCGGTCGTCAACATGAACGCGCCGCAAATGGCGGAAAACCAGTCGCGGATTTACACGCTCTTTGTGAACGCGCGCCCCAACGAGCGCAATTTGGTGGAGGGCTCGATCAAGGCCTACATCGTGATTGACGGCGCGGAACACGAAATGACGCTCGCGCCATTTGGCGACGAGGTTTACCAATACGAATACCGCATGCCCGCGGACCGCGCGGAGGCGAAGTATTACTTCGTCATCCGTTACGATGCGATGGTCAGCACCGTGGTGACCCACCGCGAATGGAAAAGCCCGGAGACTTACACACTCAACATCGTCAACCGTTACGTGTTGCAACTGGAAGTGACCCGCGGCGTGGTGGGCGCGACCATTCCGGTGGTGGGCCGCGGATTTCTGCCGGTGGACTTTATCGTGATTGGCGGCGTGGCGGCGCCGACCAAGGTGGCCTCGCCGAACGCGATGACCTTCCAGGTGCCGCCGCTCGCGCCGGGCGATTACCCGGTCGAATGGCACTCGGGCGCGGATGTTTTCCAGGTTGGCGCATTCCACGTGGATATTTCCAATTTCAAAGTCACGCCTGCGAGCCTGGAGGTGGCTTCGACCGAAGCGACGACGCTGACCATCAGTATGGACCAGCCGGCGCCGGATGGCGGCCTGCCGGTCAATGTGCTGACGGACGCGCCGGCGAGCGTCATCATGGAGGAAGTGCGCATTCCCGCCGGGCAGACCAGTGTGGACGTGAAAATCAAAGGCGGCCAGCCGGGCGCGGGCAACCTGCGCATCAACACGCCGGGCTTCAACACCATTACGATTCCAATCAAAGTCGGCGAAGCGCCGCCGCCGCCGGTGGCGCCGATAACGCCGGAGCCGGTGGTCACGCCGGTCGAGCCGTTGCCGCCAGTGACGACGCCTGCGCCGGTGCCGGAGCCCGCGCCGGTGATTCGCGGCAGCTAGTCCGGGTGCCCGCGCCAACCGGCATGCATGACAGCTATTTCATCATCCCTCATTTTGGCCTCCTGACTATCACTCTGATAGTCGTCGTGGTTTTGGTTTTTATCTTCGTGCGGCGCTGATTATTCGTCCATGCCGAGGAAGCGTCCCTTGGGGCCGACGCTGAAATTAAATTCCTTGCCGCCCTTGCGGCCGTGGACGACGAAAGGCAGCACGCCGCTGTCGGGTTCGTACGACTTGTCAATCTGGAGGATTTTGCCGCCGCCGATTTGCTCGAGGATGGTTTTGCGTGCTTCGGCGGGAATTTGGTCAATGAAGACCTGCTCCGAAAGCAGCTTGCCGGTGGCGTCGACGGAAAAATCGCGGGTCTTCCCGGCGGCGCCGGCCATGACGACATCGTAAGTAACGCCGCTTTCGTCCAAGTCTTCATTGATGCTGAGGAGCTTGTTCCTGCCCAAAACCCCGACAATCGTCTCCCGGACGGCTTTGGGCGTCTGGTCGAGGGTGACTTCCACGCAGGAAAGTTCACCGTTAGAGTTGAGGGTGAAAGTCTTAGTGTCTCCGTCCAGTTTGGTCAGGGTGACGTCGTAGGAGATGTCGGGCGGAGTGAACACTTTTTCCACGAGGGTGATTTTTTCGGACCCCGCCTGTTTCTTGATGGCCGCGTTGATAATCGCCGGCGTCTCGCCGGGCAAAACATCCAGGCGTTGCAGCTGGCCTTCATCCGAGATGGTGAAATTTTTCTCACCCGCGGGGGTGGCCAGGGTGACTGCATAGGCGATTTGATCGTCGTCAAAAGTTTTATCAATCGTCGTGATGGTGTTTTTTCCGGCCTGGGTTTTGATGGCGGCCTGGGCCGGCCCGGTGATTTCGGCGAGCGTCATTTCCAGGCTGAGCAAAGTGCCATTATTAGTGACGAGGAGATCGCGCGAACTGCCATCGGGCTTGGTGATTTCAGCGGCAAATATCACGCCTTCGTCATCCACGTGGCGGATGATATTGTTGACGGGGTCTTTGCCGGCGGTGGCTTTGAGGGTGGCCTGCACCGCCGCCGGAGTTTTGGCGAAGGCGATGGGCCGGTCCGCATTGTCCGCCGGCGTCGCGGTGGCGGCCATGGAAGCGGCCGTGGCGACGAGGCTCGCGGCCAGAAAAACCCCCGCCGGGAAAAATTGGGCTTTCACAGGCACAAAGTTGCGAACGACAATCCCGGAAAGACTTTCCGAAAAATCCAAACCGCGGATTGACTGGAGGTTACCGGCGAGCCCGCAGGGTGCGCAGGCGGGAACGCAAGACGCGGATCCGGCTGCGCAGGCGGCGAATCACGACGCGACGCTGGATGACGGTGCGGCGGACGATGCGGCGGCCCGCGATCTTTCCGCCGGCCCGGGGAACCGGATTGCTGTAGCCGGAGATGCCGGGGCGGGCGGGGCCATTGTTGACCGTGGCCTGTTTGCCGGGGGTGCCGACATAGCGCGTGGCCGGAGGCAATTTATTATCCGCCCGCAGCGTGGTGGCGGTGAGGGGCGCCAGGATACCCGCAGCCAGCACCGTGAAGAGAAAACAGCAAATCTTTTTCATGGGGGAGGGTGATATTTATTGAGTCGGAAATTTTCCGATGTGTCAATGCGTTATCTTGGTAAAGCTAAACCGACTCTTTGGGGCAAAGTTTCAGGTCTGCCGAGATCGCGGGCAAACTGAAACACGCCCAAGTTGTTGAGGGAAAATCAGTCTTCCAGGCCGATGAAGCGGCCGCGCGGGCCCATGCTGAAGACAAGGTCCTTGCCGTCTTTGTGGGCCAGGACGACGATGGGCAGCACGCCGCCCTGGTCCACGAAGGAGCGTTCGATATGGATAATTTGGCCGTCGCCAACCACGTCGGTGATGCCTTTGCGGGCCGCGGGAATCAAATCCTCGAAAAACTCCTGTTGGCTGAGAAGTTTGCCGCTTTCGGCCACACAAAATTCGACCTGGCGGCCGTTGGGCGTTTGGGCGAAAACATCGTAATCGCGTCCGCCGCCGGGATCGAAATTCCGGAAAAGCGTGACCAGTTTGTTGTCGCCCAGCGTGGCCTTGATGGTCGCCTGCACGTCCGCGGCCGCCTGGCTGGGGAAAATTTCCTCGTTCCGCAGCACGCCACTTTCGGTAAAGACGTAGATGCGGGTGTCGCCGCTGCCGGCGTCGGCGGTGGCTTCATAAATGCCCTCGCCGCCCAGGTTGGCCTTTTCCAGGGAAAGGAGTTTGCTTGAGCCGATTTCCTTTTTGATGGCGGTGACCAGATTCGGCGAAAGTTCGGCGTAGGTGGTGTCGGCGCGTTCGATTTTGCCGCGGTCATCGAGGGTGAAGTGTCTTTCGCCGCCGGCGCTGGCGAGGCGCACCTCATAGGCGATTTGCGTGCCGTCATTCGTTTTGTCAATGCCGGCCACTTTGAAGACGGTCGCCTGGGCTTTGATGGCCGCCTGGATGTCGGGGGTGAGCTCGGCGGCGGTGACTTCCTGGCTGAGCAGGGCGCCATTGTTGGAAACGAGGAGGTTGAAGATGGCGCCGCCGGGCCGGGCGATGGCGGCGCCGTAGAAGGTGCCGCTGCCATCGGCGAGCCGCACCACATGGAGGACTTGGTTTTTGCCCGCGGCGCCGGTGAGGGCGGTCTGGACCGCGGCGGGGACGCTGGCGAGCGGGAGAAAATCGGGTTTCGCGGCAGTCAATCCCTCGCGCACCGCGAGAATGCGATTGCGCAATTCGCGAATCGCGCGCTGGCGCTGGCGCATGGCCCGGTTCTCGATGCGATTTCGCTTAGAGAGGGCGATGGCGACCCGGCCTTTCGGCGCGGGGGCGACAAAGCCGGAAGAGGAGGTGGCCGTGCCCCGGGCGGCGCCAGCGCGACCAGTGCCCGCGCGCCCACGCACAGCACCGGCGACGGGGTTGACCACAAAAACCAGCGCACCGACCGCCAGCAACGGCGCAAAAAGACGGGGTAATCTGTTCATCCTGGGGTGACCACACTGGACAATATAACCCCCAACCTGTCAATGCTGGCGACAATTGGTTGCCAACAACCGGAATGCTGCTCAGACGATTTTGCAGGCCTCGTCGAAGCTGAGGCGCGGGTTGCGGGGGTGGAGCTTGGAGCGTTCGCCGTAACCCAGGTTGCAAAGGAAGTTGGATTTGATGGTGGTGCCGGCGAAGAACGCGGCGTCCACCAGGGCATTGTCGAAGCCGGACATCGGGCCGCAGTCGAGGCCGACGGCGCGCGCGGCGAGCATGAAATACGCCCCTTGGAGCGAGCCGTTGCGCAAGGCGGTGTATTCGAGGATGTTCTCCGGCAGGTCTTTGAACCAGGCTTTGGCGTCGGCGTGGGGGAAAAGTTTCGGCAACTGCTCAAAGAAGTGAATATCCATGCCGATGATGGCGGTGGCGGGCGCGGCCATGGTTTTTTCGACATTGCCTTCGCTGAGGCAGGGTTTGAGCTTTTCCTTCGCCGCCTTCGACTTCACGAAGGTGATGCGCATCGGGCTCATGTTGGCCGAGGTGGGGCCGAACTTTGCCAGCTCGTAGGCCTCGCGCAGGAGGGCGTCATCCACCGGCTTGTTCTGCCAGTAGGTGTGCGTGCGGGCGGTGCGAAAAAGCAGGTCGAGGGAGGATTCGTCGGCGATCATGACCAAAATGAGTTTGCGGTTGGAAGTTTGCGGTTGGCAAATAGCGGAAGCCAACCGGACCAAAATAAGTGAAATTCGTCGAAAAGAAACCCCAAAACTCACGGGGCAGGTTAAATAACCGTAACCCGCAACGACCCCGGATCCACCAAGCGCAAACTCACGCTTTCTAATCAAACACCATGGTTTTGTTGCCGTGGACGATGATGCGGTTTTCGAGGTGCCAGCGCACGGCCTGCGCGAGGACGACTTTTTCGAGATCGCGGCCGCGGCGCTGGAGGTCGTCAATGTTGTGGCGGTGGGAAACACGGGCGACGTCCTGGGCGATGATGGGCCCCTCGTCGAGCTTGGGGGTGACGTAATGCGCGGTGGCGCCGACGAGCTTCACTCCGCGGGCGTAGGCCTGGTGGTACGGTTTGCCGCCGGCGAACGCGGGCAAAAAACTGTGGTGGATGTTGATGATGGGCACGCCGACGGCGCCGAGAAATTCCGGGCTGAGGATCTGCATGTAACGCGCCAGCACCGCAAGCGCGACGCCGTGGTCGCGCAAAATTTTCAACTGCTCCTTTTCGACCGCGGACTTGGTTGTAGGCGTGACCGGGGTGTGAAAAAACGGCAGACCGTAGGCCTTGGCGGCGGAGGCGAGGTCGTCGTGATTGGCAATGACGCAGGCCAATTCGCCATGCATTTCGCCGGCGCGAAAGCGCAAAATCAAATCGTGGAAACAATGGTCGGCTTTCGAGGCGAAAATGGCCACCTTGGGGCGCTCGCTCGAGCGGGCCACCCGGGCGTCCATGCCAAGCTGTTTGGCGGCGTAGGCCTCGAACTCGCGGGCTTCGGCGGCGGGGTCGGATTTGGCGGCGGGCAGCCATTCCACGCGCTGGAAAAAGGCGTTCTCGCTCTCGTCGTTGTGCTGGTCGGCGTGGAGGATGTTGCCACCGCGCTCGAAAATCCACGTCGCCACGCGGGCCACCAGCCCGGGGCGGTCAGGCCCGGAGAGCAGCGCGGTGAGGTTCGTCGCAGGAGGGGAGGCGGACATGGAACGCTTGGAAATAGCCGCGGGCGACGCTTTTTGCAAGGCTGCATCGCGGCGAGGAGGGCGATGTATTTTCCTTTCCCCGTTTTTTATTATGCTGTATATTAACCCCTTATGCCTGCGCCTGAAGAACATGGATTTCTCCGCGTGGCCGTGGCCGCGCCGGAATTGCGCGTGGCCGACGTGGCGTTCAACGCCCGCGCCACGGCGGCGGCGATGCGCGGGCTGGCGGCGCAGGGCGTGCGGCTGGCGGTGTTTCCCGAACTGGGACTGACAGGCTATACTTGCGGGGATTTGTTTTTTCAGCCGTCACTGCGGCAAGCGGCGGCGCAAGTGGCGGTGGAACTGGCGAAAACGGCGCACGACCTGGGCATGATTGCTTTCGTCGGTCTGCCGGTGGAGGCCGCGGGGCGCTTGTATAATTGCGCGGCGGTGCTGGCGGAAGGCCGCGTGTGGGGACTGACGCCGAAGAGCCATCTGCCCAATTACGG
>DASZWY010000132.1:0-4374 GCA_035546135.1 Opitutales bacterium
CGATCCACCCAATGCCGCACGCGGCCGTTGCGCTCGGCGATGAGGTAATGCATATCCATCACTGAAATATTTCCCCGGATGGCCGAAACGCATTCGCGGGCGATTTTAATCTTCTCGTCCGAATAGGTCGTCAAATGCGCCAGCCCCGGACGGTAGTCCGCTTTCGCGAACCAGGGCTCGATGATGAGCACGCCGCCCGTTTTGAGATGGCGGGAAAAATTCCGGATGGCCCGCGCCAGGTTGGCGGAGGTTTTCAGGTAACCGATGGAACTGAAGAGGCACAGGATGACGTCGAACCGGCGGCCCAACTCCAGCTCCAGCATGTTGGCCCGCTGAAATTTCACCCCGTGGACGTGCTTGCGCGCCACGGCCAGCATGCCCGCGTTTGCATCGGTGGCGAGGACGCGGAAATCTTCCCGCAAATATTGCGCGTGCCTGCCCGTGCCGCAGGCGACTTCGAGCAAATCATGGCCCGGCGATTTCTTATGCCGGGCAATGAGCCGCCGGAGGATGCGGACCTCCGCGCGATAATCCTTGAAAGAATATAACAGGTCGTAATAGCGCGCGAGCTGCCGATAGAGGGACTGCCTTTGCATCGGAACGTCTTGCGGGCGAACGACCGGGCCGTCAACCCCGAATCGCCCTGGTCAAAAACTGGCGGGGGCGGAGGGACTCGAACCCACGACCGGCAGTTTAGAAAACTGCTGCTCTATCCACCTGAGCTACGCCCCCAAGTTATTACAAATAAACGACTTATGACTGTGTAAAAATAGGTCAAAATTAGCACTTGTCACCCGTTTTTGTAACCCATAGAATTTTGGGCATGAAAACGACCAAATCCAGCCCTGCGCAAGCGGGTTACACACGGGTCGCCGAATGCCTGTTTCGCCACGATTCATCCGGCACTTACTATGCCCTCATCAAACGGAGCGGCAAGCAAATCCGCCGCTCGCTCAAGACTAAAGACCGCAAACTGGCCGAGCGTCGGCTGGCGGATTTTCGGGACAAGGTGGAACGCCTCGACCTCACCAATGGCAAGGCCAAGGTGACGTTTGCCGACCTCGCCAAGCGCTGGTTGGATGTCGTCCGGGCGCACCTCAAGCCCCGGTCAGCCAGGACTCGCGAGGTTTACCTGAAAACGATTAATGCGACGTTTGGGGCTACCCCAGTGCGCAGCATCACCCGCACGCAATGCGAGGACTGGGCCAAACTGCGCAGCCCCGAGGTCGCGTCCTCGACGTTCAACCAGGAAACCGAAACGCTGCGGGCCATCCTGGACTACGCGATGCGGGAAGGCGTAATTCTCGACAACCCGGCCAAAGTCATTGTTCGGCGAAAGATGGGCAAGGCGACGGTCCTCATCCCCACCCGTGAGCAATTCGACAAGCTGGTGTCCACGCTGCGTAGCCTGGACATCCGTTATCAGGCCGCCGCCGATCTCATCGAACTGCTCGCCTTCACAGGCATGCGCAAAGCCGAGGCCAATGCCTTCCGCCTAGCCGACGTGGATTTTGACCGCGGCTCGTTCGTTGTCACCGGTGGCGAGGCCGGAACGAAAAACCACGAGGTCCGCGTGGTGCCATTGTTCCCTTTCCTGCGGGATTTTCTCGAACGTCTGCAAATGAACGCCCCTGCCCCGCTCCAACCTGATACCCCATTGGTGTCCATCCTCGACGCCAAGAACGCCCTCGACACGGCCTGCAAGCTCAACGGCTTCCCGCACTTCACGCACCATTGCCTCCGTCACTTCTTCGTCAGCAACGCGATTGAGAAAGGCGTGGACTTCAAAACGATTGCCGCGTGGATAGGGCACAAAGACGGCGGTCTTCTCGTTGCAAAAACGTATGGACATCTGCGCGATACACACTCATTTGAGATGGCAAAAAGAATGACGCTATGAATCCGCCCAAACTATCGCCGTCGGGGAAAGACACCCTGGCCGGCTTGCGACGCACGGTGAAGGAAGTTTCGCAGGACATCGCCACGGGCGAACTGCCGGATGGCTGGCGGCGCAAGATCATTGAGATTTGGCGGGACTCATTGTTTGCCGAAATGCACGAGGTATCGAGCAAGCCGCATACCCGGCATTACATCCTGGGCTTCAGCATCGGTTTTTTTCTCTGCTACGACAAAATCACCCATAGCCAGGGCTTCACGGCGGAAGAACAGGCCTATTTTTCTGCCGCCGTGATGGACAGCATTCAAGGTTCAGCCAGGGAAGGCATGGCCCAAATGTCCTCTCCGGAATGGCGGGCAAAGATTTTGACCCAGGCGCAGAATCTGCCGCTGACCGAGGCCCGCGAATTCTTCGATGGCTTTGCGCGCGGATTGAACGCCGTATTTCACGATGAAAAGACCTTCAAGCACGATCACACGACCACGCGCATTTACATGTTCCTGATGCAGGCGGCCAATGTTGACCAATTCGACACCGTGGAGGACATCTATGCCCACGCGAAGGAAAAGATGGGCGCGGAATTGCCGCATTCTTTCGAGTCATTCCAAAAACTCTGCAACCGGATTGGCCTGCGCGGCCGCATTGCCCAAAAGAGGACAAAATTCCCGGACACGCTGAAAAAGCCTGTCCAGTGACCTGGCGGGGATTTGCGGTTAGAATTGGCGCATCATGAACGCGCCGATTCCTTCCACAATCAACCGCCCTAGGCTTGCTTACTCCCGAGTCGAGGCGGCGGACATTATCGGAGTAACCCCAGCCACGGTGGACCGGCTCGCCAAGCGCGGGTTGCTGCGTCCGTCCCGCGCCACCCGCCGCCCGCTCTACCCGCTTTGGGAACTCGAACGCTTCCTGCGCGAAACCTCCCAGGCAATCCAAGCATGAGCGCCGCTGACAACCTCGGCGGTTCCCGCTGTCTTCCTGATTGGCCTGCCAGGAAGCCTGTCCTGCCAACCATAGCCGCTGCCGCCACCGGCCCGCTGTCAAAGTGGAGCGCAGCCCGCGAGCAATACCTTGACAGCTCAAAGGCCGGTATAATCGAGGCCCGCGCCGGGCAGGACACGGACACTTCCGCTACTGATATGGACGCTGCGCAGTCCGCGAAAATGCCGAGCATCGAGCGGATGGCGCCCGGACTGGTGCGCGTCACCTTTCCGCAATCGAAAACCTGCCAGCCCAAAGCCGCAGAGGCGGAGACAAGGAGAAGCGAAGTGCTTGTCTCCGGCTTGGCGGCGCGAGCGTGGGAAGAAACGTCGGGCATGGGTGTGCTCTCGGAATACATCCCCGCCTCGTGGCATGACCCTCGCGGATTGCGAAAAATCCTGCGGCGGTTGTTGCCGCGGCTGCCGGACGTGTCGGGCGGCTTGTTCCTGACGCTGACCTTTGACCGCAACCTTTTCGCCGATGCCGGCTCCGCGCATGACACCGGACGCCCGCAGATTCGAAAGGTGATGGAAAAACTGCGCGAGGGCGTCACCTGGAACGGAAAACTTTACCGGATCAAGGCGGCCTACTGCGTCAAAGTCGAATTCCACAACGACGACTGGCCGCATTATCATCTTATCCTGCTGACGCGCCGTTATGTGCCGGTGGAACTGCTCGCGGAGTTGTGGGGCAACGGCATTTGCCACGTCCGCCGCATCAACAATCACAAATTCCACTACCTGCTCAAGTATGTGACGAAAAGCGGCCGTTACCCGGATTGGGTGCTGGGTCGCAAGCGGCTGCGGGTGTTTCAGCCATCGCACGGCTTCATGGTTTCGGCGGGCACGCCAGCTCTCACGGAGGAACCGCGCAGGCAACTGCGCCCGCGCAAACGGGCCTCCTACACCATCGGCCAGCGGCTGTATCGCTGGTCGCACATGGCCCTGTTCAACCAAAACGGCAAATTTTACAGCACGATCCCGCTGGCGCGTCCCTTTCGCCAGACGTTCGACGTGCTGGTCCTTTCCATCGCCGAGGCCAATCGTTACCTCGGAAATGGATTCGTCAAAATCAATGAACCCAAGGAGTTGATGCCATGGATGCTGAACTGAAACCCGGCCTGTACGTGTGCGGCAAAGTCCTCACCGTCACGGCCAACCTGTATAACCGCAAGGACGGCAGCGGGCAATTCGTCCGCGTTCGCCACGAAATCTCGACCAGGCCCGGCCTGATTGAGTATGAGCAAATCCTCGACCCGGCCAAGGACGCCGGCGTGAAGGTCGAAAACGGCCAGCTCGTCGCCTTCCCGAGCATCCCGGAAGACTCGATGGTGACCCTCAAAGTCGCGCCCGAGTCCATTCGGGAGTACAAAGGCAAAGTCCGGATCAGCCGGGCAGAACGGGTGGCGTAGGAACCGACTGCCCAGGAATGAGATGAGAAACGCAAGGGAGCCAGGGACGGGCTTGCCTTTGCGCGGCGAATCGCGCAGAAGAAGG
>DASZWY010000133.1:0-3233 GCA_035546135.1 Opitutales bacterium
TATTCGGTGCACAATGTCGCCGCCAGCCTGGTCGAGACGGAGGCGTGGGATTTTGCCGCGGTGTATTTTCATTTTCTCGATTGGGTGATGCACGATTTTGAGAAATTCCTCGCCCCGGCGGCGGCGGATGCGCCTTTGGCCGCCGTTGCCCGCTATGGGCAAGTCGTCGAGAGCGCGTGCCGGTTGCAGGACGCCCTGCTCGCCGATTTGCTGCGCGCCGCCGGGCCCGGCGCGCGGGTGTTCCTCGTTTCCGACCACGGTTATCTCACGGGCGCGCAACGTCCCGACACGCCCGCGGTGCCCGCCGGCATCGCCGTGCATCACCGGCCCATGGGGATTTTCGCCGCCGCCGGCCCCGGCCTGCGCCGCGGCGCACACTTGGGCACGGCGAGCCTGCTCGATGTCGCTCCCACGCTGCTGCACGCCATGGGCCTGCCGGTGGGCGAAGACATGGACGGAAAAGTTTTGGCCGAGTGTTTCGAGCAGCCGGCGCCCATCGCCCGCGTCGCATCGTGGGACGTTCTCGCCCCGCCGCCCACTATGCCGCCGGTCGATGATTCCGCCGTGCTGCTTCAGCGTTTTGTGGAACTCGGCTACGTCGACGCATCCGCGCTGAGCGACCCGGCGGCGGCGCAGGCCCAGCGCACCGTCAACGGCTGGAACCTGGGCATGGACTTGCTCGACGCCGGCCAAGCGGAAGCCGCGCTGCCTTATCTCGAAGCGGCGTCCTGGCGCAATCCCGAGATTTCGCACTACGCCTTTTGGCTGGCCAAGTGCCAGGCAAAGCTCGGCCTCGCCAAACTCGCGGACGAATCTGTGGAAGTCCTGCGTGATTACGGTGAAAATGATGCGCGCGTGCGCCTGCTGCTGGCGCAACTGGCGCTGGACTTGGAGCAGCCCGCCGCGGCGCTGGAGCACGTCACCGCCGCGGCGGCTTTGGGCAATCCTTCGCCCGGGCTTGCCACGCTTCGGGCGCTGGCACTCGCGTCGAAGGGCGAATGGCCGGAGGCGTTCGCTTTGCTGCGCGAACAGGTGGTGACTTGTCCCACGACCGAGACTTGGCTCGGCCTCGCGCGCTGTTATTTGCAGAACCGCCAATGGGCGGATGCGGAGGCCGCCGCGCGCCAGACTCTCGCCTGCAACCCGCGCCTTGCCGCGGCCCACCTGTGCCTCGCGCGCGCCCTCGCGCGGCAAAAGAAAAAGGACGAAGCGTGGGCGTCGCTGTCCGAGGCGTGCCGCCTCGCGCCCAACTGGCCGCCGGTCCGCCAGGCCATCGCGAAATTTTTCCCCGAACGCGTGCCCTCGCTGGGTGTCGAAACCCGGCGCGCCGCCGGCCCAACGCTGCTGGCGCAGGCGCGCGCGCGCCGCGCAGCCTATGACGCCGAATTGCTGCAGCTTCGCGCCAGTCAAAAACCATTGGCGGTCGTGCCCGAGCCGCCGGCGCCGGGTTCGTCCGGGAAAACTTTTGTCATCGTCAGTGGGCTGCCGCGTTCCGGCACTTCCCTGATGATGCAAATGCTGCAAGCCGGCGGCCTCGCGCCCATGGCCGACCAGGTGCGCGGGCCCAACGAGCACAACCCCCGGGGCTTTTTCGAGTGGGAGGCGGTCAAGCAATTGCCGCGCGAGCCGCATTGCCTCGAGCAGGCCGAGGGCCGCGCGATCAAAGTCGTCTCAGCGCTGGTGCCGTATTTGCCGCGGCGCCACCGCTACAAAATAATCGCCATGACCCGCGACGCCGGCGAAATCGCCCGCTCGCAGGAAAAAATGCTCGGGCTCGCCGCGGCCGGCGCGCTGCCGCCGGAGAAAATTGAACGCCACCAGCGCAGCTGGTTGCAGTCGCTGGCGAAGGCCGCAAATTTCTCCGTGCTGGAGCTGAATTATGGTGACGTGATCGCCGCCGCTTCCGCCGCGTCGTCCCGCATCGCTGAATTTCTGGGACCGGCACTGTTGCCGCATCCTGAACGCATGGCAAGTGCCGTGGATTCGGCCTTGTATCGCAACCGCGCGGAGTCTGTGCTGCGGTCATGAAGCCATTCATCTACCGCCCGCCCTGGCCCGATGAGCTCGCGCGTTATCAGTCGCTGCTCATCGAGCAAAGCCTGCTCCGGCCGGGCTGGCATCCGCGGGTCTGGTCGGTCGAGTCGCCGGACCGCTTCGTCGGCGCGGCCATTTGGCAACTGGCCGGGGACGGCGCCACCGCCCACGCCTATCTGCGCCTGTTGCCGCGTTATCACGCCGCCGCCGTTGCGCGGGAAATGCTTCGGCCGCTGTTTGCGGAAGTGCACCACGCCGGGGCGCGCAAGGCCTCGCTCATCACCGCCAGGGAACAGCCCTGGCGGGAAATTTTCCCGGAATTCGGCGTGAAGGAATATTGGACGGATGAATCGTGGGCGGCCGACCCGGCCGCGATGCGCGCGCGCCTTGCGCGGTTCGAGGCTCCATCGCTGGCCGCGGTGGCCGCGGGCTGGAATGTGCGCCCGTTGGGCGGCGACGACTGGGCGCTGGTTGAAAAATGGGGCGTCGCGCGCGAATATTTTTCCCAAAAGCATTTCGAGCAAATGCGCGCCACGCACCGCCCGGCACTGTCCGGCGTCGCGGAGACCCGCGATGGCGTCGCGGGCCTGCTGGTGGCCACGCAGCAGGGCTTGACCGCCGTGCTGGAATTTATCACCGGCAATCCGGAGCTTCCCAGCCGCTGGCCGCTGGCGTCGGTTTTGCTCCTGCGGCGGCTAGTCGCCCAGGATGCGCCGGGCGCGGCCTTCGACTCGGTGGTGTTGAACACCAACCTGCATGCGGGCCGGGCGATGCACACGATGGCCCGGCGCTTCGGCATGCGGCTGACCAAGGCCAGCCATCATTTTTATGGCCCGCTATTGCGGCCGGCCGAAAATCGGGCCGCATAATCTTCGCCGGAAAATTATTTTGCCACTTATTTCATTGTCGCTGCCAAAAATGCGGTGTTAGCTTTCGGTTCCGCCATCGTGCTTTGGTTAAACGCTTGCTGCCATGCCCGTTAAAAATCCCCCCAAGGTTTTGCTCGTTGGCTGGGATGCGGCCGACTGGAAAATCATTCGCCCGCTCATCGCGCAGGGCAAGATGCCCGCGGTCGCCTCACTGCTTGAGCAAGGCGCGCACGGCAACCTCGCCACGCTGACGCCCGTATTGTCGCCGATGCTGTGGACGAGCATCGCCACGGGCCAGCGCCCGTTCAAGCATGGCATCCACGGCTTCAC
>DASZWY010000134.1:0-15618 GCA_035546135.1 Opitutales bacterium
TCGTGGATGCCGGCGGCGTGGTGCGCGCCAAGTTTGACAGCGACCCGACGGACCTCGTGGGCGGCCAAAGCGAAACCTTGTCCGCCGCCGGGCCGTTGAACAACGCGCGCTTCTGGGATGTCACGGACCCGTATCTGTATGACGTTTATACCATCCTGAGCGTGAACGGCCAAGTTGCCGACGTGCAGAAGATCCACACGGGGTTTCGCAAGGTGGAATACAAGGGCGGCGCGGGCACCGGCGGCGTCTGGCTCAACGACCGCTTCGTCTGGCTCACCGGCTATTCGCAGCGCTCGGCTGATGACTGGCCGGGCCTCGGCGGCGCCTACCCGGACTGGATGCACGACTTCAGCGTCGCGCTCGTGCGCGCCAGCAACGGCAATTACATCCGCTGGATGCACGTCTCGCCCCAGCGCGCGGACGTGGCCGCCTGCGACAACTACGGTGTCATCGAAGTCTGCCCCGCGGGCGACAAGGAGCGCGAAGTGCAGGGCCGCCAGTGGGACCAGCGCGTCGAGGTCATGCGCGATTCGATGATTTTCTACCGCAACCGGCCGAGCATCTTCTTCTGGGAAGCCGGCAACACCATCGTCACCGCCGACCAAATGAAGCAGATGGTCGCGCTGCGCAAGGAGCTCGACCCCAACGGCGGGCGCGTCATGGGCACACGCGACAACGATGCCGTGCCGGACAACCTGGCGCTGACCCCCGTCTCCGAATACTACGGCGTCATGATCGGCCAGGACGCGCGCACCAGCAGTTCCGCCGCCAGCGCCGGCATCTTTCGCGGCTACAACGACGAGCGCCGCGACAAGGCGCCCATCATCGAAACGGAAGACTTTCGCGACGAGGCCGCCCGTGGCATTTGGGATGACTTCTCTCCACCCACCTTCGGCTTCAAACCCAAGAACCTCGGCCAGGCCAACACCGGCGACACCTACCACTGGAACTCCGAGACTTTCGCCCTGGCCGGCGCGAACCGCTACAGTGATTATGTGCTCAACCGCATCGACAACAAAGACCCCGAGCACTCGAAGTGGTCCGGCTACGCCTCGATCTACTTTTCGGACTCCGATGCCGACGGCCGCCAGGACGCCAGCGAAGTCCTGCGCGTCAGTGGCAAGGTCGACGGCGTGCGCCTGCCCAAGCAGCTCTTCTTTGTCTCGCGCGTGATGCAAAACGACCAGCCCGACCTGCACATCATCGGCCACTGGACCTATCCCGCCGGCACGAAGAAAACCATGTATGTCGCCGCGACGCTGTGCGACCAGGTGGAACTGTTCGTCAACGGCAAGTCGGTGGGCGTGCAAAAAAGCCCCTGCGTTTTTGTGGACCCGTTTGACAACCGCACCATCGGCTACACGGGTTTCGTGTATGCGTTCCCAGATGTGGCATTCGCGCCGGGCACCCTCAAGGCCGTCGCCACCAAGGGCGGCAAAGTCGTCGCGCAGGAGGAAATCAAAACCGCCGGCGCGCCCGCCGCGCTGAAGTTGAGCGTCATCACCGGCCCGGATGGCTTGCGGGCCAGCGGCAGCGACGTGGCGCTCGTCGATTTCGAGGTCGTGGACGCCCAGGGCAATCGCTGCCCGACGGATGAGTCGCGCGTGGACTTTGCCGTGGACGGCCCGGCCAGCTGGCGCGGCGGCCTCAACAGCGGCATCCTCAACTCGACGAACAATCTCTACTTGAATACGGAGTGCGGCATCAACCGCGTGGCCCTGCGCTCGACCCTGACGCCCGGCACCATCACCCTGACCGCCACGCGCGAGGGCCTGAAACCCGCGACCATCAAAATCGAATCGCACCCGTTCCCAGTGGCGGACGGCCTTTCGACTGAAATGCCGCAGACGTATACTCCCGCGACGCCGATTGCGGGCCTGGTGCCGTAAACGGTGGCTGGCTCAGGAAAAACGGATCACCAACGAATACATGCCCATCCGGCACACGCCCGTGAGGGTGTCGCCCGCTTTTTGCGGGGGAATTTCCAACGTGGTCTCGCCATTGGGCGGCATCTGCGCGCCCAAGCCAAGCTTGGGAATGGAAAAGGCCGTGGAGCAGTCAAATGTCCCCTGCGTTTTGAGTTTGAGCAGGAGCGGCACGCCCGCCTTGGCGGCGATTTCCCGAGGCTGGTAGCCTTCCTTCACATTGACCTCGACGACTTGCTTGCCATTCACCGGCATGGCGACTGCGCTTGCCCCGGCGTCCGACCCGCCGGCGGTAAACGCGGTCTTCCGCAATACCGCGAATAGAAGGCCCGCTACCAGAACGAACACGGCAGCGGCAAAGACATATTTATTTTTCATGGCGGTGGATGCGTGGTTAAAAAACAAAGATTGGAGGAATCAGACCGTAACCAGCCAGGCTGCTCAGGACATCGTAGACCCCGAACAAGATAACGAGCAAGCCTGCGGTCTTGAAAAAAACCCCGGAGCGGCTCCGCCCGTGGGTGCCCAAGGTGCTGAAACTCAGCAAGGCAAGCACCGGGAAGGTGCCAAGCGCAAAACTGAGCATTGTGAGCGCGCCCGTCGCAAAACTGCCGGTTTGCAGCGTGTAGGCCTGCATGGCCTGGGTGAACCCGCACGGGAGGAAAAACGTGGCCATGCCAAAGGCCAGCGGCATCAAGCGTGGCCGTCGCTGGGCCAGCGCGTGAATGCGTTCACCGACCGACCGGGGCAACATCAAGCGGAACTGCTGCGCCCAGGGAAAAATGTCCAATAACCCCACTCCCATGACCGCCATCACCATGCCCGCGCCAACCCCGAACACCACCCGGCCAAGATCACCCAGGCGAAAAATCGAACCCGCCCAGCCGGCCATCCCGCCCAGCAGGAAGAACGACAGCAGGCGGCTGGCATGGAAGATGATTTGCGGGCGGATTTTTTCACCTTGCTGCGCATAATAGGCCGAGATGGCGAGCACCAGCCCGCCGACAATGGCCATGCAGGAGGAAAGTGATGCAACTACGCCAATCAGGAACGCCACCCCATAGCCCATTTGCGTCGCGTTCACGAGCCGGCCCACGCCCAATTTCTGCATGAGCAGAAATGCCGCCATCAGTGCGAGCGCCAGCGGCACGGCAACGAGAAACTCCCGCCAGCGTGGCTGATGCCGCCGCCGCTCCAAGGTCAGCGTATAACCATGCTTTTTCACTGCGGCATTCAGTTCACGCAACATGTCCTTCTCCGTCCGTCCGCCAAAATCACCGTCCATCTCCACCGTCGCGCGCGCCAGCGAGGCTCGGACCATTGCCATTCCCGGAATTTCGCGCAGTTCCATCTCAACGAGCCGTTCGCACGCGGGGCAGTGCATCCCCTGGATGTGAAATACTAGGGCCGTCATGGTTTAAAGCTTGAGAGTTTTCAACCGCAGGGCATTCGTCACCACCGTCACGCTGGAGAACGCCATCGCCAGGCCGGCGAACATCGGCGAAAGCAGCCAGCCGAACCACGGGTAAAACACGCCCGCCGCCAATGGGATGCCAAGAACGTTGAAAGCAAAGGCCCAGAACAAATTCTGTTTGATGATGCGCATGGTATGGCGTGAAAGCGTCACGGCCTGCGCGAGTTTGGAGATATCGCCATGCAAGAGCGTCACGCCCGCGGTCTCGATGGCGGCGTCGGCGCCGTCGCCCATGGCGAGGCCGACATCGGCCTGGGCCAGCGCCGGGGCGTCGTTCACGCCGTCGCCGGCCATGGCGACCACCAGGCCTTGCGCCTGCAGTTCCTGAATCTTCGCCAGCTTGTCCGCCGGCAGCGCATGCGCCGCGACTTCGTCGATGCCGACCCGTTGCGCGATGTAGCGCGCGGTGCGCTCGCTGTCGCCGGTGAGCATGATGATGCGGATGCCCTGCGCTTGCAGCTTGGCCACGGCGTCCGCGGCGGATTCCTTCGGCGCATCGGCGACAAACGCCACCGCCAGCAGGCCGCGCGCTGAACCCAATAAAATCGGCGTGCGGCCCTGGCGCGTTTCCTCGTCGAAATTCAAATTGTCGAGGATGCCGCCGTGTTCACGCGCCAGCCGCTCGCTCCCGGCGAAATACTCGACGCCGCCCACGGTGCCGCGCACGCCCCGGCCCTTCAGCGCCTCAAACGCGGAAACCGCCGGAAGCGCGATTTGCTTTTGCTCCGCCGCGGCCACAATGGCGCGAGCCAGCGGGTGCTCGGATTTTTGCTCGAGTGCCGCAAGGATGCCCAAAGCGGCTGCGTCGTCGGCTCCCGGCATAACGCGCAACTCCACCAGCTCCGGCTTGCCGCGCGTAAGCGTGCCGGTTTTGTCCACCACCACGGCGTTCACCCGGCCAAGCTTTTGGAGGGTCGCGGCGTCCTTGATTAAAATTCCGGAACGCGCGCCCAAACCCACGCCGACGGTGACCGCGGCGGGTGTCGCCAGCCCGAGCGCGCACGGACAGGCGATGACCAGCACGCAGACGAACGACGACAGGCCGTGCGCCAATGCCAGCGGAAAACCAAGCGGGCCCGCGCCCAGCAGGAGCCAGAGCACCAAGGCCGCCACGGCAATCACCAGCACCACGGGCACAAAGACCGCCGCGATGGCGTCCGCCAGCGATTGCACCGGCGCCTTGCTGGCCTGCGCCTCCCCCACCAGCTTGATGATGTGCGCAAGCAAGGTGTCGCCGCCGACCTTGATGGCGCGAAAGGTAAACGTGCCGGTGGTGTTCAATGTGCCCGCCACCACGGCGGCGCCGGGCGCTTTTTCCACCGGAACCGGCTCGCCGGTGACCAGCGATTCGTCGACGTGCGACGCGCCCTCGGTCACTTCGCCGTCCACCGGAATTTTCGCGCCCGGCTTGACGACCACCAAATCGCCCGCGCGCACTTCGTCCACCGGCACTTCGGTTTCACGGCCCTCGCGCAGCACCCGCGCGTTTTTGGCCTGGAGGCCCAGCAGGCTTTGCAGCGCCTCGCCGGTTTTGAGCCGCGCCCGGACCTCAAAATATTTTCCCAGCGTGACGAAGGCGATGACGATGATGGTCGTGTCGAAATAGCCCTCGCCCGCGGGCAGATAATTTTTCAGCGGTCCCACCAACACGAGCAAAACGACGCTGTAAACATACGCGGCGCCGGTGCCCAGGCCGACGAGCGTGTCCATATTGGCCGCGCCGTGGCGGACAAACCGCCGCAGCGCCGACAGATAGTTCTGCCCGACGTAAAACAACGAGACCGTAGCCAGCAGCGCGAGCAGCCCCTCACTCGCCGAATGCACCGCCGCCGGCATGGCCGGAACAGCCTTAAATTCCGCCAGCGTGTGCCAGGCCATGACCGCCAGCGACAGCAGCGCCATCGGCAACGCCACCCGCACCTTGCGGCGCAACTCCTCCGCCAGCGCCGCTTCCTTCAGCATCTGGGAATGGTCATAGCCGCCAGGCATGGGCGATGCCTCGGCCAGCGAATAGCCCAATGGCTTCAGCGCGGACGACAAATCCTCCGCGCGCGCCGGGGTCCCCTTGAAATTCACCTTCGCCGTGCCCGCAGTGTAGCTGACCTCGGCACCGGCCACGCCCGGCTGTTTGCGCAGGGTCTTTTCGACGATGGCGGCGCAGGAGGCACAGTGCATGCCGTGCACCTGAAAACTGCGGGCGGAACTCATGCTAATTGGACAGGCGGTAAATTTTCATCAGCTCGCGGATGGCCGCGCCCTTGTCCTCGCGCAGCCGTTTTTCGACACAGGTGTCGAGGTGGCCGGCGAGCAACTCGCGCTCGACCGAGCGCAGCAGGCCGACGACGCTGCCGGTCTGCTGGATGATTTCCGGGCAGTAGGCGTTGTCCTCAATCATGGCGATGACGGTGTCGAGCGTGCCGCGGGCCTGCCGGGCGAGCTTGAGGGACTTTTCCTTTTTGGAGGGGAGTTTGGTTTTCATGCTTAAACCTATGACCTAGGGTATAGGTTCGAGAACGGCCGCGCAAGCCCCGATTTTATGCAGGCCTTGGCCTACTCCAGCCCGGATAATTCCAGCGCCTCCGCCGTTTGCGGCGGGAAATCCGTGACGTGTTCGTTGTTGCCCTGCCGGACCGGCAGCACAAAGAGTGACAGCACCCCGTCGCGCTGCCAGCGCGCCAAGTCATAGGTCGGCTCCCAATCGCCCAGCGGTTCATACAGCACGTCGAGCGCCTGCCACTGGGTGTACGGCGGACGGGCCACATAGAGACGCAAGCCACCGCCAAATTCCTGGTCGCGGGTGATGAGGTAAGCGGTCCCGGCGCGGCTCACGGCGATTTCCGGGCGCGAAATGGGCAACTCCAGCGTCCCGCCGCCCGCCAGGCTGAAAGCCTTGGTGCGATGGCTCACCTGTTGCGCGCGCCATTTTTGACCGTCGAACCCAAGATGGAAATACTGCAGCACCCCATCCGGACCGTTGCAGTAATAGGCAATATGCGGGTGATTCTGCGCGTCGGTGGCAAGCGCGCAGGAATTCATCAGATTCTGCCCTTTCGCGATGGCGAAGACGCGGGCGTCGCTGGCGACCGTGATGGGCAGCGCTAGCTTTGTACCCGCGCTGTTCTCCCACGTTTTGCCGCCGTCGCGGGAGCGGGCATAATAAATATCGTGGTTGGTTGAGGCGTCGGGCGAATCGCGCCAGCACCACGCCAGATGCAGCACGCCGTCGGCGCTCACTTCCGGCCGCCACCAATACGGGCTGCTTCGCCCCGCCCCTTCGAGCAGTGGCGACTGCACTGCGCTCCAGGTGTGCATGGAGGAATCATAACGGTCCAGGCACAGACGGCCATTTCCGCTCGAGCCATCACGGTAAAAGAAATACAGCGCGCCTTGCGGGCCGGGAATGAACGTCGGGTAGGTCACGCGGTTTTCGAGCGTGCCGGTCATCGCGCGCACGGGGCCGAAATCGGCCCAGTCCGTCGCGCGGTCCGCCGAGCGATAATGCAAGGCCTGAGTCTGCCGTCCATAAACATGCTGGTCATAAGACAGGTGCCGCACGCCATCGCCAGAGAGGCCGAGAACGACGTCGTTATGCGCGTCGCGCACGTTGCCGGTAATGGGCAGGGTGCGCAAGTCCCACGGGCCGCCGGTCAATTCACGGCGCGCCACGACGATGTTTCCCGCCGGGTCGTAGTAGGTCGCGTACTGGTGCTTCGCGTCGCTGGCCAGCGCTTCGAGCCGGAAAATCGTCGCGTTGATTTCCGTCGCCGCATACGCCAGGCCCAGCGGGTAGGCGTGAATTTGCGGCGCCTTTATCGGCGCATTCCCCTCCCCCCGAGCCGCAGCGCAGGAAACCAGCGTCAACGCCGTCGCCATCAATAATACTGTCGCGGCAAAACGCATGGCCATTAAAGAAAACGTCACCGCCGCAACGTGGACTGTGCCGCGTGGGCCTCCGGCATCTGCAGGACGATTTCGCGCGCCAGGTCGCTCACCAGCCGGCTGAGCGCGTCGACATAGGCCACCGCGGGGTCCGGCCCGGGCGCAGCAGGGCGGGTCACTGTCGTGTCGTGCGAAAAATAGGTGGGCTTGCCGCCAGGGCCGGAGATGCGCCACTGCGCGTGCAGCGTCACCGTGCCGCCGGGCGCGCCGTCAAATTGTGTGACCGTCACATGCACCTCGAAATCGTGCGAGAACGCCGTAGGCAGCGGATACGCGGCGACGTGCGTCGAGTCCGCCATTTGCGCGATGTCCTGCGCCAGCACGCGCGAAAAGCCCGCGCTCAACGGTTCCAGCCAGCGGTGGTATTCGTCAATATAGGGTTGGTGGTTGGAAAGGCGCGCGACCATCTGCGGACGGTCGAGATACACCGGCATCTCCGTGTAATCCACCGCGAGCGACAGCGTGGGGTCGGGCGGTGGCGCCGGCGTGGCCTTGTTCGGCGCAGGCTCCAGCACGTAGCTGTGCGAGAGGTCGGGCTTGGGCGAAAGCACGGAGCATCCGGCCGCCAGACCGGCGAGGGCCAAGGCGGTGATTGGGCGAATGCGACGATGCCAGCGGTGCATGGGAGAAAACTTTTTAACGGACCCCGCCGCCGCCGTTACGCAGCGAATCGGCGGTGGCCGCGGGCGGCGCGGCGGCCGGAGGGGCGGGGGCAACCGGCGATAAACTTTCCGGCGAGTACAAGGGGCCGCCCGGCGGCGCCTTGCCGGTGAGGATGGCCGTTGGATTGGCTTCGATAAATTCCGCGAGAATGCGCACGGCCCGCGCCGCATTGGTGATTTCGTTGAGCGTCTGGTCCAGCTCGGTATGCAGCGGCGAATCCGCCGCGACCAGGTCGCGCACCGCCGTCAACGTGCGGTCGAGCTGGTCGAGCGTGGCGCGGGCGCTGCGGGTGGTGGACTGGATTTCGTCGCTGAGCGGTTGCACCTGCGCATTGAGGTTGCTGGCCAGATGGTCGAGGTCGTCGAGCGTGGCGCCGAGTTTGTCGAGGGACTCCTTGATTTTCGGGTCGGCGAGGATGGAATTCAAATTGTTCGCGGCGGCAATCAGCGAGTCGTTGAGCTGCTTGATATCGAGGTCCTGCACCGCGTGGGTCAACTGGTCGGTCAGTCCGTTGATGCGCTTGGCCATGTCCTCAAAGTCCACCTTGCTGAGGTTGGTAATCGCGGTGGTGATGGACTGGATGACTTCGCTGAGGCCGGAGGGCACGGAGGGGATTTCCTTGTAGGTGTGCGAGAGGCCGACGAATTTCGGCGGCGGCGCGCCCTCGATGTCGTCGAGCTCGATGTAGAGTTGGTTGGTGACGAAGCTTTGCATCTGCAACCGCGCGCGCAAATTGCCGTTGTAAATCAAATCATGGAACGTGGTCGGGTCGCCCAAGTCCATGTTGAGGCCGAGGTCCTTGCGCAGGTGGGTCGTGTCGATGTCGATGATGACCGGGATGGCGTTGTTGTCGGGCGGCTGGTCGTAATTGATGAGGATGCTCGAGACCTGGCCGATTTGCACGCCCTTGAATTTCACCGCCGAGCCGACCTGCAGGTTGTTCACCGAGTCGGTGAAGTAGATGATGAATTTTTCCTGGTGATTGAACAGCTTGCCGCCGCCGAACAGCAGGATCGCCGCCACCGCCAGGATGATGGCGATGCTGACAAACAGGCCGATCAACGTGGGTTTCGCGCGGACGCTCATGGAAAAACGGAATGATGACGGTTTGCGGGGCGAGGCCAAGCGCAATTACGGCGCGCGGCGCGCATGGGGGGCGGCAAACGGCGCGCCGGTGGCCGGGTCGGTCGGCAATTGCAGGCCGGCCATGCCGCGGTTGAGGAACAGGCGCAGGTTCTCATTTTCCGTCTGGCCGCGGAGGTCCTTAGGGTCGCCCAGGCCGCCCATCGTGCGCGTGGCCACGTCCAAATAGAGGGCGCGGTCGGCGATGGCGAAGATGCTGGCCAGCTCGTGCGTCACCACCACGACGGTCGTGCCCAGCGAGTCGCGCAGTTCGAGAATCAATTCGTCGAGCCGGCGGGCGCTCACGGGGTCGAGGCCCGCCGAGGGTTCGTCGAAAAACAGAATCTCCGGGTCGAGCGCCATGGCCCGCGCCAGGCTCGCGCGCTTGTTCATGCCGCCGGAAATCTCCGAGGGATAAAAGTTCTCGAAGCCGCGCAAGCCCACGAGCGCGAGCTTCAGCGCCACGGTTTCCTTGATGTCCTCGGCGCTCAGGTCGGTGAATTCCTCCAGCGGGAAGGCGACGTTTTCCTCGAGGGTCAGCGAGCTCCACAGCGCGCCGCCCTGGAACATGACGCCGAACTTGCGCAGCATGTCGCTGCGCTGGCCGTCGTCCGAGTCGGTAAAATCAACGCCATCATAGTATACCTTGCCCGTGGCCGGCGCCTGGAGGCCGATGAGATGGCGCAGCAGCGTGCTCTTGCCGCAGCCCGAGCCGCCCATGATGATGAAAATCTCCCCGCGCTGGATGTCGAACGTCAGGTCGCGCATCACGACAAAATCGCCGTACGCCATGGTCAAGTTGCGCACGGCGATGTGGGCCGGAGGGCTGTCGGCAAGGTCGCTCACATTTGCAGAGTGTTGAAGATGACGGCGAACACCGCGTCGGCGACGACCAGGCAGGTGATGCCGGTGACGACCGCGCGCGTCGTGGCAATGCCGACCGCCGCGGAGCTGTTGCCGCACTGCATCCCGCGCAGGCAGCCGGTGGCGGCGACGATGAGGCCGAAGAAAAAGCTCTTGATGAGGCCGACGGAAAAATTCGTCAAATCCACCGCGCCGGTGAGCTGGTGGGTGAATTGCGCGTAGCTCAGCCCCATCGTCATCGCCACCATCGCACCGCCGAACATGCCGATGAAATTGGCGTAAATGGTCAGCAGCGGGAACATGACAAAGAGCGCGATCATGCGCGGCAGCACCAGGTATTCGATGGGCGAGAGGCCCAGCGCGCGCAGCGCGGAGATTTCCTCCGACACCTTCATGGTGCCGAGTTGCGCCGCGAACGACGCCCCCGTGCGTCCGCTCATGATTACACCCGTCATCATCACGCCCATCTCGCGCACCATTGCCAGGCCGACGAGGTTGGCGATGAAAATCAGCCCGCCATAGGGCCGCAGCGTCACCGCGCCGACGTAGGCGAGGATGAGGCCCATTAAAAACGCAAGCAGGGAAATGATGGGCAGCGCATCCGCGCCGCAATGCTGGATTTCCAGCCAGACATCCGACCAGCGGAATCGCGCGCGCCCAAGCAACATGCGCCCGACGGCGACGGTGCAGTCGCCGCAAAATTGCAAAATTTCCAGCGCGTCCCGGCCCAGTTCCTCCGCGAGCGTGCCCAACTGCGCCAGGGGGTTTTGGCGCGCTTCGTTGGGGCGCACGTCCTCGGCATGCGGTACGGCGGTGGCAAGGCTCAGCAACTGCCGCGGCCCCGGCGGCAGGCTCTCGAAGTCGAATTGCGTCTTCGTCGCCACACAGAGGTCGTGGCAGTTGAGCAGAAAGCTGATGAGCGCGGAGTCGTAGTCCGTCACCGCGCTGACGTCGAAGCGCATGATGCGCGGCAGGGGACCGCCCGCCGCCAGCTCGGCGCGCACCGCGCCGAGGTGCGGGCGGCACGATCCATGGAGGGTCCACGGCCCGCGCAGGCGCAGGCGCAGCGCATCGCCCTCGCGCGTCACCGTCAGCGCTTCGGTGTCGTAGGTCAGGGAGTCGGAATTCATGCCCACAGGTTCGGTCTTGAAATGGCCGCGCCTTTCGCGCCTAGTCGAAACGATGCAAAAGTCGAGCGCTCCAATCAAGGCCATTCTCTACGACCTCGACGGCACGCTCGTGGACAATTTCCGCGCGATTCAGCTCGCCATCAACTATGCCGAGGAGGCGCTCGGCCTGCCGCCTTCGACCCACGAACGGGTGCGCAGCGTCGTCGGCGGCGGCATTGAGCTGACGCTGACGCGGCTCGTTGGCGCGGGGAAAATGCCCCGCGCCCTGCCCCTCTACCACGAACGCTTCGCCCAGGTCATGTTCGAGGGCCTCACCCCCTGTCCGGGCGCGGTGGCGTTGCTCCGGGAACTGCATGCCCGCGGCGTGCGCCAGGCGGTGCTCACCAACAAACACGGCGAAGGCGCGCGGGCGGTCATCCGCCACCTCGGCTGGAACCCGTGGTTCGAACTGGTGCTCGGGACGCATGACACCCCCTGGCGCAAGCCCCAAGGGGTATTGGGCCTCCATGCGGTGGAAAAATTGGGGACCTTTCCCGGGGACACCGTCATGATTGGCGATTCACCGTTCGACCTCGACACCGCCGCCAACACGGGACTGCGCGGTTACGCTGTCACCACCGGCAGCCACACCCGCGCCCAACTCCTCGCGCATCAGCCGCCGCCCGCCGGGGTTTATGACAGTCTCATCGAACTTGGCGCGGAGGTGTTCGGGCTTACCCTCGCCCCTCCCTAGTCTTTCCCGCCCCCGCGCGATCTGGCAAACAGGCCCATGGCCAGACCGGCGATGACAAAAATAATCCCCACGATGAACACCTCGTAGAGATTCAGCCAGTTGAAATACACATTCAGGCCCGCTTCGACCGAGTTGAGCTGAAAATATTTTCCGTTCAAGCCGCTCAGCAGAATGGCGCCGGACTCAATAATAAGCAGGCCGAGTCCAATTCCGAAAATCCGCCGGGCCCATTTATGCCACCGGATAGCCATCCCGCCGGCGGCCATGGCCAGAATCATGAGCGCCATCGAGAAAAAATCGCGCATTTCACCCATGGCATCCTCCCGCCAGCGCATGGAGATTGTAGACGAACCCCGCCAGCAACGGCGCGGTTTGCAGAATAAACAGCAGGTCGAAGGCGTAGACGCCGTAATAATACAACCGGCGCCGGGCGGTGATTTCGCGCACATCGTAATAGAGGAACTGCAAAATCAGGCGCATCAGCCAGTAGCAGCCCATCAGCAGCGTGAGGTCGGCCGCCAATACTGTTCCGTTCAATAACTCCCGCGTCTGGAACAGGCAAATCAGCCCAAAGACCGTGTTGATGACCTGGATGTAGCGGCTGTAGGTGTGGGCGATGGCGCGATTGTGCGGGCGCAGCTTTTCCAAATCGGCGCGCCAGCCAAGGATGCCGCGCACCCAAAAATAGATGCCGGCGACAAAGAGCTGGCCCACGCCGGCCAGGCGCAGGCCCCAGAGGAGCATTTCAGGGGTGTTCATGGCGGGGAAGCACCGGCCGGGGGGCCGGGGGTTGCGGTGGCTGCCGTTTGGTTTTCAAAGTTTCAGGAATTTCCGAAAGTCGGTCCCATAAAAAAATCAGCCGCCACGCCCACCCGCCGATGCCGAAACCGGCCAGCGCGCCTTGCAGGCGGCGTTGGCGCGGCGGGCGGAGGGCGGGCTGGTGGGGCGGGCGCATGACACGAAGGGGGGCAAAGGGAAAAGGCCGGCGGACATAAAATGGCGGTTATTTGAGCATCTTGAAAATCAGCGGCATGATCTTGCTGCGCTCACTGCGGGAGACCTTGTCCATCGCGCCGGCGGCGCTGGTGACGAAGTCGCCGAGGTCACGCATGGTGCGGTGGAAGGACTCGGCCTCGCCGCCCTTGAGCTTCGCGGTGCGCTCGGCGCACTCGCGCAGCACGGCCAGCGCGGGCTCGATCTCGCGGCGCTGGCGTTCGCGCGCGATGATGCAGAAGATTTTCCACACATCCTTTTCGGCCTCGAAATACTCCTTGCGCTCGCCCTTGCGCAGCATGATGCGCAGGAGCCCCCACCCCACCAGCTCGCGCAGGTTCGTGTTCACGTTGCCGCGGCTGATTTGGAGGGCCGCCATGATCTCGTCGGTCGAGAGCGGGGTCGGCGCGGTCAGCAGCAAGGCGTGGATTTGCGCCATGGTGCGGTTGATGCCCCAGGCGGTGCTGATGACGCCCCATTGCGAGATGAAGCGGTCGCGCGCGGTGCGCAGTTCGGCGGCATGGGTTTCGGTGGTCATGGCGGGCTTGGATTGTATTTTCAATATATACTGAAAGTTCAGGATATGTCAAGGGACCGCCCGGAGGCGGGGCTCGACAATTCGCCCCGCTAATGGTTTAGATTCCGCCCGTGAATCGCCTCGACCAAAGCGTGGACGCCCTCGCCCGCGCCTGCCCGCCCCTCGGCCGCCTGGCCCGCCGGCTCGTCGAGCGCGAACGCCGGCGCCGCTACTGGCGCTACCGCACCGCCCTCACGGTCGCGTGCCCGGACAACGCCTTCCTGCCCCGCGCCCCGGGCGCCGGCCAAATCGCGGACGGCTGCCAGACCATGCACAACGGCCTGCGCGTTCATTACGGCTCCTACCACTATTTTCCAGAGCAGATGCACGCCATCCTGCGCGCCAACCGCGGCGTCCATGAACCACAGGAAGAGCGCGCCTTTGCCGAAGTGTTGCCGCACGTCGCTCCTGGCGGCGCCATTCTCGAACTTGGCGCCTGCTGGGCCTTCTATTCACTGTGGTTTGTGACGCGGGTTCCGGACGGAAAAGCCTTCCTCATCGAGGCCGACCCGAATTGCCTGGTGCAGGGCGAGCGCAACTTCGAACTGAACGGCAAGACGGCGCACCGCACCCACGCCTGGGTCGGCGCGCACAGCGGCCGCGCCCCCAATGGCGACCCGCTGGTCTGTATCGACGACTTTGCCGTTACCCACCAGCTCGACCGCATCGCCATCCTGCACAGCGACATCCAGGGCGCGGAGCTCGACATGCTCAAAGGCGCCGAACGCACTTTGCGCGCGGGCCGGGTGGACTACCTCTTCATCTCCACCCATGGCGACGATTTGCACGACGCGTGCGCAAAATTTCTCGAGGAACGCGGCTACACCGTCATCGCCTCGGCCAACGTCAGCCAGAGTTATTCCGCCGACGGCGTGCTGGTGGCCAAACGCGCCACGCTGCCCGCGCCGGGGTTCATCCCTCTCGCCCGCCGTTGAAGCCGCGGGACCCTCACAAGCGCAACAGTTTTCGCGTGTTGCCGCCCAGCACCTGGGCGAGTTCTTTTTTCGCCAGCCCCGACTTTTTCACCTCGGCCAACGGGCGCGTGAAATCCGGCTCCTTTTGCGCGCGCGGAAAGACGCGCAAAGGATAATCGCTGCCGAACAAAATGCGCTCCGCGCCCACGGCGTCGGCCACGCGCCGGTAAACTGCCGGGTCGTAGAGCAGCGGGCTCGCCGCCGTGTCGTAATAAACATTGCGCAAATCGGCACGCACCGCCGGGTTTAATTCCAGGAGGGGCAACAGGCCGCCCCAGTGCGCGAAAATAAAATTCACCCGCGGATGCCGGCGCGCCAGCCGCTGGTAATCGCGCAGCGGCGCGCCAATGAAGCCAGGATAATCCCGCCCCGCCGGCTCCGGCACATGCAGGTTTACCGGCATTTTTTCCTCGGCGGCCCACGCGAGCACCGCCTCCCACACCGGGTCTTCCATCGCGAAACCCTGCGCCGCCGGAAAAATCTCGCCCATGCCGAGAAAGCCCCTGTCTTGCGCGCGCCGCAAATCGTCCAACACCACATTACCCGCGCGCGGCTGCACGCTCGCAAACGCGGAAAAACGGTCCGGGCTGGCCCGCAGCCACTCGGCCATCACCGCGTTGTGCCACACGCAAGTTTTCTGCTGCTCCCAATACCACCCCAGCAGCACCGCGCGCTCGACGCCCGCGGCGTCCATCGCGCGCAGCATCTGGCCACGGTCGGCGAACCCTTGCAGCGAACGCTTGCCGTCCACCCGCGGACCCATGAGTTGCGCCCAGTGGTGCTCGTCGCGCGCCTTGGCCCAGCCCGCCGGGTCGGCAAAAATCTCCGGGGGATACGCATGGGTATGCGCATCAATGACGCCAGCCGTGCGGCGCGGGCTGGATTTTTTCGCCTTCATTTGTGCAACAGCGGATGCTCTTCGCCCAGATTGGCCGGCAGTTCGTTGGGCAAAACGGCATAGTAGGCCATCAGCCACAGGCTCCATGACCATTTATAGAACACGATGGGAAAAACAATCGCCACGGCCATCCCGAGGGTAATCGCCGCAGGAGGTGAAAGCCAGCCCTCCAGCGCGGCGAGCACCACCCACGTCAGCAGCCCGAACACGGTCACGCCGTAATTCCACACCATCGCGCCGAGGAAAAAGCCATTGCCGCGGTCCCAGCGTGCGGAACACTTCGGGCACCGCGGCAACAACTTCATCCGCGGCCCGAACACCAGCGG